>NZ_OZ244997.1:5750512-6053171 GCF_965223285.1 Candidatus Leptofilum sp. | reverse complement strand
CCGTCGCCCTGGTCGGCAAGCTGCTCCATCATCACATCGTTGTAGTTGCCCAGGCCAAAGCCGATGGTGGTGAGCTGGATGCCCGCGTCAGCATAGCCCCGAATTTGGGCAGCAATGTCATCTGCATTGGTGTTGCCAACGTTGGCGACACCGTCGCTGGCTAAAATGACGCGGTTAATGCCATCAAACTTGTAGGCGCGGTTGGCCATCTCGTACCCTAACAGCAAGCCAGCCTCTAGATTAGTAGAGCCTTCGGTTCGCAGTCCGTAGATGGCATTGAGGATAGTGTTGCGATCTGAACCGTTGGTGGGGTTCAGCACCACGCGAGCATCATCTCCGTAAACGACGATGGCAATAGTGTCATCGGCACGCATCCGGTTTACCAAGATTTCTAGTGATTGTTTTACCAGACCCAGCCGGTTTTCTTGGGCCATTGAGCCAGATACGTCGATGACAAAGGTGAGGGCGGCAGACGGCCGTACTTCTTCAGAACTTTCATACCCCTGCACCCCAATCCGCAAAAAGTAAGTGCCATCGGTGTGGAACGGGCTGGGTGCCCCGTCGGCGTAGACGGCAAAGTCGGTGTTGGGTGGAATCTGGTAGCCCTGGTCAAAAGAGTTGACAAATTCCTCCACACGAATCGCTTCTGGCGGCGGCATCAGTCCATCTTGCAGGTAGCGGCGGGCAATACTGTAGCTGCCTGTATCCACATCTAGCGAGAAAGTAGAGAGGTTATCGACCTCTGTCAGAATGTAGGGATTGACCCCATACTCCTCAAAAAACATGGCGGAGGGCGTAGCTGCTGGTTGTGGGGTTGGCGCGGGAATGACAATAGATTCGCCAGATGTAGAGGCAGGAGCGGTCGCCAGCGGTGCAGGCGGGGCTTCGGCATCGGCTGCGCTGTCAAAGCTATCTTCCATCACTTCCTCAGCTTCAACAATGACTGTTTCCGTAACCGTTTCGGTAATAACGCGGGTTACTTCAACCGTTTGGCCGCCACTGGCAATGGGTGCGCTGCTATCTCTATCTTCATCCCGCGAAGTTTCAATGGCGATGGGGTCTGTTTGTTCTGCCGGTTCTCCACCACCGCAGGCGACCAGCAGCAGAGCGGCAATGAGCAAGAATAATATGGAGCGTTTGGTGTACATTTTCATGATGGGTTCCTTTTAACGAGAATCTTTTTGACGGTAAAATTTGGCGTTCTGTGTATACACTTGGTTCTTAAACGACGGCCGTTTCCATTTGGTTCCCAATTTGCCACCGAAAAAAGGATGGGGTTAAGCAGGGCGTGAAAAAACAGGTTGCCAGTCAGGTTCTGGTTTAGAATGGGCAGCTATGGTTTTTAAGCTGAAATTGACTCTGTTTTGTCTGCTTGTGTTGGGCATAATCGCTTGCCGCGAGGTGCCGGTGACGCCAACGGCCGTTCCCACACCCACGCCAACTGCCCAGCCCACTGGTAGCACAATTTTTTTGCCCATCACCAGCGGCGATGAACCGGCTGCTGTCCCAGACCTGGTGCCAACGGAAACGGCCGTTCCGCTACCCTCCGCCAGCCCAACGCCAACTCACCCTGAATACAGTGGTCCCACACTCAACCGCGACCAGATTGGTGTGCAGGTTTATTTGCATCGGGTTGATGTGCCTGAATTAGTTGCCCAACTGGAGGCACTGGGTGTGGGTTGGGTGAAGGCACAAGTATCGTGGAAGTTATTTCAGCCGTATCCCGATCAATTTTCGGAGGAGCGTTTTGCCGATTTGGACGCGCTGGTGGCTCGGGCCAACGCCAGCGGGATTCAGGTGATGCTCAGCGTGGCTAAGGCACCAGAGTGGAGCCGCCCCACCGCCGAATTGGATGGCCCACCAGCAGAGTACGCCCTCTACCGCGATTTTATGCAGCATTTGGCCAGCAAATACGCGGGGCAAGTTGCCGCCTACGAGCTGTGGAACGAACCCAACTTGCAGCGCGAATGGAACGGCGTACCGCTAGAGGCGGCTGCACTTGTGAAACTGGTTCGCTTTGGGGCTGACGGGGTGAGGGCTGGTGACCCCACTGCGCTGGTCATTAGCGGTGCGCCTGCGGTAACGGGGATTAATGATGGGGTAACGGCCGTTGACGACCGCGTCTATTTCCGAGGGATGTTGGCGGCTGGCGTAGCGGAGGTTGTGGATGGCTTTGGTGTGCATCCATACGGCTGGGCCAATCCGCCCAATGCCACCTTTGCCAACCCAGACGTAACAGTTCCTAGCCACAACGACCATCCCAGCTTTTTCTTCCAGGACACGCTGGATGATTATGCTGCATTGCTAGCCGAATTTGGCGTGACGGGCAAGCTGCTTTGGCCGACAGAATTTGGCTGGGGTAGTTTTGAATCGTTTAGCCAGCTGCCTCCCGCGGGGGCACAATTTATGAACAACGTGACGGAGTGGCAGCAGGCCGAATACACGCAGCAAGCCTATGCTTTGGCACACAACATACCTTCGGTTGGCCCGATGATTTTGTGGAATTTGAACTTTGCTCCCTGGCTGGGTGATGCTTTTAGCGAATCTGGCTACAGCTTGCTGCGGCCAGATGGCTCCCCACGCCCTGCCTTTTTTGCCCTGGCCGCTTTGCCTAAGCAATGATGTTGCCATTGAAAAGATAGGCTTCCTCAATGGCTTCTAGTTGGCAGATTGCGTGCGGGGGGTGACGGTCAAAATCCGGTAGCGAATTTCGCCAGCGGGTGCGTGGACGATGACCTCTTCCCCGACCAGATGATCCAGCAGTGCTTGGCCGAGGGGGGATTCGTTGGAGATAAAGCCCTGGCTGGGATTGGCTTCTGCCACGCCGACGATGGTGTACTGCTCGATTTCACCATCGCTGGCTTGCAGAGTGACCGTTTCGCCGATGTTGACAACATTATCTTCATTACCTTGTTCAATGATTTCGGCGTTGTCTAGCATATGTTGGAGTTCCTGAATACGGCCGTCAATAAACCCAAGTTCCGCCTCAACGAGCATGTACTCAGTCTGATCCATCCAGTCGCCATTCCCTTTGGCTTCCTGCATTTGCTCCACAATTTCTGGCCGCTTGACCGTGCGCAGGTGCGCTAGCTCCTTTTTTAGCTCAGCCAGGCCCAGGTTGGTTACGTAAATTGGTTTTTCCTTGATCATGGTTCATGCCTCTTATCCCGTTGGCTCATTTTGGGCGCGAATATCCTCTAAATCTTCGATGGCTGGCAGTTCTACATTAAACGCAGGCTCATCGTCTTGGGGATTGCGTACCAGCAGAACAGGGATGCGGGCGTTGCGCAGCACCTTGTCGGCAACGCTGCCAAACACCCAGCGCATCACGCCACCGCGCCCGTGGGTACTCATCACAATCACATCTGCCGCTACCTTTTCAACAGCAAGCAGAATCGCTTCCGCGGGTGATTGGCCGATGATGATTTCAATATTGACGTGAAGGCCTAATGCCAAGAGTGCTTTTTGGGCATTGCGTAGATACGCTTTGGCCTCATCTTCCATGTTGTGGCTGATGGCACCATACACTTCTGCAAAGTCGAGGCCATCCCCCACGTAGTAGGGCAAATGCACAGCCGACACAAGCGTGATTTTGCTATCAAACTTTTCAGCAACGGCCGTTGCTATAGGCAAGGCGGCCTCAGCCAGTTTGGATCCATCTAGAGGCAGTAACAAATGGGTAAACATGAAACACCTCCTAAAACGTTGTCTCACAAACCTACACCCTTTACAGTAAAAGAGGTGTTGGCAGGTCTGACAGTAACAAAAAGAAGCAAAACCAAAGACTAAAATCACCACTTGCGCCGCTTGCCCCAAAACGCACCCCCAACTATCATTCCCGCATGGTTATTTTGCAGGCCATGGAACTGGAACACGCCTTCGGCGCTGACGATCTGTTTGAGAACGTCTCAGTGTTGCTGCACGCCAAAGATCGGGTGGGGCTGGTAGGGCCAAACGGCGTGGGCAAGACGACGCTGCTGCTCATCTTGGCGGGGCTGTTGGAACCAACGGGCGGCGCCGTTAAGCGAGACGAAAATCTCACGCTGGGCTACTTGCGGCAGGAGGCGGTACTCACTTTTGCCGGGCAAGACAACACAGTGTACGAGGAAATGCTCTCCGTTTTTGATGAACTGCGAGGCCAAGAAACGCGGCTGCGTGAATTAGAGGCCAAAATGGAGGCTGGAGAGATGGGGGAGGAGGTGCTGGATGAGTACGGCCGTATTCAAACCCTCTACGAGCACGGCGGCGGCTACGATTACCAACACGACATCAAGCGCGTCTTGCACGGGCTGGGCTTTGCGCCAGATGAGTGGGAGGTGCCGCTAACACACCTCAGCGGCGGGCAGAAAACCCGCGTTTTGCTGGGGCGGCTGCTGCTGGAAAAGCCCGATCTGCTCATCCTCGACGAGCCGACTAATCATCTGGATACGGCCGCTATCGAATGGTTGGAAAAAACGTTGCGCACCTGGGACGGCTGCCTGCTCATCGTCAGCCACGACCGCTACTTTTTAGATCGCGTGGTGAACCAGGTGTGGGCGATGGAACGCACTGGCATGAAAAGTTACAAAGGCAACTACAGCACCTACGTCCAGCAGCGGGAAGTTGAGTGGCAGCACGAAGAAACCGTCTTTGCCAACGAGATGGCCCGGCTAGAGGCAGAACTGGCCTTCATCCGCAAAAATATCGCTGGGGGCAAAACCGACATCGCCAAAGGTAAGCTGAAGCGGCTTACCCGCGACCTTGTACTTATTGAAGAGCTGGGCGTGCTGGGGATGCAGGGGAAAAGCTGGCTGCAGGTAGGCGAGCGCGTCCGCACCTTCACCGTTAACGAAGCCGCCCAGCGTATCAAAGAGTTGCCCACGCCCACCAGTCGCCGGCCCAAGCTCAAAATCAAGCTAAAGCCAGAGCAGCGCGGCAGCCGCTTTGTGCTGCGTACCAAAAAGCTGCGCATCGGCTATCCCGGCAACGTCCTGTTCAACTGTGACGACATCAACCTGGAGCGGCTGGATTGCGTGGCTCTGATTGGCCCCAACGGCAGCGGCAAAAGCACCTTCCTGCGTACCCTCATGGGCGAAATTTCGCCGCTGCGGGGCAAGATTCGGCTGGGGGATGGCCTGGTGCGCGGCTACTTTGCCCAAGGGCATGAGCAGCTAGACGTCACCCGGCGCGTGCTGGATGAGGTGCTGGCACACAAAGCGATGTCGCCTGAAGAGGGGCGTAACTATTTGGGGCAATATCTGTTCCGAGGGGACGATGTGTTTAAGCAGGTGGGGGATTTGAGCGGCGGTGAGCGGGGGCGGCTGGCACTCGCATTGCTGGCACTGGATGAAGCCAACTTCCTGCTGCTGGATGAGCCGACCAATCATTTAGACATCCCCTCGCAGGAGGCACTTCAAGCGGTGCTGGAGCAGTTCGACGGCACGATTGTGCTGGTTAGCCACGACCGCTACCTGGTTGATCGTCTGGCTACCCAAATTTGGGAGCTGCGTGACGAACATTTGCACATTTTTGACGGTACGTACCAAGAGTTTCTGGCCACCAAAGAGGGCGGCGAAGCGGCTATCACCACCATTTCTTCCAAAGTGGCCTTGCCTACCAAAGAGAAAGAACTGCCCTCCGTCAACCTGGACTGGATCGAGGATGTCGTCGATCCGGCACAGTTCACCACCGAAGGCCGCCGGGCGCGCAACCGCCGTATCCGCGAACTCACCGAGCAAATTGAGGAAACCGAGGGGTGGCTGGCGCAGCTCACCTTTCAACTAGCACGGGCTAAAGGTGGGCGGAAAGAAGAGTTGGAGAGGGAAACGGCCGTTGCCCAGGCCGAACTTAACGCTCTATCCACTGAATTAGACGAACTAATGGCCTGAGTACGGCACTGGCCAGTCTCTAGAAAGTTACGCTAACTCAAAGCATGGTCGTAGCGACTCTAGCGGGTCTATCTGAGAAATTCAAGCTGACTTTGGCCAAGAGGTAGCCACCATAAATAACAGTGGGCAGTTCCAGCAAAATGAACGTCCAGTAAATTGAGGCCGTCATGGCAAACCTTGGATTGTTGAGGGCGGCGATATTGGCCAGAAGATTGATCCCGCTGTGCAGAACTACCGCAGGCCAAACGGAGCCACCAACGAGTACCAGCCCACCATACAATATTGCCGAGACAAATGCCTCTAAGACCTGCAGAGCGGTGATATTCCATTCTCCAGTTGCCAGGTTAAAAAAATGGAGTGCGCCAAATAACAAAGCACTAACCAGTACGGCCGTTACCACCCCGCGCCGTTTGTGACCCCAGCGCGACACAAGGGCATACAAGACAAGCCCCCGCAGCAAAATTTCCTCCATGACCCCGGCCAGCGTTGTGTGTATCAGAGCCGGTGCCATTTTTGGGCGCAGAGATAGATCAACGCGTAAGGTGCCAAAAAAGGCATAGAGTAGCACCAGGCCCGTATAGATCAGGAGAATGAGCGTTATGAACCATATGCGGCGGCTGCCTAGATGCAAAATCCCGGCAGGCTTGAGCCAATCAAAGTGCCACAAAATGAGTAAGAAGCCCAGGGTAGCTACAAGCTGTCCGATAATCTGGGGCATAACGTCTGTCATGGCAAACCCCAACAAGCCCACTGCTGCGGCCGCACCTCCGCCCATCAACAGGAGCAGCAACACGATCATCATGAACACAAAGGCCAGCGGATAGCTGTTCGCAAACTGTTTGAACTTTTTCATTTGTCCCCTCCACACAGATTTATCGGGCCTTGGCCAATAAATCCAAACGCATTCACTCTGGAAAAGATTTCAAAAGTCCTCAAGGCAATTCGTTTATCACCGGACTTATTCTCTGGCATTGTTTGGTGGAATTTGGGCTATTATATTTTAATCGACCTAAAGACGATAAGTTCCAAGATTAGAGCGGCAGTCGCTACAACAATGTACAGTGATAAGCCCCATAATTTCAGAGGGTACATAAAAAAGTGTGACAGAACCAAATAAAGCAAGGCAATCCCAACTGCCAAGCTCCAACGTATTCTTTGAAACCAAAAGCGTTGGTTTTTGCGTAAAATCAGCAGCAGTGTTGTCAAAAAAGGCAGTACCAGAAAGAGGTAAAGCACACTAAAAAGCAACTCGCGGGAAAAGTTAACAAGCGTGAGTGTTCCTGTAAATAGCCTTGCTGCTGCACGGAAGAAGTTCCCAATTATCGCGGTAAAAATCCAAATCCCCGACAGAGGAGTGCCACAGAAATCGCCTTCTAGCCGAAAGTTCGGGGGAGAGCAATGATATTCCGCCGGAACGTGGATTTGTTCAAATACCCAAGGACCAATGAGGGCAATCAAGAATAATGCCAGTATGATAATTCGCCAAATACGCTTGTGTTTATTTAGCCACAGCATGTTTTACCTCTTTCAAAATACCGTCAGCAAAGATGAAGGTAAGGGCGGGTGGCGTAACGGCCGTTACCATCTACTGGCTGAGCAACTATTCGGTCGAACAACAGCCTTCAAGCTCATACCAGGCCATTACCCGCCCTATCATCCCTGGAAAGGCCCCTTCCGGCACATGTACCCATCCATCCGCAACTTTAATGAAGAAAGAGCCACCACCGTAATATCCCTTGGGTGCTGTAGACTTACCATCAGGGCGAAAATCTCCATAAACGTTGGCACCAACAAACCAGACGTGAGGAAGACGGCCGTCTTGATAGTTAGGTTTGGCGTCAAGAATATCTATTCGCTCTATTTCATACTCGCCCGAATCTCTCATTATTTTAGCCGTCATGGCCTCTTCAGGCGTATTATAAATGCCATCTGCCTTTGCCAAAGTTAGCTGCCCCACAGTCCATACCAAAGGAGCGACCAGACAAAAAAGTATAAAAGCGAGAACGCTGGCTGTTACCCGCACACTTTTTGGTTTTCTTTTTGCCTGTGACTTATTGGTAAGTGGAATGCTTGTCGTGATAGGCTCAGACACAGTTACTCTAGTTTGTTGCAAAAGCAGGAAAAGTACGCCCCCCGTGATTATCGCTGGCAATGTGATTAAAAAGACGAATTCAAGGATGGAGGCAGCAGGTTGTATGACAAGCAAGATGAGGCTGCTGTAGCCACTGACGCTGGCAACGATCCACCAGCTTGGCTTTGTTACCATTTGTCGCAAGACTCGATACTGAAACAGCCCGACAATAACGCCACTGATAACGAATATGCTCCCGGCCGTAATCAATTCGTTGCCAGAATGTCCCAAACTTTCAACAATCAACCAGCTTAAGTATGCAAGAAGCCCTGCTACTAACCAACCCAGGATAGTTGCCAACCCCCATGATGTTCCATGACGCAAATATCTCCGGAGTAAAAGCCACTGAAGGGTTCCAGTTACGAGGGCAAACCCGAGTGTCAAAGTTGGTAATTGCACGTATTGGGCGGTTGTCCACTTTTGATACGGAACGAAAATACCGTTAACGGTGATAACAATTGCTAGCATAAGCAACGCTGCTAGAGGAAAGCTCAATATATGTAATACAATCCACGAAGGCCAAATACGCCAATCTGCTTTCCGATGCATGACTACCTCCCTGTAAGCAAATTCGCTCTTGTATGCTACCGCTAGGCCAGATGGTAAATCCACCAGTTCCTTCACGTAAAGACGCACCAATGCGCTGGCTCCCTGATGATACGTGTCGGCAACAGAATCTGCGAAAATGGACATCATCTCCTCCCCAAATTCATCACGAAAACTGGCTGGGTATAAACGCAGCATGCCGGTATATAAGCGAACAAAAAATCGCGCAGCCAAGCTCATGGCATCACACTAACTTTATCCTCCGGGTGCCTCCAAGGACCTAAAAAGCCCAACAATAACAGCCCCAAAACGGCCGTTCGCAAACCCCATTCATGCTCGTTCATCCAACTCATTTTGCTCTCCTGAAAACCAGACCAAAACAAGACCCGTGCCCGCAGCCGCAAAAAAGACGGGAAACAATGTGGACAGCAACGGTGTGTTGCTAACGGCAAGCACATCCCGCAAAAGGAAAGCCGCTAGCTGAGGCAAAAACATGCCCACTGACCAGGCCATCACGTTCACCACAATCCACACCAGAATACGACCTTGTCTGGGTCTCCAGGCAATTGCCTGACAACAGCCTAACGCGAGACCCAGCAGCGCGCCGCCAATGAGCGGATCCCATTCAAGGATTGGCGTTCCGGGCGGGCTAAAAACGAGGTAGCGATCACGCAGTGCCGCCCAAAGCAGCGCATATAGCCCAAGTCCAAACCCAAGGAGCGAGGCAGTTGTCCATTCATACCAAATAATCGGAAATCTTTGCCTGAGTAAAGCCCACTGTGCGCCTCCTAATCCACCACCGAGGATGCAAAAGGCGAGAAGAGTGAGAAGATTGGAGGTCGTAAAAATACTAGGAGTAGTTGCTAGGCCAATCCATGCTGCCCAACCGACTATGTTGACGCCAATCCACAGAAAGAAGAAAACAGTGTTGCCCATTGTAGGTTGAACTTGCACTGGCATCGTTTTATTCATTTTCAGTCCTATAGTTGATTCTACTCATAGCCGTGAAACGGCCGTTCCCTTCACCTTGCCACACCTGGTAAGATTCCACGCCGCCGGCAAAGATGCGGTCATTATTGGAATTTGTTTATGCGCTAGAAACAGACGTGCGTTGCTGAGCTGCCACCACAAGGCTTTGCAATCGTGCAGTTTCAGCGTCTAGGAAGCGCTGGCCTAACTCCGTTAGCCGATATAATTTGCGTTCACGCCCCGCAATCACGGTATCGTCCAGGCGTTCAATCCACTCTTGTTCAAGTAACCTTTTTAGCGCACCATAAAGTGTGCCGGTACTCATTTGTACTCGAGAATTACTCAAGGTTTCTACATCCTTCATGATGGCATACCCATGCCTGGGTTTAGGAAGCAGGCTTAATAAAATAAGAAATGTTGCTTCCCTCAAGGGTTGATTTTGTTCCATAATTACTTTATATTCTGGATGATGTGTAGCTTGCCAATATGTCGTTAGGCTACACATTAACAATATCAATACTTTCTGTCAAGGGGGCTTGTCTAATTTATCAAATTATCGGGTTATTCATAGACATTTTGACGCGGTGCGTTGATACTGTGGCATGTGCTTCGTTAATCGTTTGAAGTGTACCCGTTTGGGCAGCCTGTTGCAGAACTTTCCGCCAAAGTGGGTATGCACGGAGGTAGTGAGATGCATGCCGGGCGGAGCAAATCCCAGTTTGTGAAACAATTTAACGCAAAGGCGCATGCAATCCTGGATTGCCGGCGCAGAGAAAAAAGTGCGAAATCTGCTGTTTTTCCATTTGTGCTTGGTTTAAGTTTGTTTGTAGTGTTACTGTTGGCGGCGCAGTCGTCTGCGGATTCGGTAGCGGTGGCGCAGGTCGGCGGGATGCCGGAGCCGATGGCTTATCTGCCGCTCGTTTTGCGGGATGGGATGCCTGTAACGCCAACGCCGCCGCCCATTGAGCCGGGAGCGCCCTGGCTTGAGCAGGGGACGATTACGATTTCATCGTACCAGTATGACCATCCAGAATGCGTGATTGCCACTGCGCCGGGGGATTTTGTGTATCCGTACCCACGCCTCAACCATGATTGCGTCTTTCAAAAGCCGCTGATTGACCGTACGTTTATCGCGATTACATTGCACAACAGCTATGTCGCAGTAACCGTTTTGCCAGAGCTGGGTGGAAGGCTTTACCGCTGGCAAGATAAGGTGACGGGTCGCCAACTGCTGTATGCCAATCCGGTGCTGAAGCCGACGGCGTGGGGGTGGCGCGGCTGGTGGCTGGCCAGCGGTGGCATCGAGTGGGCCTTCCCCACCGATGAGCACGGGTTGAATGAATATCGCCCCTGGGATTTTACGACCGAGGTGTTGAGCGATACCGTGTCTATCACCGTGAGCGATGTAGAGGATCAGACGGGAATGACGGTGGGGGTAACGATTTCGCTGAACGGCGATCACAATTACATGACGCTGGAGCCGTTTGTGGTGAACGACACGGCCGTCTCCCACAGCTACCAATATTGGCTCAATGCCATGATCGCCCTGGGTGATAACACCACCAATGATACGACCGAGTTCATCATCCCGGCGACCCAGGTGCAGGTACATTCCCGTGACGCGAATGCCGATTATCTGCCCAACGCTGGGGAATGGATGAACTGGCCGGAGCATAACGGCCGTTTCTTCCACATTTACGGCGACTGGACCCATTATTTCGGCTTCTTTGCGCCGAACTTGAGCGCAGGCTTCACCGGCGTCTATGACCACACCACCCAGCAAGGCATTGTGCGCGTCTTTGATGAAACACAAATGCCCGGCAATAAATTCTTCGGCCCCGCCAATCTGGAACCACATCTGTACACCAACGACGATAGCGTCTACGTGGAGATGTGGAGCAGCGGCGTCACGCCCGACTTCTGGACGTACGTCTCGCTGGATGCAGGACAAAGCAAGCAATGGTTGGAGCGTTGGTATCCAGTTCACAATCTGGGCAGCTTTGACATGGCCAATGAGTTTGGCGCACTGCGACTGGATGAAACGTCTACTGGGGCAGAGATTGGTTTGCAGGTAACGGCCGTTACCTCCGGCACGCTTACTTTGTTGGTTGATGGCACCCACGCTGTTAGCTGGCCCGGCCCATTTTTGCCTGATCAGCCAGTTGAAATTGTGTGGGAACGGCCGTTTGGCCTCACGAGTGACATTTCCATACAGCTTCGCGACGAATTAGATCAGGCCTTGCTGAGCTATACACCTTAAGCTGCTTATTTCTATCCTACGCCATCGCATGAACGGCTGGCAGTACATCTGTGGCTAAAATTTCCAACGAATCCATCCGCTCGACTTCTGGAATGTTGACAATGATATGATCGACGCCAACTTCTCTTAAGTTGCCAAAATAATCTATTAATTTTTGAGCCGAATCCCCCTGACTGTTTCGGGTTGGTTTGATAGTGCCTAAAACAGTAAATTCAATATCCCGAGGATTACGATTCAATCGGGCACAATGATCGTTTAAGACAGCCCATTTTTGCCTTAGGTGGGGCAGGCTGTTTTGGTACCGTTCATAATGCCATTCTCCCCAGGCAGGATCGGTAGCACCAAAATAAAAATTACAGGCATTGGCGTACTGGGCAACCAATCTCAGGCCTTTTTTCTCCCCTTCTGACCCAATCAAAATGGGAGGATGGGGTGTTTGCAGAGGCTGAGGGTGGTTCATAGGATTGGCTAGCTGATAATGCTGCCCCTCAAAAGGAGAAAGATCATCTTGCCACATATGGTGAATAATTTGTAATGCCTCTTCTAGTTGTTCAAACCGAGTGGCGATTGGTGGGAATGGCACGCCAAGTCCCACAGCTTCTTCCTTGTACCACGCCGCCCCAAGCCCCAGATAGGCTCGTCCTTTAGACAAAACATCTAAAGTAGAGATGGTTTTGGCCAGGATGCCAGGGTAGCGATAGAGGTAGCCTGTTACCAGGGTGCCAATTTTTATCTGTTGGGTAAGGGCGGCCAGATAAGCTAGCGTGGTGTACCCTTCCAGCATAGGTGCAGATGGCTCGCCCGATGCGCCCCCCATTTGAAAAAAGTGATCCATAACCCAAAGCGAATCAAAATTAGCCTGATCGGCAAATTGGGCAATTTTGCTTAGCTGTGAGCCGATGTTTTGCGGGCTTCCAGGCCAATCAAATCGAATAATTTGTAAACCAAGTTTCATCCTTTCCTCCAGAAATTATTGAGACGACTCTGAGGCGGCAAGAGCTGCAATCTGTTCATGATACCAATCAATTTTATCGTCGATACGATCATATTGTTGCTGAAGCGAGTCGATTTTTGCCTTGAGAGCGACACGATGCTTTTCTAACAGGTAGCAACGGGCTTGTTCGGTTCCATCCATGTAGCATAGATCAACATACCGTTTAAGTTGTTGAATCGGCATGCCGCCTTCTCTTAGGCAGATTATGAAGTCGATCCAGGCTAAATCTTGCTCATTGTATCGTCGGTGCCCGTTCGGCAACCGTTGAATATTTTGAAGTAAACCGGCTTCTTCATAGTAGCGCAATGTTGCCACCGTGGTGCCACTCATTTGAGCAGCTTGTTTGATTGTGTATTGTTTCATGAGGGTATTATAAAACCTCAAGTACGCTTGAGGTCAAGCGATTATGACAAATATCATTCGCTATTGATGTGCTTGGCTACTGTTGAAATTATGATTAACCAGATACTGTATCATTATGCAGACATGGGCGTCATTTTTTGAGCAAAATCTTACCCTTATCTATTTTCTTTACGGACTGGCCTTCTTCTGCCTGGGGCTGCTTGTCTGGATTGAGTCCGGGCGGGCTTCTCAATTTAGGCTGGCGCAGGCAATGGGCCCGCTGGCGGGCTTTGGCCTGGTGCATGGCCTGCATGAATGGTTTGAGATGTTTCAGGGCATGGGTGCCAGCGGTGCCGCCAACATCCCCGCTTGGCTGCTTTTGGAGGAGGTGCGGCTGGCGCACCTGGTCATTTCTTTTGCCTTGCTGGTGGTCTTTGGCATTCGTCTCATCTATCTTTCTCGCCGGGATGAATCCCGCTATGAACAACTTTCTGCTTACCTGGCTGCCAGCGGGCTGCTGGGGATTTGGGGCTTGAGCTTGCTGCTCACCAACTGGATTTATCAGCCCGCCCCCGATGAATTTATTGCTGCCGCCGATGCGCTGTCCCGCTACATTTTGGGGATGCCGGGAGCCATATTGGCGGCCTGGGCCATTGTGCTGGAGCAGCGCACCTTCCGGCGATTAGAAATGCCAGACACGGGTCGAGATTTGCTGCGGGCAGCATTGGCACTCTTTATTTACGGCGTCTTTGGGCAAGCCTTCCCCAAGGCCAGCTTCTTGTTTCCGGCCAATGTGGTTAATGCCACGCTGTTTGCCCAGCTGTTTGGCATTCCCATTCAGCTATTCCGCCTGGCGATGGCGGCACTGATTGCCATTTTTATTGTGCGCGCGCTGCGGGCGTTTGAAATTGAACGAAAGCGTAATCTGGCCCAGGCCAACGAAGCGCGGCTGGCGGCACAGGAAGAGGCGTTGGCTATTCAAGCGCACAGTCGGCGGGAAACAGAAAAATTGAATGCAGCATTGCAAACGGCCGTTCATGACCTCACCCTTCTTTTTGACCTTTCCCGTACCTTGGCGGCCACCCTCAACAGAGAGGTACTGCTCAATGAGGCAGTCAAGAAAATTTGTGAAAGCCTACCGTATATACAAACCAGCCTCATTATTTTGCGCGATGGGCCGGACCAGCCGCTTCGTTGCCAAACGCAGGCTGGTTATAATGATTTGCCTCAACGCGGCACGTCCAACTGCCATGAGGGGCAGATCTTAGTGGCACACACGCTGCACACGGGGCAGCCTGCCATTTTTGTCGATGGGCAGCCCCAGTCGCTGCAAGTAGAGGCAAACGAGCTGACAGATGACGATACATTACTGCCATCAGGCAACTGTTTGCTGGGCTTCCCGTTAGGCGACGTGAATGCGGTATGTGGTGGCTTGGTGTTAGGGCTTGCCCCGAAGATGACGCACCTGCGCCAGCGGGATTTGCATCTGCTAGAGGCAGTCGCCAGTCAGCTCACTATCGCCATTGAAAACGCCACCCGCTACGGCGAGTCGCAGGCGCGCGAGACGCTGCGCGGTGAACTGCTGCATCAGGTGGTGTCGGCGCAGGAGCGGGAGCGACAGCGGATTGCCCGTGAACTGCACGATGGCACGGGGCAGGCACTGACCGCCTTGGGGCTGGGCTTTGCCGCCGCCAGCGAAAACGTACAGCACAATCCGCAACTGGCGGCCACGCAGCTCACGGAGCTAAAAACAATGAGTACCCAGGCGTTGCAGGAGCTGCGGGATTTGATTCAGGATTTACGGCCGTCTCTCCTCGATGATCTCGGTTTGGTGCCAGCTCTGAAAAGCCAGGTGCAGCTTTTTGCCGAGCGTTCCGGGGTGCAGGCAGAATTTGTGCTGAACGGCCGTCGCCAGCGCGTCCAGCCAGAAATTGAAACCATTCTCTTCCGCATTGCCCAGGAAGCATTGAACAACGTCGCCAAACATGCTGATGCCCAGCAGGTTACGGTCACGATTGGCTTTACCGACACGATGCTCAACTTGGAAGTGCATGACGACGGCTGCGGTTTTGAACCGAAACCCATTTTTGAAGCGTCAGATGGGAACCGCCAGGTGTGGGGGCTGCTGGGGATGCAAGAGCGGGTGGCCCTGGTGGGTGGCAGTTGCGTGGTACATTCACAGCCGGGGCAGGGTACGGCCGTTCAGGTCACCATTCCGATTACGGCCGTGTAATTTTTATCCACAGATTAGCCAGATTAACCAGATTTTTTTGTGCCAATCTGTGAAAATCTGCGTTAATCTGCGGATCTTTTATGGAGGCAAGGATGCCTAAAATTAAGGTGCTTTTGGCCGATGACCATGCGGTTGTGCGTTCTGGGCTGCGAATGCTGCTGGACGCCCAGCCAGACATCGAAATCGTCAGCGAGGCGGAATCTGGGGCAGAGGCATTGGCTCAGGTGCAACAATGCCAGCCAGACATCATCCTGATGGATATTCAGATGCCCGACATGAACGGCATCGAGGCCACGCGGCAAATAAAAGCGTTGGAGGGAGATACGGCCGTCCTAGCCCTCACCATGCACGAAGACGACCAATACTTTTTTGAGATGTTGCAAGCAGGGGCCTCCGGCTACCTGCCCAAACGCGCCGCGCCAGATGAACTGGTACAGGCCATTCGCACCGTCAGCCGTGGCGATGTGTTCCTCTATCCATCACTAGCGACGCGACTGGTGCAAAGTTACCTTAGCGGGGGGAGTGGTGGCGATTCAATCACGCTAGTTAGCGATTTAACCCCCCGTGAGCAAGAGGTGTTGGTACTCATTGCCGAGGGGCTGACCAACCCTGAAATTGCGGAGAAACTGGTGATTAGCGTCAAAACGGTGGATCGGCACCGAGAAAATATTATGCGCAAACTCAACTTGCACAGCCGGATTGAGTTGGTGAAGTACGCCTTGCGGCATGGATTAATTGCATTAGAGGAGTAGAAACGCTGCAAGGCAACGTCTCTACTCTCAGGCAAAGGAGGGACTCTCTTTATAAATGGGACAGGTTAGGCAATCATCTGGCAAATTGTCCTCAGCACGGGTGCGCAACAGCCAACAGGGTGTTATCTGTTTTTTGAAGCCAGGGCATTCGTCTCGCAATTCCTTTTGGCATTGGATGTAGGCCCAGCAGCGGGTCGGTTTTTGTTTGGCGACGCCTGCACTGAGCGGAGTCGAACTGGCCGCTTCCGCCTCCCACCGATCCACCAGCCAATTCATCACATACCCAATGCCCAATACCAACACCAGTGGCACCAGGCAGCGCAGCGCAAACAGGAGTATCATCGTGAATGTTGCTTGTGTTCCGTTCATGATTTGAAATCTCGCTCTGTAGCCAACTGTCAATCCGTTGGCAAAGGGACTGGTTTGACAATGGCTGGCTCAACGGCCGTTTCTGGCAATGAGCTGTGGTCCACGATGCCCAAATAGCGTGCGCCAAGCGTAAAGCCTAGCAGTCCATAGGCGATCACGCCCAAACCCACCAAAATCTCCACCATGGCTGGACGGTAGGCGGTGTACAGCGGCTCAATTTGGGTCGGCAACACGGTAAACGCCACTAGCTGCCCCACAATGTTGATGTCCCAACGGTAAGCAACCAATCCGCCCACAGTGAATGCCAATGCCAGTAGGTGCAGCCGAGGCTGTCGCCGCAGCCGTCCACTCACCAAAATCACGGCCGGAATCAAGATGCCTAGCAGCAGTTCACCCAGCCAAAAGTTGAAGGCCAACGCCCCGCTGGTGAGGATGTGCAATCCCTCGGTACGGCCCGGCTCTAGCGTGTACTCCATCCCCAGGGTGTCCCAAAAGCGCAGGTACAGGTAGCCAAACAGCATCCAGCCGATAACCTGCGATACTTTGTCTAAAATGTCGTCGCGCACGTTGGCCCGTTCAGAGAAGAGCGCGGCCAGCTTGGAGGCCAGCACGGTTAAGGCCAAGCCGCCAATCACCGCTGAGACGATGAACAGGATAGCCAGGCTGGGCTTGTACCAGATGGGGCGTGCCTTGAGCACGCCGTAGGTGGCCCCTAATGAGGATTGGTGCAATAGTGAAAAGCCGAGGCCAAAAATCGCCAAAATCGGGGCAAATTTGTGCAGATTGTGCAGCCGATGGGACAGACTGGGCCAGCGGGCTTTGAACCATCCAGCATTGCCAAAGATGGGCAGCACCTCTAGCAGCAGCACCGTAAAGTAAAGCACCACGCACATCGTCACTTCCCACAGCGGAGAATGGATATTCCAGAAGACGATGGCGTGCCAAAAGCGGTCGGGGCGGCCAATGTCCATGAGCAGGCAAAGCATGGCCATGCTGTAACCAAGAAAGCCGATGAAAACAGCCGTTCGGGCCAACGGTTGCAGCTTTTTCCAACCGAACAGGTAAACGGCCGCTGAAAGCGTAAACGCCCCTGCACTCAGAGCAATAGCGGAAAGATCAATGCCAATCCACAAGCCCCACGGCACTAAATCGGTTAGGTTAGTAACGACCAGGCCATTGATAAACACGGTAATCCCCGCCACCAGTCCAGCCAACATGAGAACGGCCAGCAAAATGACCCACAAAGGAAAGACAGCGCGATGCAACCTGATTTTCGGATTCATGAGACACCTTCCTCAAGTAGTTCTTCGCGTCGGGCGGGCAGGTAGTACACGCGTGGATTTGTGCCTAAATCCTGCCGCAGCTGCACTGCTGGATATTTGGCTAATGCTTCACTAACTGGTGAATTTGGGTCGTTCAAATCGCCGAACAGCCGCGCCCCGACGGGGCAAGCCGCGACGCAAGCAGGCGTCGCTTGGCGATCAACGCCGGGCATCAGCCCTTCGGCCAGGCCTCGGTCAATGCGATGGAAGCAGAAAGTGCATTTTTCGGCTACCCCGCGCGGGCGACGCGCTACTTCGGGTTCGCCCCATTCGGGGACGGCCGTATTTTCACCGGTATATGTGTCCCAATTGAAGGTGCGCGCCCCGTAAGGGCAGGCCAACTGGCAGTAGCGGCAGCCAATGCACTTGTCGTAATCCATCATCACAATGCCGTCGGGGCGATGGAAGGTAGCCCCCACCGGACAAATATCTACGCATGGTGCGTTTTCGCAGTGCATGCACGGCACCGGAGCATACACCGCTTCACCGTTGATTGGCTCCAGCTCGATCATCCGGTTCCAGGGTGCGTCTTCGCGGGTGTCGTTGTGAGCCTGACAGGCCAGGCTGCACTCGCCGCAGCCCACGCATTTGGCCTGGTCGATGACCATCGCCCAGCGATACGGACTGCTCCCTGGCGCCTCGGTTATGGGATTCCCTTTGGCGGCGATGGTGATGGTGGAAACGGCCGTTCCCACTGCGGCCAGCTTAATAAAATCACGTCGTCCAACTTTACTGTCCATCATGACCTCCGACTTTCTCGGCGCGCAGTTTTGCTTGCCATTTTTCCAGCCACGGGGAGCCAACCAGACCAAACGCCATGCCAATCAGGGCAGCTAAAATTGCAAAGTTATAGGGGCTGCTGGGCGAGGGTTGGGCGGTTGAAATTTTGTCTTGGGATTCCACAGTATCAGCAGGCAAAATGCTAGCTTCCATCATGACTGCATTGCCCATCGTCTGAGCAAGGTTGCTTCCCGGCATGTGCATTTCCTCATTGTGGCAGTCGGTACACGTTTCTGAGCCGATGGAAAACGTGTGGCTGATTTGGCTGTGGCCGTTGCCCAACGGCTCGCTCTTGGCAGCCAAATGGCAATCGGTGCAAAGCAGCCCTTCCTCTGCATGGGCAGTGAAGGTAAAGAAATGCGTTTCTTCTTTGTGGCAGGTGCGACAGGTGTCCTGCATACTGCCCACCCGCAGCGCATTGGAATGTGGATTGTGGCAGCGAGCGCAGGTTAGCTCCTCCTGCCCGTGTTCGCTGGTTTCCCACTCAGCAAAAGTATCTACGTGACAGCTGCCACAGAGGCGGGACGAGATGTCAGTTTGCATGATTTTTTGCGGATGTTCCGCTGGGTTGGAGGGATGGCACGTTTCGCAGGCGATGCCTTCTTTGTCATAGCTGCCGGTAGCTGCGCTGTAGCCAGTGGTGTGGCAAGCCAGGCATTCTGGCTCATTATCTGCCTCTGCCCAAGCTGCCAAAAAGCTCTCGGCGATGCTAGCGTGGCCGTGAACGCTGTTTTCCCATTGGGCCGTAACAGCTTCATGGCATTCGCCACAATCGTCTGAGCCATACGCTTCCGGGTCCGTCTGTGCCTGGGTTGCCGCAAAAGTAGCAAAGCCCAAAATCAGTGCGAAAGTCACCCCTATCAAAACTCTTTTGAACATAGGATGCTCCTGTAAGGTTCGTGAAACGAAAAAATAACCAAAAGAACGCTTGTCAATAGTGTAGAAAACGGGGGTGGCGGCGTAAATCAGGTGTGCAGCGTATTTTGGCATGGTGCAAACGCCCCACGCCAAAATGGGGTGTTTTGGGTGGGCTTGAGGGATTTTGGGTAATTGGCCCGGCTTCTGAGGGATTTGTTCTGTTTTGGGTAGGTTTATGGGGGATTTACCCCAATAAAAGATGGCGTAGTTGCCGAATAGACGGCCGTTCCCCAAATAATTATCATGGTCTCATATCGAATTGGCATTTGGCATCGTGGCCTCATTTGAGGTGATGGTGCAGGAGGTGTATGATGAACTTAGGAACGGCCGTACTTATTTTGCTACTACTTTTTGCAATCCGCTTCATGATTCCTTTCAGTGTAATCATGCTCATCAGATGGTACAACGATCAGGTGGCGGTGAATGCTGCCTGATCTGTTTCAAAGACGAGAGCTTTTCACTACAAAGCGGCCGTTTCCCTGGGAGACTTGGTGGGAAACGGCCGCCTCTCTTTGCCAAAATTACGGTGGTCACGCCCCGCAAGTGATGGCTATCAGGTGAAGCCGCCGCTGTCGGCGATGTGCTGGCACTGGTCACAGGCGAGGATGAACAAGCCATCAAACGCCAGCGTGCCTTCGCCACAGTGCGTACAAACGTCGCCCGGTTTGGGCTGGGGTTGTGCGCATCTTTCTTCCCCTGATTTGCGCCACCAGTAACGGCCGTTTGCGTTACTTTCCTCTATTTTTTCTCTGACTTGACTCATTTGCTGCTCCCTAAAACCGTTATGAGTGATGCCGATCGTCACTGGCAGCAGCCCATCCGGCTTGGTATAATGCCGCGCTCTGAGGCATTAATCGTGAATTATGCCACAGATGCGAAAAAATAATGAGTGAATCTGCTGACTTCCCCCTCTCGCCGCAGGAACGGCGCTGCCCCTCTTGCGATACAGTTGCTGCTGCTGACGCGACTCTCTGCTTGATGTGTGGCACCAAGCTAGAACCTGCTGATACTCCACAGGAAGCGATTGAAGAGCAACCTGCTGCTGCGGAGCCACCTTCAATCTCTGAGCCAGAATCAGAGCTAGAAGCAGAAACGGTTGCTTCCGCAACACTTGATGCAAGTGCACCCTCATCCTTAGAAACCACAGTAGATATTCCCACCTTCAAGCGGGTTGCGCCTGTGCCTACAACGGCCGTTTCCGACGCGCCTGAACTGGTTGAATCTGTGATGCGTGAAAGGCAAACGCCATTGGTTTTGGGGCTAACGGCCGTCTTTTTTGCCATTACTCTGGTTGTGGGTGGGCTCATCTTGCAATATCAGGGTGACGAAGTGAGCATGGTCATTGCCCCGTCCGTAACGCCTATCCCCGCCACCGTAACGTTTACGCCTACCTGGACACCGCTGCCCACCGAAACCAGCCCGCCAACGCTAACTCCCAGCATCACACCTACGCCAGCCCCTACCGACACACCCCGTCCGCCGCGCTTCCACACCGTGAGCAGTGGTGAGACGCTCATTGGCATTTCGCTCATTTACCGCATTGAGCCAGAAGCGATTGCTGCCGCCAATGGTCTTTCGGCCAGCACACAGGTGCAGGTAGAGCAGGAGCTAAATATTCCCTGGCCCACGCCCACGCCACCGCTGCAAATTATTGCCGCCGAGATTAATGGGGAGACAGTGTTGGTAGACCCCACCGGCTGCGATTTGTATCAAGTGCAAGGGGGAGATTCTATTGTGGGGATTGCCAGCCGTTTTGGGGTTCCCTTTGATTTGTTGGCCGAGGTGAACCGAATCGCCGATCCTTCCTTGCTGCAGCCAGGTGACCCGGTTTGCATTCCAGAGGTTATTTACGGGCAGTCCTTGCCTCCAACGCCTGGTCCGTCCCCCACGCCGACCAATACGCTGCCCCCGCCAGGGCCGCAGCTTCTGTACCCAGTGGCTGGCACGGTTGTTGAGTCACTTTCGCAAGAGATTGTGCTGCAATGGACGGCCGTAAAGCCATTGGCCGAATCAGAAATGTACATGGTAGAGTTGGCCAACATCGATGATTTGGATGGCCTGCCCCGGCGCGGCTTTACACGCGATACTGCCTTTCGTGTCCCATCAGAATGGCGGCCCACCACACCAGAGCTATTCCAGATGCGCTGGCGGGTGAGCATTGTCCAGGTGACTGATACTCGCTCGGACGGCTTGCCAATTTATACTTTTGGTGGCTCCAGCAGTGCCGATGCCTTCTTCATCTGGCAGGGTGCTGTCCCAACGGCGACTCCCACACCAACCCAAACCCCAACAATCACGCCAACTCCGTAATGGGAGAAGTCCAACTTTTGCCAAAAGTTGAACTTCTGAATGACCTACTTACTGCAAAAACGGATTCCACTGTTTCTCTTGCCCAATGGTGGTGGCGGGGCCGTGGCCGGACAGAACGGCCGTATCATCGGGCAGCACCAACAGCTTTTCGCGAATATTTTTCATCAGGGTGGGGTGGTCACAGCCAGGGAAGTCTGTCCGCCCGATGCTGCGCTGGAATAAGACATCCCCATCAAAAATGACGTTGTGTTCACGCACATAAAAACTTAAATGTCCCGGCGCGTGTCCTGGGGTAAACAACACCTCAAATTTGAGATTCCCAACCTCAACCACATCACCTTCCACCAGCATGTGCGTTGGCTTTGGCGGAGTAGGCATGGGTAAGTTGTAGCTGGCTGCTGCTTTGGGGGCGTGGGCCAGCATTTCCAGCGCATCGGGGTGGCTATAGATCGGGGCTTTGGTTTCTTCTGCCAGTTCCGCCAAGCCGCCGACGTGGTCAAAGTGGGTGTGGGTGAGCAAAATGTGGGTGATCACGTAGCCGCGTTCGCTGGCCATAACCGCAATGCGACGGCCGTCCCAAGAGGGGTCGATGACGGCCACTTCCATCGTCTCGTCACAGGCAACCAAATAGCAGTTGGTTTGCAAAGGGCCAAGCGGAAGTTGCAAAATTTCAATCATAGGGTTTCCTCAAGTTAAATACTTCGCGTAGTCACTTTGGGGCTCAGGACAGGCCAAAGCTGCTGTGCTCGCCAGCCCAAATAAATAATCTCCGCCAACACCGCCAGTGACAGAGCCACAGCGGCAGTAGGCAAACCGGGCTGTTGTCCCGCCAGCCCCGCAGCTAATACCACAATGGTGATAAACATGTTGACGACCATTGCCACATTGACCGCTGTTGTTTTACGGCCGTTTATCAGCACCCCGCGCAGCCACATACTAATCACCGTCAGCGCCGGGAAGGGCAAAAAGTAAATGAGGCTGCTTTCTGCCAATCCACCAACCTCGGCCGTCATGTCCTGGACGCCAAAAAGGTACAGCCGCGCCAGTGGGCTAAAGGTAAACAGAGCCACTGCCACGGCTACCACACCAGCCAGCGTTAGGCTAAAGCGGCGAATGGGCTGATACGTGGTTGGCCCTTTGGTGAGGGCAATAACCGCTTCTGGCAACGCAAGCGAAGCAGCGCGGGCCATCAGCATAATTTGGAACACAACAGGCCACGCTGCCAATGATTCGGTGGGCCGATCCAATCGTGCCAGACTAAATGTGACCAGCGGCTGAACCAGCAGAATAATCACAGAAGTTCCCGCCAGCGGCAGATGGAACCAAAAAAGATCGCGGTAGGTGAGGGGCGGGGATACGGCTGGTTGCTCAGCAGAGAGTTCATTTTGCAGTAACGGCCGTACCGCCCAAGTGGCATAAATGGCTTCAGCAATCACCCCCAGCATCAGCGCGGTGGCACCGTTGACGACGCCGGGCCAGTTGGTGAAGCTGGCCATCACAATAACTGATCCACCGGAAGCGAGTAGGCGAATCGCCGTGCCCCAGGCCATTTTGCGGGGTTGGTTAAAGCCAATGAGCACCCCTTGCAAAAAGCGTCGCCAGGCAATGGCTGCGCTCCACAGCGTCATGATTTGCATACCAGGGCGCACCCATTGGGCCACAGGTTCCGGGGTACCTAGCCAGCGCAACACGACCAGATCAAACACAGGGGTGAAGGCGATAAGGATGGTAACGGCCGTTAGTAAAATCATCCAATGCACCGTAAAGCGGCGCACTTGTAAAAAGGAGGCACGATCTTTCACCAGGGCAGTGGAGGTAGCCAGCAAATTGATAATCGGGCTTTCGATAGTGACGGAAAGACTCACCACAATGCCCTGCGCTGCCAACATGATAACTTCGTTGGGCAGGCGATTAATTGCTGCGCTGACGATGGGGCCTTCGGCCGTCATGAGCAGCCAGCTCGCAAACAGCGGCAGCCAGAACCAGAAAATGTCACGTTGTTTCATCGTTGGCCAGCCACCACATTTTGCGCAAAAAGCACATCGATCTCTGACTTCGTATAGCCAATCTGGCCCAGAATTTCATCACTATGCCAACCAAGCGGCACACCGCTAAACGGGTAGCTTGGTGCATGATCAGAAAGTTTGATGGGTGAAGCGATTTGCTTTTGCCTGCCGCCAGCCTGGTTTGGGAGCTCAACAATCATATTGCGTGCCTGGGTTTGCGGGTCGTTGAGTGCCTCGGCTGTAGTTAAAACAGGCTCCACGCAGACGTCCAGCGCGGCAAAAATGGTGCGCCAGGCTGCCAACGATTTGCCCTGAATTGCTTGCCGAATTTCTGCCTTGAAGCGTTGCTGATTGGCAATGTCGTAATCCATGCCAGGGGCGATCAAATCGTCACGCTCAATAGCGCGGCAGAACCCTTGCCAAAATTTGGGTTCCAATGAGCCGACGGCCAGGTAACGGCCGTCTGCCGTTTCGTAAATATCGTAATAGGTGCCACCGTTAAGTAATTCGCCTTCAAGGGCTGGATTTTCACCACCGACGAGCAGCTTGCTAGCACCTAGCGCATTCCAGGCCAAGGTGCCGTCAAACATGCTAATGTCTAGCTGGCCTCCCTCCCCACTTTGCATACGCCGAATTACGGCTGCCAGCAGGCCAATGGCCAGATGCAGCGACCCTGCGCCGATGTCGGCCACCTGGGTGGGGAGTGGTGGGGGCGGGGCAGATTGGGATTTACGGCCGTAAAAACTTAGCAAGCCAGACAGTGCTAAATAGTTCAGATCGTGCCCTGCTCGGTCTTTATACGGCCCTGTTTGGCCATAGCCCGTAAGCGAACAAAAGATGAGCTGCGGACACTGTTCCTTGAGTTGGGCATACCCCACGCCCAGCCGATCCATCACCCCAGGCCGAAACTGCTCTACGATGATGTTGTATCCTTGTTCTACGACCAATTTTTGCACGATTTCAACAGCTACTGGCTCTTTGAGGTTCAATCCCAGGCTGCGTTTGCCTCGGTTAAGCAGAGCATGCTGCGCTGATTGGCCATCTTCACCGTGCGGCGGCAGTTGGCGAGCCAAATCTGGGCGATTGGGTGCTTCGATGCGAATGATATCTGCACCTAGATCAGCTAGCATCATAGTGGCATATGGGCCGGGAAGGAGCGTGGAAAAATCGAGAATTTTGAGTTGATTGAGTGGTGCTGTCATGCTACCCAATCATACCTCTGTTGGGAGCGTGGGGCATCCGATTGCCAGGGGTTAGGTGCACGGCCGTTTAGATAGCCGTGGTGCGCTTGTTTGTTTGCAAAAAGCGGGAGCTTAAGTCTCGTAATTGCTTAAAGCTGATGGGTTTAAGCAATACAAGGTCTGCATCTTCACGCAAATCTTCGACTGTGCGATAGTCGGCTGTGGCTAAAATGACGCGGGTGTGGGTTAAACGGCCGTCTGCCCGAATTGCCCGTAATATTTCTCTGCCAGAAACACCGGGCAGATGCAAATCAAGCACAACAATGTCCGGCACAATTTTGGCTAGCAGTGCAATCGCTTCGGTACCGTCCTCAACGGTTTTGGTTTCATATCCAGATAGCTCCAAAGCGCGTGCAAAAATGTGAATCAGATCAGGATCATCTTCAATGATCAGAGAAACAGGCTTCTTTTCAACTTCAGACATTATTATAATTCTCTTTTGACAAGGAGTTACGCATTTACCCTCACCAGACTACAAAAGTCTGGGGTCAAAGGATGTTAATTCCAGAAGGAATAAGACTTTTGTAGTCTTCATTGCGTAAGTCCTGTTGACAACAGTTTGGTGTGAACAGGTAAGGTGACCAAAAACGTACTGCCTGCCCCCTGTTCACTCTCTACACAAATTTTACCACCTAATGCGGTTGTTAGCTCTTTTGCAATGGTTAAACCCAACCCCACACCACTTTGGCCCTGCGTCATGCTGTCTTGCAATTGGTAGAAGGGCTGAAAAATAGTCTCAAACTCTTTTTGGGGGATGCCTTTGCCCGTATCAGTAACAGCCATTTGCCAATGAGCGTCATCTGCCATCGTAACGGCGACGGTTACTTGCCCTTTGTTAGTGAATTTAACCGCATTGGTACACAAGTTGATCAGGATTTGCTGAAGGCGCAAGGCGTTGCTGTTAATGCGCGCAGGTACATTTGGAGCCACATCGATGTTAAAGTCGAGATTTTTAGCCGTTGCTATAGGCTGAATGCGATGGTGTGCCTGCTCCAACATGTCGGCCAAATCAAATTCATACAGTTCCACTTTTAGCTTACCGCTCTCAAGATGGGGAAGGTCGAGCAAACCTTTGATTTGCTCGTTAAGATACCCACTATTTTCGATGATGCGGCTAAGCGAAGTTTTTTGATTCTCCGTGACGGAACCATAAACGCCCTCTTGCAGCATTTCGGCATGGCCAAGGATGACCCCCAGCGGCGTACGGAGTTCATGACTTACTTTTGCCAGCAGATCGCCTTTGGCTTTGTTAGCTTGCTCGGCAGCTTCTCGCGCTTCCTGAGCCTCGGTAAAAAGCTCTTGTAGTTCGCGGTTGCGCTGCCGGATTCTGGCTTCGGCAGCTTTCCGGCGGCTGATGTTGTGCAAGATGAGGATGCGAGCGCGTGGATGGGGGCTGGTGATGTGTAACGGCCGTATCCGCACGTTAAAATGCTGCCACAATCCCTCTTGCTCGATGCTGATCTCCTCATCGACTTCAAGGCCGTCATAAGCGACTATTTTTTTTGCCAAGGCAGAGGTCAACTGCCCGAGCTTTTGGCCAATGATGCGCTCATTCTCTTGTCCCAACAGCCGTTTACCAGCTTCATTGATGTCCAAAACGCGATTCTCTAAATCTATCAAGGCAATGCCGTCGGGCATCCCTTCTACCACCATGCGTCGGGCAATTGGCACAATGTCAAACAAATCTAGGCGTGCTACGCCCCAGGCGATGAGCAGCGCACTCACGGCAAAAGAAAATGGTGTCAGGTCGAATTGGGGGATGGGGCTATTGCCAGAGATATAGAGTAGGTTGCCCAGCAATGGCGTGGCTGCTGCCAAAATGAGAATGGCTGATTGCCAGCGATAGAAGTGTGGATACCGTCTGATGACGCGCAAAAATAAGCCAATCCCGCCAATAATGAGCAGATAAGAGTAGGTTGAATGCACCCAAAACCAGCCGCCGTAGTTGTTGGAGAGCATGGGCATCACGCCACTTTCATCTAGCAAATTTTGTGTCCACAAAAGCCCATGCTGCTCATTGGTAAAGGCCAGAATGATGGTAATGACGGGCACAATAGAGAGCAAGCCTGTTAGGGATTTGAGATTTTTCAGGTTCAGGTTGAGAAACTGATAGGCAAACAAGAACCAGGCAACTGAGGTAAAACTGATGCCGATGTACTGAATTTTTGCCCAAAGCACCTTGCTGTCTAGGCCAAAGACGCTTAGCTCAATAGCATAGCCAATTAGCCAAATGGAAACGGCCGTTGCTAAACCCAAAAATGACAGAATCCAATGGGCACTATGCCGTCTGGGCCAGGTGATAACGGCCGTTGTCATCAAAACAACCGCGCCGATGGCCAATGTAATGATTGCGAAGTTCATAAAGGCTACTCTAGTAAAAAAAACCTTGCCCTCACTGTTAAAAAATAGAACAAGTTTCGTCAAGGCTGGAATTTGTAGATGGTGAACAAGGGGGCGGCGTACTGACCATCAATTTGTTGTTGGCTGCCACCGGGAAATTGTGCTGCTACCGTGACCAACTCCGCCGCCCGTTGCGGTAGGAAGATGAAGATTTGATTGGTTGTGGGCGCCAACGGCCGTTCCGCCTCGGCCGACTCTACATTGAATAGGTTAGCCCCTGCCTGAAAATCGGTCAATAGGAAAGGCAGGGTAGGAAAATCAATGTAGAGTACCGGCGGGCCGTACAGGTAGGCTGTCCATTCCCCCTCTAAATCGTTCAGGTAATTGGCTAATTCAAAAGCAACTTCCGTGTTGGTGTCGGCAAATTGATTTTTGTTGGGGAAACGGCCGTAATAAAAGGCCACATCATTCAAAGCAAAAAGCAGCGTTAATGTTAGCAAAACCAGCCCGGCGCGGGCGACTGGTGTGCGCCAATTACGGAAAGACACTTGCCAACGGCCAACATCTGGGGCAGCTTCATCTGAGGCTTGCAGAGTGGCCATAATGAGATTCCCCAGCGTCATGAGCGTGCTTGCCGCCAGCAACGCTAGCGCAGGCGCGGCCATTAACAGCCGGTGGCTCTGCGGCGACTCGATGAGCAACATGCCGGCCACAATTACGGTGCCGAGTGGCCAGAGTAGCAGCAGCCGATGTTCATTTTGCCGCAAACGAAACAGTGCCAGCAATATGCCTAGTGCCATCAGCACGGCCGGGCCAAAGCTAAGCAGGGGCACCAACGGCCGATAGGCAGGGCTGTTGTCGGGGATGCCGTTGAAGGCAAGTGCTGACTGCCAAAATTGCTGCCAAAGAACGGCCGTTTGGGTCATGCCCGTTCTTGCGACTTCATCGGCCAGCCAGTTGGTTTGGTCCGGCAGAATACCCAGCACGTTGGCCCGTTCCATAAAAATAGTAGGATTATTGTTGTAAAAGAGCAGAAGCGGCAGAGCCACTACCAGGGCCATGCCCAACGCTGTCAGCAAATGCCACGCCTGCTCCTGCATCTTTTTGCGGTCAAGCAACAGCGTTAGCAAAAACCAGGCAAGCAAGATGATTGGCAAGACGCGGGAGCTGATAAACGCATAGGCATTCAGCCCAACAAACAGCCCAGCCCACAGCCAAACGGTGCGTTGATGTGGGGCAGTGGACGGCCGTTGCCAAGCCATCCCAATCGTTCCCAACGCCAGCAGCACCAGCAGCCCATCCCAAATATTGGTCATGCCCAGACGACTGTAATGCAGGTGGTAGTGCGAGCCGAGCAGCAAGATGGCGGCGAGCAGCCCCGTGAAGTTACCAAAGAGGCGCTTGCCAAAAAGATAGGTGGCCGTGACGGTGGCCGCCCCCACAAACGGTGAAACAAGCCGCACGGCCAGGGTCGTTGGCCCTAAAATGGAGATTGGCAATGCCATAATGTAGAGAGGCAGCGTAGGATTGGTCAGCCACGCGGTGCCAAACGGATTTTGTAGCTGTCCCCGAATAACTTCCAGGCTGTTCAGCCCCAGGCTGGCCTCGATGCCGTTGAGCATGAACGGATTTTGACTGAGATTCACGAGCCGTACAACCAGCGCAACAAGGAAGAGGGCAACGGCCGTGGCGACTGTGCGACGAGAAATAAACAAACTATCAATATCCAACTGGTTGTCACGCCAGGCGTAAAAACTAAGTCCCATGCCGCCCAGCCATAGACCAATTGCCAGCAACGGCCGTTCACTCCCGGAAGTTCCCACAGCACTTTGCGCCAGCAACGCCAACAACAAAGCCAATAAAAAGAACCAGCGGCGACGGGGAATTTGTCTCAGACGTGGCAACGTCCAACGTCTTTCACGCGGCAAACGTTCCGGACGGCTGCGCCACAAAAGAGCCAATAGGGACAGTCCGGCATATAAAAACCAGAGCCTACCCCCAGCAATGTTGGGCGGATCGCCTGTTAAAGCAAGCTGCCCCATCATGCCTGCAAGCAAACTAATAATGCCCAACAATATATTGATCCAGTTTGTGCTGGGCCTTTCGTCGTAAGGCTCAGCTTCGATTGTTGATTGCTCAACTGGGGGAATAGCTACTGAGGCAGCTTTTGTTTCTGGCTCTGACAATACTTCTGGTTGGGTCGGAATGGGTTGCTGGCTGGCAACGGCCGTTTCCAGTTCCTCAATTGTGAAGGGGTTGGCCGGAGGCAGCTGTACGGGGATTGGGCCATTGGCCTGCTTCCGGGCGACGATGAGCAGGTAAGTGCCATCTTCAGAGAACGGTTCGTCGTAGAACGGCCGTAGCCATCTTTCCGTGCGGCGCAGGCTGCTTTCCCACGGGGCAACAATCCAATGCCCGGTCAGCGCGTGCATAATTGCCGATGGAGCCCCTTGAACATGTCCCCATTCCAACGCCCGTAACGCTTTTTTGCTGAAGTAATATTGCCATCGCTCAATGCCGAAACCAGCAGTCGCCAGTCGTTCAGCCCACACTTCTGCTGAATCGGTGTGAGCATGGCGAGCAATGCGATTGAAAAATTGGCGGTACGAATCTGCTAATCCTGGCAACCCTAGCCGTTCCAGAAAGGCTGCGCCGCCCAGCTGTTTGGTGAAGTTGTGGCTGGGCATGGTGATAAGGAAACGGCCGTTCATTTGCATCACCCGGTTTGTTTCGTTTAGCACGGGCTGAATATCGGGAATATGCTCCAAGACGGAGTTACTAAATGCACTGGCAAAGTGGCCATCGGGGTAAGGGAGCTGGTCCCCCATTGCTTGCAAGGCCAAATCATACATCTCCGATTTTTGCGCTTTTTTCAGCGGATTCCACCAGGGATCAATGCCAGCTTCAATCCTTCGCTGAAACACCATCTGGCTGAAATGACCATCACCACAGCCAACGTCCAGCGTAGGGCCGGGCAAATCGACCGCAAAGTAGAATCTGGCCTCCACGGCACGTAAAATGGCACGGAAAGCGGGGATGGTTTTTAGCTGACGCCAGAGCAGGTCATCTTGGGTATTTGCGGCTAGAAATTCACTGTTTTCGTTCACAAGTTTGGTATTATCCGCAGGTTGGTTTTAAGTTATTGTCAGTAGCTATCGCGCATGGCTCGGAGTTTATCATAGGCAGCCGGTTCAACCGTTTTGCCAATGAGCTTGCCACGCTGCAATTTTTGGAAGAGCCGCACATAGGCTTGGGCGGTCTCGTCGGGCAAAAAGGTGTTGCCAATGAGTTGGGCATCGCGCTGGTAGGCGGTTTTATTCCGCAAAATATTGATGATGGCTTGGGCGAGGGCAGTGTGGTCGGAAACGGCCGTAACTTCCCCCATGCCCGTCATTGTCACCGGCTGGCGAACGCCCGGTAAGGCACAAGCTGCTACCGGCACGCCATTTTGCATTGCTTCAATTTGCACCAAACCAAAGCTCTCCGTGCTGTTCAGGCTAGGTACACACAGGCAATCCAGGGAGTTGTAAAACGCGCTAAGTTCCGCCCCTTCAATGTTGCCCAACAAATGGTAATGGGATTTATGTTTCTCAAACAGTGGGGCCAGCCGTGCTGCATATGCTTCCTCGCCAATGATGTTTTGGTATTCGCCTGCGTGCAAAACGCGCACATTTGGGAACGCTTCCTGCACGATTGGCAATGCTTCCAGCAATACGCCAACGCCCTTTTCTGCCGCCAATCGGCAAATAATGCCCACGACCGGCTCGTCCTGCAAATGGTGCTTGGTTCGGAAGGCCTGCACATCTGCCTCACGGTAATCCGGCAGCTCCACGGGAGGTGGAATAATGTGTAGCTTATTGTCCAAAAACTGGGACAAAAATGGCGAGTGAACCCCATAATCCCGCGTATAGGTGACCACGGCATCAGCTAGCTGGCCCGCAAGCTGGTTCATTGACCCCACTACCCGATCTACCAGCCGATTGAACGCACCTTGCGGTAACTGCAAATCGCAATGGTAGGTGAGTACAACTGGCTTACCCAAAATACGGCCGCGCATCGCCACGCCGGGTGCGTCAAATTGGGGCAGGTGCAGGTGCAAAATATCTGCCTGCTGAGCCAATTTCCAGGCCATAGGGCCAAAGCCGGGCATCAGCACGCCTTTACTCACGCGAGCAGCAACCGGCACGCGGACCACTTTCACACCCTCAATGACATCATAGTTGGGCAAATTGGGATCATACTGCGAGGTAAGCACGGTCACGTCGTGTCCCTGACGAGCCAACGCTTTGCTCAACCGCTCTACGTAAATGGTCAGTCCACTCACCCAAGGGCGATAATAGGTTAAGACTTCAACAATTTTCATATTGCTCCTGAAATATGTACACAGGCAATTTCATAGTGGCTTAACTTTCAATTTTGCTGAGATCGCCATCCTCCACTGTTTGGCGGCGACGCATAAAGCGTTGGGTGGTTTCAATAACGCTACCGAAAGTAGCTCCGGTACTGGCCAGCCCAATGAGACCCAATATGACCATGCTGATTAAATTTAGTGCGTGATAAACCACGGCAAATCCCCCGGCTGCGCCATCCGATTGGCCGAGGGCGAGCATTGCGGCCGTTACGCCAATGTGAAAAACGCCAATTTGCCCAGGTGAAGAAGGCAGCGCAATGCTCAAGGCGGCGGCACACACCACAAAACTGGCACCCAGCAAGGAAACATTTCCGCCAACGGCTAATATGCCCCAACGGTAAGCAAACAAGATGGGAATCCAAACCGCAATGCTAAAAAAAACAAGAGCGACGCTATCTTTGAGGCGAGTTAAGCTACCCAAGCCGTCGAGCAGTTCGTTCATACGGCCGATCCACTGCTCAGTGTTTAAAAAAGGGATGCGGTTGAGAACGGCCGTTCCCCACCGAGTTGCCAGCTTGCGCTGATTGGCCGCTACAATCAGTGCCCCAATGGCTATCACCGCCACAATGCCAGAGGCACGAGCCCCATCTTGCATCCAGGGCGGCAAGCTAGCCACTTCCGCCAGCGTAAATGGCAGCAACGCCACAATAAACATCATGTCCAGAATGCGCTCGACTACCATTGTAGACAGCCCTCTAGCCAGCGTAATTGGCGGCACATTGCCAATCAGCACCGCCCGCGCCACGTCCCCCAGGCGAAATGGCAGCACCATATTAAACATATACCCAATATTCTGGATGTGGAATGTTTGTGACCAGGAAATCTCGTTGGCCAACATGTAGCGCCAGCGGATTGCTCGAATGAGCATAAAAGCGAGAATGGCCAACGCACTCCAGCCAATCAGTGAAACCTCTGCCTGGCGCAAAGAATCCACGATTTCAGCGGGGTCAATCAACAGCAAAATGAGGGCAATTGAAAGCGCACTGACGGCGATGCCAATCCACAATTGACGGCGATTTTGACCAGAACTTTCCATAGTTGCGGGATTATAACAAGAACCAAACAGCTTCGCATAAAAGCGGAGCAAGACTTATCGCCCAGTACACCAGTGCAATTGTGCACCTGGTAAATATTTCGTACCCTTTATGCAAACCTTATCATTCCACGCATGTACCACGTAGTAACGGTCATGGAGGAGACCGGTAGATGAAAACCCACATTATTCATATTCAAAAATGGGCACAACCTCAAGCCCCCTCTGAGCTAGAACTTTATCAGCAAATGGCACAAGAAGGTTTACAGCCATACAAATGGATTAGCAACCCCCAGGATGTTTTTCCCGCCCATGATCATCCGTTTGAGAAAGTGATCATGGTTGTCGAAGGTTCTATAACCTTTGGCTTTCCGATTGAAGGGGAACCCACCACACTTTATCCAGGTGACCGGCTAGATCTGCCCTCTGGCGTAATGCACAACGCTGTGGCGGGCAAAAATGGCGTGGTATGTCTGGAGGCCCAACGTTCGGTAAAATAACGCCTTTCAGCATCATAAGTGCGAAAGGAGTTAGCAATGGAATATGTGAATTTAGGCAAGACTGGCCTAAAAGTTTCCCGCATCTGCCTGGGAATGATGAGTTATGGCACCCCGACATGGCGTGATTGGGTGTTGGATGAGACGGCCGCACGGCCGTTTATCCAGCGAGCAGTTGAATTAGGCATCAATTTCTTTGATACGGCCGATATGTATTCGCTCGGCGTCAGTGAAGAAGTCACCGGTAAACTGCTCAAAGAGTTTGCTAGCCGCCAGGAGATTGTGCTGGCGACCAAAGTTTACTTCCCCATCGACAAAGGCCCCAACGGCGGTGGCCTCTCCCGCAAACATATCATGGAAGGGATTGACAATTCGCTCCGCCGCCTGGGTACAGACTATGTTGATCTATACCAGATTCACCGTTGGGATTACAACACCCCCATTGAAGAAACAATGGAAGCCTTGCACGATGTCGTCAAAGCGGGCAAGGCACTTTACATTGGGGCGTCTAGCATGTTTGCCTGGCAATTTGCCAAGGCGCAGCACACGGCCGATTCACATGGCTGGACGCGCTTTTCGGCCATGCAAAACCACATGAATGCCGTCTACCGCGAAGAAGAAAGAGAGATGCTGCCGTTTTGCCAAGATCAAGGCGTAGGGGTGATTCCCTGGAGCCCATTGGCAAGAGGTTTTTTGGCTGGCAATCGTAAACGTAAAGAGGGCGATCCCACAGCCAGAGCCAAAAGCGATGGTTTTGCCAAAGATATGTATTATCAGCCAGAGGATTCTGACGTGGTAGATGCCATTGTGAGCATTGCTGAGGAAAGAGGGTATTCTCCTGCTCAAATTGCGTTGGCCTGGTTGCTGCATAAGCCCGGTGTCACATCACCTATCATTGGGGCAACAAAAATGTACCAGTTGGAAGAGGCAGTTGCTGCTGTAGACATTCGGTTGAGTGAGGAAGAAATTCAGCAAATCGAGATACCCTATAAACCCCACCGAATCCTTGGTCACCAATAAACAAATTGGCAAGAAAAAAGGTCGCTGAAAAGCGACCCTTTTGTTTCTCGTTGGACGGTTTGCCCAGCTACTTGGCAAAGCCCACGGCGCGGGTTTCACGGATGACCGTGACCTGGATTTGGCCGGGGTATTGCATACTTTCTTCAATCGTCTTGGCAATGTTTTTGGAGAGACGCATCGCTTCCAAATCGTCAATTTTATCTGGCTTAACGAGGATGCGAATTTCACGGCCCGCTTGTAGCGCGTAGGCACTTTCTACCCCTTGGAAGGTGGTAGCGATTTCTTCTAGCGTGCGTACCCGCTTAATGTAATTTTCCAGGCTTTCGCGGCGAGCACCAGGACGTGCCCCTGAAATGGCGTCGGCTGCTTCAACGATGATCGCTTCCACACTTTCAGGTTCTACTTCGTGATGGTGGGCAGCAATGGCGTTAATAACCAGTGGCGGCACCTTGAACCGCTTGCAGAATTCGGCTCCCAGCATAGCGTGCGTACCTTCCTGGTCATGGTCCATTGCCTTACCGATGTCGTGGAGCAGGGCACCCATTTTGGCAATGTCGATGTTGGCGTTGAGTTCGGCTGCCAAAACGGCCGCAATTTTCGACGCTTCCACAGAATGATAGAGCTGATTTTGCCCAAATGAGGTGCGGTATTTGAGTCGCCCCAGCATTTTAATGACTTGCGGGTGTAGGCCATGCACGTTGGCTTCATAAGCGGCTTGCTCGCCTGCCTCTTTCATATCTTGCTCTACATCTTTGCTGGCATCTTTGATCAATTTTTCGATGCGGGCAGGGTGGATACGGCCGTCTGTAATTAATTTCTCCAGGGCTCGGCGCGCAGCTTCGCGGCGAACGGGGTCGAAGCTGGAAACGGAAACCGCTTCCGGCGTATCATCTACCACAATATCAACTCCGGCTGCTTGCTCAAAGGCCCGAATATTACGGCCGTTTCGCCCAATAATGCGCCCCTTCATCTCCTCGTTGGGCAGCTGCACCACAGAAACTGTCTGCTCTGCCACCTGGTCGCTGGCAATACGCTGGATGGCCATAACAACCAGCTCGCGCGCCTTTTGATTAGCACTTTCTTTGGCCTCATCTTCAATTTCACGCATGATGCGAGCCATATCCTGACGGGACTCTTTTTCTACATCGTCCAGCAAAAGCTGTTTGGCTTCATCACTTGTGAGCGCAGCAATCTGCTCAAGCTGCTCGCGACGTTCTTGCTCAATGGTTTCTAGCCGATTTTGTCGTTTGTCCAGGCGACTTTGCCGCTTGTTCAAAACTGCTTCGCGGTGCTCCATCTTCTTTGCTTGCTTATCCAGATTTTCACTGCGCCGGTCTACGCGTTCTTCGGCGCGAGCCAAATCCTGGTAACGGCGTTCAATCGTCTTTTCAGCTTCAGACCGAATTTGTTGCGCTTCTTTGCGCGAGGTATCTAATATTTCGGTTGTTTCTTTTTCTGTTAGGGCACGTCTCTCGTCTAGTTCCCGCTCAACAGCGGCAACTTTCTCCTCTACCTGCGGCCGTATAAAAAAGTAAACCACAGCGGCACCCACAATGATGCCAATTACCGCACCCAGCAGAATCCATGTTGCTGGCATAGTTGATCTCCTTTTTGGGTGAAAGTCAATGGTGCAGAAACGTTGCGGCCGTTTCTGCCGCTTCCACAATTACGCTTCGTCAGCATGATATTCCTGCCAAAGCGCATCAGTTATTTCTCTCACAATATCGTAGCCAAAGCCGCGTCGCTGTAAGAAGCCACCCACCTTTTGCCGAAACTGCTGCTCTGGCAGCGTGTGCCAGCGGCGGGCTTTTGGTTCGGCAGCTTGTCTGGCAGCTGCGAATTCATCTACTTCAGCAATAGCTTCATCGATGAGGCTACGGTCAATTCCCTTTTGGCGCAGCTCTTGCTGAAGGGCAATTTTGCTGCGCGGCTTAAATGTTTCCCGCTGTTCTACCCAGTAGCGGGCAAAAGCGGCATCATTCAACAGTTCAACCGCTTCTAGTCGTTCCAGAACTTGTGCAACAACTGGTTCTGGATACTCTTTTTTGATTAGATGGCGGCGCGTTTCGGCCATGCTGCGGGGGCGATATTCAATATACCGGATGGCTACATCTTTGGCTTTTTCTACCTGGTCAGCACCCTGTAGCTTGTCAATTTCACTGGAAGATAACGTTTGGCCAATGCGTAGGTAAGCGGCCGTAATCTCTGCCAGACCAAAAGCGAAGGCCCCATCAATGAACACATTGATGCGGTTGGGATTTCGTTTTTGTCGTGTTAATGCCGTAATCTTACCCATAGCCAACGAAAACCAGGGAGTTGCCGAAATTGCCAGTCAACCACAGAAAAACCATACTTCGATTCAAGATATTTTCTGTGATTTGCAACTATTCAATTAAAATAAACTTGGAAACAGACAAAACCAACCGTCGAGGTTAACTTTCAGACAGTGGTTCCATGAGAGGCAAGCCGGCCTTCTGACGAATGAGCATCTCTAATTCAGCATAAATTTCTGGGTTTTCCTGCAAAAACTGTTTAGAGTTTTCGCGTCCTTGCCCTAGCAGCGTTTCTCCATAACGGAAGAACGCACCGCGCTTGGTGAGGACCTCATACTCCACACCCAGATCAACAATACAGCCAGTTTTAGAAATACCTTCATTGTACATAATGTCAAATTCAGCATCGGTAAACGGAGGTGCAACCTTGTTCTTCTTAATTTTCACTCTGGTACGGTTTCCCACAACATCAGAACCAACTTTGATAGCCTGAATGCGGCGAATATCAATGCGAACTGATGCATAAAACTTCAGTGCATTGCCTCCGCTAGTGGTTTCCGGGCTACCAAACATGACGCCGATTTTTGAGCGAAGCTGATTTGTAAAAATAACAACGGTATTTGTTTGCTTAATAACGCCAGACAATTTACGCAATGCTTGCGACATTAAGCGCGCTTGCAACCCTACGTGTGCATCCCCCATCTCGCCTTCAATTTCGGCTCGGGGAACCAATGCTGCTACAGAATCCACCACAACCACATCCATGGTGCCAGAGCGAATGAGTGCTTCTGCAATTTCTAATGCTTGCTCACCGGTATCTGGCTGCGAGACATACAAATTGTCCACATCGACACCACAACGTTCAGCGTAGACGGGGTCTAGCGCATGTTCCATGTCGATAAAGGCACATATCCCCCCGCGCTGCTGCGCCTCTGCGATGATATGTTGACAAACTGTTGTCTTACCAGATGATTCTGGCCCATAGATTTCGATGACGCGGCCACGCGGCACGCCGCCAACGCCCAATGCAATATCCAAGGCAAGGGCACCGGTAGGAATTGTTTCTACCTGCAGGTGTCGGGCCTCGCCTAAACGCATAATGGCACCTTCGCCAAATCGTTTGGTTAGGCTTGCTATTGTGGTTTCAAGGGTTCTGTCTTTTGGCTTACTGCCCATGTGTTTCCTAAGTTTTTTCTGCTGAACTCGCCCCAAATATGACAACGGTACAAAATGAAAAGAGGATAATATGGAATAAGTTCAGCTTATCAGAAAAAATGATTATGTAGTGTACAATAGCGTTATGGAATTAGCAAACCTTTGGTTGCCTGACCAAGCGCGTATTGAAGGCATACGACAAGCTAAAAAAAGTGATGCTGAGGCGGTTTTGCACTTGTTGAAAACGGCCGTTTACACCCACCTCCATGTTGATTGGTATTTACCTGGCGACTGGATTGGCTCGCCAGGTTTTTTGGTGCTGCCCAAACAAGCAACCAAACAAAATAGCCTGGCGGCGAAGCTGTTTCAGACAGGGTCTGACATTGATGCTTGCCTCATTGCCACGCCAGACCCATTGCCAGCCGCTTGGGTGCGTACGGTCGCCATCCATAAAGCAACGAATGCCAAAGAAACCTTAGCCAACCTGTTGCTCAACGTGCTGCCTGTATTGCGTCAGCAAGGCGTTACGCAGCTAGCCTGGCTGCCGGTTGAAACGTGGCCCTCTGAATGGCTGCCTGAGTGGGGCTTTTGTCGTGGTAGCGAGATAGAAACTTACATAAAGGAAGATCGTGAATTGCCTGCACTGCCAAATGTGCCAGGATTGACCATACGGCAGGTGCAGTCAACTGATTACGATGCTTTGGCGGCGTTGGAGGCTGTGTCATTTGCACCAATTTGGCGGCAAAGTGCCAGAGCATTGGCCGTGGCTCGTTCACAATCGCTAAGTTTCGATGTGGCTCTGCTGGATGGTGACGTTGTTGGCTATCAGCTTAGTGCCAGGGCTGAAGCGGGTGCCCATCTGGTTCGGCTGACGGTTCATCCCAAAAAGCAAGGGTTGGGGATTGGAACAGCATTATTGAGACACGCTTTTACTTATTATTACCGCCGTGGTTTGTATACGGTTTCGCTTAATACGCAGATTGAAAATGGCAATTCACAGAAGCTATATCAACGTTTTGGCTTTGAGCCAACGCAGCAGCGGTTGCCCATTTGGGTTTTGGATATTGCATAGATGGTGTCTGATGAACTGAAATTGCGCCGTCCGGTTTGGCTAGTCATCTTGTTTATGGTGGCAATTGGCATGGGCTTGGGCATGGTGGGCGGGCTTGTTGAGCGAACGGCCGTTACTGTCATTGTCACGGCCGTTATGCTTGCCATCTTTGGTGCCTATGAACGTGTGCTCAAGCACAACTACGTTTTGATGAGCGGATTGTTGGCCGGCGGGTTTATTGGTTTGATTGTGGGCGGATTTGGCTATTGGCTAGGCGGTAACGTAACCAATTTGCTCGACGGCACGCTGTTTGGCTTACTACGGGGCATCATCGTTGGGGCGGTTGTGGGGGGCATCACCCGGGCGCAGTCAGATGAGGGAGATTCCTGGCGCACGAACATTTTTTTACTCATGGGGTCCTTGTTGATTGGGGCAATTTTGGGTGCCAGCGTGGGGCTGATTTCTGGCTTTGTCCTGGGCTTGGTTCGCTGGCACGATTGGGGAGCTTGGGTGGTTATGCCGCTGGGTGCGATTGTGGCAGGGTATTTAGGCACTTACTTTCAGCGCAAAGAGCTCATTTTAGCCAGCGCGTTGCTCGGCGGTTTACTGACTTTGTTTAGCAGCTTTATGGGTGGCGCGGTGGCTGGCGTTGTGCTGGGAATGATTACTGGCGCTTTGGCACCGATGTTGCTCATGGCACTCATTGGTGCTGGGGGCGGCTTAACCAGCCGAGGTGTGAAGGCGATGCTTGTTGAAGCAGTTGAGGCCCCGGCCGAAATGTTGCAACAAGGCGCATTTCCCTTTTTGGCCCCGGCGGTGATTGTGGGCGTTATTGTGGGAACGGCCGCTTCTGGCGCGAGCGGGTTAATTGCCTTGCCGCTCTGCTTGGCTGTGTTAGGCATTTTGCTGGCGGTTTTTAGTGAGGTAGACGGCCGTATTGCCAGTAAACTCAATGCGCGTACCCTGGTAGAAATGGTCATTTTGGGGGCGGAGGATTTGCCAATTATGGCCGTACCCCAAAAATTAATGAGCGATAGCAAAGCGGCCGTGTTGGGCGCACTGTTCGGGCTAACCGTTGGCGGTATAAGCACTGCAATTGGAGCTTGGCTGATACAACAGCTTTTTTAGGATAGGACTTTCACATTCGCCCTAACCAGACTACAAAAGTCTGGGGTCAAATGATGTTGATTCCATAGAGAATAAGACTTTTGTAGTCTTCACTGCAAGGTCTTGTAGGAGAAAAAATGGCGCGAAGAAAATTGACTGATGAAGAAATACAAGATGCCTTATTAACCTTGCCCGGTTGGCAACTGCACGAAGGCAAATTGACCAAGCAGTTCAAATTTGCCTCCTTTGCTCAGGCGTTGGGCTGGATGGTTGCTGTTGGCATGGAAGCAGACAAAATGGATCATCATCCAGAGTGGACAAATGTATATAGCCGCGTCTCCGTTGCTCTAGTGACGCATGATTTAGGCAATGCAGTTAGCAGTTGGGATGTCGATTTAGCGAAGAAGATGGATGAACTCGCAAATTAGCGTGGAATTTACGCCGATTTAAGAACACCCGATAGGCACAAAAAAAGCACCCCAAATGGAATGCTTTTGAATTAGTAGCGGGGACAGGATTCGAACCTGCGACCTCCGGGTTATGAGCCCGACGAGCTGCCTCTGCTCTACCCCGCATCAATAGAGTCGGGATTATAGCAAGCTAGAAAACTTTGTCAAGAAAACTCGACATAAAATTGTATTGGGTTTTCTGCCAAAACCTAAGCGCGGCGTCCACCTTTGAGGTCATCCTGGAGTACCTCCAGTTTTTCCCATTCACCTGCAGCGGCAAGCTGCGCCTGTTCCGGCCAGGTGTCCGGGAAGGCAACGCGGATACCTGCATCTTCTCGCACAATCTTTTCTAGATGCTCAACGGTTGCCGCAGCGAGACCGACAAAGGTAAAAATACCTGCTTCATGCAAAACGCCTTCGATTTTTGGCCCGATGCCTTCGATTTTCTTGAGGTCATCTGGTTCGATGAGTTCAACTTCAACTGCGGGAACGGCCGCACTTTTGGCTGCTAACATAGGTGCTAGTTCTTCTGTTGGAGCTGGAGATTCGGTAATCGTCGTTTCTTCATGATGAACATCGCCGCCATGTGGCTCACTGTGCAGTGCTGGTGAATGATGATCATCTGCTTCTGCCTCAGCTGCTGGGCCTTGCGGGATGTTGTTGCGATTTAGCCCCCAAACAAACAGCAGCAGCAAAATAACGCCAATTACAATCGGCACCCAGGCTGGAACGCCAACGGGATCGGTTCCGGCTTCCTGCAAAAAGATTGTTGCCAATAGCAAATAATTCATGAGCTTCCTTCTTCCCTATAGTCAACGGTAAAATCAATGTCGAATGTTACCTGAGGAAACAAGCCAAAACAAGTAAAATTTTTCTATCGACAATTGGAGTAACTATGATTATTGAATTCAAGGGGGTGCGTCCCCAAATTCATCCGACTGCTTACATTGCCCCCAATGTCACCATCATTGGCGATGTGGTGATTGAAGCGGAAGCCAGCATCTGGTTTGGGGCGGTCATTCGAGGCGATAGCGGCCGTATTACGATTGGCTCGCGGACTAGCGTGCAGGACAATGTGGTAATTCATGTAAACGGCCGTCACCATACTATCATCGAGGAAGATGTGACAATTGGGCATGGGGCAGTGCTGGAAGGATGCCACCTGCACCAAGGCGTGTTGGTAGGGATGAACGCCACCGTGTTAAGCGGTGTTGTGGTTGAAGCCGGCTCTTTAGTGGCCGCAGGATCAGTTGTTGGTGAAAATCGGCACATTCCGCCCCATGTTTTAGTGGCTGGGGTACCCGCCGTTGTAAAACGTGAATTGGATGAAGCCGCGCGGTTGCGGTTGTTAGAAGCACCGAAGGATTACGTGAAATACGGCCGTTCCTACCAAACGGAGGCCAGGATTATCCATTAACAACGGCTTCCACAGCCCGCTTAATGTCCCCTTCATGAACCAGATGGCGTACTTTTTCGATTAGGGGTGCCATATAATAATCTTCGTCCAAAAAAGGCACGTTGCGGCGAATAAGTTCATAGGCTGCGTTGGTGCCAATGCCCAACGAACCCTCGCCATAGCTGCGCCGGAAATCAACACCTTGGGCCGCAGCAAGCAGCTCAATGGCAACCACGGTCTCTGTGTGGGTCATGATCATCTCGGCCTGGCGAACGGCCGTTGCCCCCATGCTCACATGATCTTCAATATTGGCACTGCTGGGAATGGTGTCGGCACTGGCCGGATGTGCCAGCACCTTGTTTTCTGAAGCCAACGCCGCTGCCGAGTAGTGGGCAATCATGAAGCCACTTTCCAGCCCGCCATGCTCCGTTAAAAACATCGGCAGCACGCCCCCGTTACTGTTGGCATCTACCAGTTGGGCAATGCGCCGCTCACTCATGTTGCCAATTTCCGTTAATGCCAGCTTCAGGTAATCCATGGCCAAGGCAATAGGCTCCCCATGAAAATTGCCTGCCGAAACCACCTCAATCTGTGTCTCATCCACCTCATCTACAAAAATAAGCGGATTATCATTGACCGAATTTAGCTCAATTTCCAGCACCCATTGGGCATAGGCCACCGAATCGCGCACGGCACCGTGAACCTGCGGCACGCAGCGTAGCGTGTAGGGGTCTTGCACATTTTTAGAGCTTTTGGGGCGCAAAAGCTGGCTCCCGGCCAAAACCTGGCGCAAAAAAGTGGCACATTCAATTTGTCTGGGATGCGGCCGTAGTTGGTGAACGCGATCATCATAGGCGCGGTCGGTGCCGCGCAGAGCTTCTAAGGTGAGGGCAGCGGCAATATCGGCCGTAAGGGCCAAATTGATGGCTCGGCGCACCACCAATGCCCCCAGACCAACCATAAAGGCCGTGCCGTTGAGAAGTGCCAACCCCTCTTTTGCTTCTAGCACAAGTGGTTCCAGGCGGGCGGCAGCCATCGCTTCACCGCCTAGCATCAAAGCCCCATTGTAAAACGCTTCCCCTTCGCCAATGAGGGGCAAGGTTAGGTGGGCCAATGGTGCTAAATCGCCGCTGGCCCCCAGCGAGCCCTGGGCTGGCACGCGCGGGTGAATGCCAGCGTTGAGCATGTCTAGCAGTCGCTGGATGACAATGGGGCGAACACCAGAGTAGCCTTGGGCGAGCGTGTTGGCGCGGGCCAGCAGCATAGCCCGCACCTGTTCCTCTGGCAGGGCAGGGCCAGTGCCAGCCGCGTGGGAGCGCACCAAATTGAGCTGAAGCTGTAAACTTTCATCGGCACTGATGAATTTGTCTTTGAAACGGCCGAATCCGGTGGTAATGCCATACGCAATATGCCCCTCGCGCACCAGTTTTTCTACTGCCTTACGTGAGCGATTGACAGCAGGGAGGACGGCCGTATCCAATTCCACCTGCCGCCCCCGGCGGGCCACGTCCACCACGTCATCAATTTTTAACTCTCGTCCAGAAATAATTAGCGGTTCCATTTTATTTCCCAAAAGTTGGACACTGATGAACGCTGATTTTCACAGATTTTGATCAAAACCAGTGTCATCTGTGTGAATCAGTGTCTCAAACAAAGACCAAATAAATCATTGGTGCAATCATACAGTTGTACAGTTATATAGACAAGTGTACAATATCCGTATGTTGACCACCTCCCATTTGCCCAAATATTTTCAGGTTGCGGCCCAGCTGCGGCACAAAATCACCATTGGTGATTTTCGCCAAAATGACCAGCTGCCTACGGAAGGGCGGCTTATGCAAACGTTTGGTGTTAGCCGGGGCACAGTGCGCAAAGCACTGGCTGTTTTGCTCAATGAGGGATTGGTGGAGAGCCAGCAGGGGCTAGGGACGTTTGTGAAAACGGCCGTTCACACCACCAACCATTTCAGCCTCATGAGCTTTAACGAGGAGATGCACCGTCAGGGACGAACGCCAACAACCCAACTGCTGCAAAATGAACGGCTATTGGCAGATACAGCATTGGCAGCGCGGCTGGAAATTGACGTAGGCGAGCCGGTGCGCCACATTGAGCGGCTGCGGCTGGCCGATGGCGAACTGGTCGCGCACGAACATCGCTACTTTGCCGAATCCCTTTGCCCTGGTTTGGCCACCGATGATTTAGAGAACCAATCGATCCATTGGCTGCTAACGCAAAAGTTCCAGATTCCACTGGTGAAGGTGGTGCATGTGGTGGCGCGACGGCCGTTAACTCCAGAACAGGCGACATTGTTGGAAACGGCCGTAGACACAATTGCTTTCCAGGTAGACCGCCTCTCATACACCAGCCAAAACGAGCAAACCATTCCCGCTGTGCTGTTTCAGGCAGCTTACCGCGCCGATAACTTTTACCTGCACGCCAAAATCTGATACGAGGAACACAGAGTGACACGGAGGATGTGCAGAGATTCACAGAGAATTAACTAACTACTCTCTTTTTTTCTCTGTGCCCTCTGTGGCAAATTAAGGAGATACCATGACCCGCACCATTCATGCCCCACGCGGCACCCAGCTAACCTGCAAAAACTGGCTCATCGAAGCCCCATACCGCATGTTGCAAAACAACCTTGATCCGTTAGTGGCTGGCGATCCGGAAAACCTGATTGTGTACGGCGGTCGTGGCAAAGCGGCCCGCAACTGGCAGGCCTTCGACGCCATTCTGGCATCCTTGCGCCAGCTAGAGCCAGACGAAACCTTGCTGGTGCAAAGCGGCAAGCCCGTCGCCGTCTTTCGCACCCACACAGACGCGCCGCGTGTGCTTATCGCCAACTCCAACATCGTACCGCACTGGGCAACCCAGGCCAATTTTGACAAGTGGGAAAATGAAGGGTTGATGATGTATGGTCAAATGACGGCAGGAAGCTGGATTTATATCGGTACGCAGGGCATCTTGCAGGGGACGTTTGAAACATTTGCCGCCGCTGCCCACAAGGCTGGCTGGTCATCCCTTAAAGGCAAATGGGTACTCACCGCTGGGTTAGGCGAGATGGGCGGGGCGCAGCCGCTGGCGGTGACAATGAACGAGGGCGTTGGGCTCTTTGTAGAAGTGGATCAATGGCGGGCAGAGCGTCGCCTCAGCTTACGCCAAGTAGATGTAATTACCGACAATTTAGAAGAGGCGATGACTTGGGTGGAAGAGGCAGTCAAGCAAGAAATACCTAAGTCGATTTGCCTTGTGGCTAACGCGGCAGAAGTTTTGCCAGAACTTGTAACACGGGGCGTGGTGCCAGACATGGTTACAGACCAGACGTCGGCACACGATCCTTTGTATGGCTATATTCCAGCGGGGCTTTCTATGGAGGAAGCGGCCGTTTTGCGACAAAACGATCCCGATGAATACCAAAGACGCAGCATTGACTCGATGACCCAACACGTGCAGGCTATGCTCGATTGGCAAAAGCAAGGCAGCATTGTGTTTGATTACGGCAATAACATCCGGCAGCAAGCGTACAACAACGGGCTGGAGAATGCGTTTGATTATCCTGGCTTTGTACCGGCGTACATACGGCCGCTTTTCTGCGAAGGCAAAGGGCCATTCCGCTGGGTGGCTCTCTCTGGCGATCCCAACGACATCTACGCCACGGATGAAGCCATTTTGGAACTGTTTCCTGAAGACAAGCATCTAGCTCGCTGGATTAAGATGGCTCAGGAGCAGGTAGAATTTCAGGGCTTGCCCGCCCGTATTTGCTGGCTGGGCTACGGTGAGCGAGCCAAAGCAGGATTGAAGTTCAACGAACTGGTTGCCAGTGGCAAGGTGGGTGCTCCAATTGTGATTGGCCGGGACCATTTGGATTCTGGCTCGGTAGCCAGCCCCAACCGGGAGACCGAAGGCATGAAAGATGGTTCTGATGCGATTGCCGACTGGCCGATTTTGAATGCGCTGATCAACGCCATAAGTGGCGCAACCTGGGTAAGCTACCACCACGGCGGCGGGGTGGGCATTGGCTATAGCCTGCACGCTGGGCAAGCAATTGTGGCCGACGGCACGCCAGAAGCGGCCGCTCGCCTGGAACGCGTCCTGACGGTTGATCCTGGCATGGGCGTCGTGCGCCACGTGGACGCTGGCTATGAACGCGCCGTCGCAGTGGCCCGGGAGCGCGGCGTCAAAATCCCCATGCTGGATTAATTTTGTTTGTAACCTCTTTCGACTGTCATTCTGAATGAAGCGCAGCGAAATGAAGAATCCCATTCAACTTGCTAGGGATGCTTCACTCCGTTCAGCATGACAAATTCACAACTATCTTGGGTATTGTCATGATGATTAAAGCAGATTTACTCATTCACAGCGCAGCGCAAGTGGTGACGTGTGCCAGCATCATGCCAAAACGTGGCGAGGCAATGCAGGACGTGGGGATGATTGCGGATGGGGCGGTGGTTGTAAAGGACGGCCGTATCCTTAGCATTGGCCCCACAGAAAGCATCCGACAACAATACTCAGCCCCTCAAACAATTGATGCCAGCGGCAAAGTTATCTGCCCCGGCTTTGTAGACCCCCACACGCACGTGGTCTATGCCGGGGAGCGCATTGGCGAATTTGAGCAGCGCATTCGCGGGGCGACGTATCTGGAAATCATGGCGGCGGGCGGCGGCATCGTGAGCACCATGCGCGCCACGCGGCAGGCCTCAGTGGTTGAATTGGTGGAGGCCACGTTGCCTCGGCTGGCCCAAATGTTGCGCCTGGGAACCACCACGGTAGAAGTCAAAACGGGCTACGGCCTTGATTTGGATAGCGAGCTGAAGATGCTGCAAGCGATTGCCGCCCTCGATTTGGCCCAGCCAATTGATCTGGTGCCGACGTTTATGCCTGCTCATGCTGTCCCGCCCGAATTTAACGGCCGTTCCGATGCATATGTTGAGTGGGTCACGAATGAGATGATTCCGGCTGCTGCTGATTGGTATCGCAGCAGCCATTTTGCAGAGGCGGGTCGCCCCTTCTTTTGCGATGTCTTTTGCGAACAAAATGCGTTCGATTTGGCGCAATCCCGTCGGGTGCTGGAAGCTGGATTGGTGCACGGTTTGTTGCCCAAAATCCACGCCGATGAATTCACACCGCTGGGCGGGGTAGGGCTGGCGGTTGAGCTAGGTGCCACCTCTGTAGACCATCTGGATGTGACCACGCCGGAAGATGTGGCAAAGTTGGCAGATTCAGATGTGGTGGGGATTGTGCTGCCTGCGGTGAACTTTAATTTGGGTAGCCATGAGTTTGCCGATGCTCGCGCCTTGATTGATGCCGGGGCAGCGATTGCCCTGTCTACAGATATAAATCCTGGCTCTGCACCTTGCCCTTCGCAGCCCTTGGTGATGGCCATTGCCACCCGCTACCAGCAGTTGCTGCCCGCTGAGGCAATGAATGCAGCGACGATCAACGCCGCCTTTGGGGTAGGTCTAGCAGACACAGTTGGCTCGCTAGACCCAGGCAAGCAGGCCGATTTACTGCTGCTCAACTGTACTGATTATCGGCAGTTGGCCTACCAGTTTGGCGGCAATCTGGTGGACGGCGTGGTGAAAAACGGCCGTCTCCTACCACTCGTAACGAACATATGACATTGATCACCTCAAATCAATGACAAAGCTCACCTCATCTTAGGGTGTCATCATTTTTGTAAGCTTGCCAACCGTATGATTATGAAAACTGCATGACGGGACTTTTTTCCTATTCGATTCGTCGTGCTGTTTTGGGGGCAGCAATTCTTTTTTAAGGCCCCCAAAGTCGTTCATGGGGTTGAAATGCAAGCGGGTACAGCAGTAACGTCCGACACGATTGCGGAGTTCAATTTAACTGATTTACAGCGTCTTTACTGGATTGGCCACCAGCTACGGCCGTCTGCCACTCACTTCAATAACGCTTTTTCCTTCACGTTTCACACCTCGCTCTGTCCAGATCTGTTTGCCCAAGCGTTTGACGTCACTGTGTGTGAATATGACGCTTTGCGAACCGTCTTCATCAAAACGGATGAGCGTGTTCAGCAGCAAATATTGCCAGAACCACCAGCACAGCTACGTTTTGTAGATTTATCACAGGAGCCAGACCCGATTGCAGCGGCGAAACAGTGGCAAGGAGCGGAGGTGAAACGGCCGTTTACCCCCGAACATCGCCTCTACAACACCGCCTTGCTTAAATTGACCGAATCCCACTTTGTGTGGTTTCTCAACCAACATCACCTTATCACCGATGCCTCTTCGTTTTTCCTGATTGCCAGTGCCGTTTTGGCGCATTATGAGGCATTGCAACTGGGTACCCCACAGCCACTGGCCAAAAAGCCCACCTTTGCCCGGTATGCCGCCAGTTTGCAGCGACAGCAGCAAAGCAGCCGGGCGGCGGCCTCCCGTGCATTTTGGCAGGAGATGGTTGCCGAAAAACCAGAGCCACTGACTTTTTACGGCCGTTCTCACCACAAAATCACCCAAAACAGCAGTCGCTGGACGCAAAATTTGGGTAGCGAAACCACAGCCCAGCTCATCGCCGCCGCCGAGGCGGTTGATCTCGGTTCCGTCACGACGGAGTTTCGCCAATTTTGCCTGACGGCTGCGCTCTTTTTTGGCTTGCTGCACCAGCTGACCCGCCAAACCAAACTTGGTTTGGTCACAACGGTACACAATCGGGCGACGCAGGTGAATCGGCAAACGGTGGGCGTACTCATGGAGCTGTGCCCGGTGGTCGTCACCATTGACCAAAAGGAAACAATCCCCACGCTGATGCAAAAGGTAGCTGAGGTCATGAAGCCCCTGCTGCTGCATTATCGCTACGGTGCTAGCCAAACGGCCGTCGATATGGCCCTGGAGACGATGTTTACCTTTGTGCAACGGCCGTCTCTCACTTTTAATGGTCAGCCCGTGACCCATGAAATTGTTCACCACAATAGCAGCAGTGAATCTGTGGCACTGCACGTCCACCATCTGGAAGACGACAACAGCTACCAGCTATACCTCGATTTGCATGAGGATGTTTTCAGTGAGGCACAAATGACGCATGCCCAACGCAGTTTACAGGCATTGATCAGTGCCGCACTGAGCAATCCGCAGCAGACGATCAGCCAGTTGGCCTTGCCGTGGCCGGAGGAGGAAGAAGTGGGGCTGAGCACGGCCGTTCAGCCCCAATTTGTTCCTCCATCCACGCTCACCGAAGGCGTTTTGCAACATATTTGGCAAGAATTACTTGCCCGCTCGCCCATTGGCGTTGAGGATGACTTTTTTGCGCTTGGCGGTGGCTCTTGGCAAGCAATGGCTTTTTTGAGCCGTTTAGAAGCGGAAACGGGCCATTATTTACCCCTTTCTACGCTGATTTCTCATCGCACCATTGCCCAGTTGGCTCAACAAATTGACAAGGCGGCACACGCCGAAGCAGTTTTTCAGATTCAGACCGGCGACCCGGCACTGACGCCACTTTTCTTGGTGCCGGGGGCAGCGGGCAATACGCTGGCCATGCAGCGACTGGCGCAAAATTTGTCGCCGCAACAGCCCGTTTACACTTTTGAGATGCCTTCGTTGGATGTAGACAATCTCCCAGCCGCAAACGTGCCAGAGCTGGCTCAATATTATTTGCAGGCGATTCAGTCTGTGCAGTCAGAGGGGCCATACCATTTAGCTGGCTATTCAGCCGGGGGCATTTTGGCTTACGAGGTAGCCCAGCAGCTTCAGCAGCAGGGGCAGGCAGTGGATACCCTGGCGATTATTGACATGCCTGCACCGAACCCAGCCTGGGCATACTGGTGGCAGCTTTGCCATTTTTTGGCCAAGCCGATGCATGTATCTGCGGATCGTGAAGAGGCGATCTATTTGTTTGGGCGAGATTGTTGGAGCCGGGCAACGTTTTTTAGCGTGCTGGGCTTGCGAATGTGGTTGAAGCGATACGGCCGTCGTGCCCTGCGATTTTGGCAGATGCCCAGACAGCAAAAGTGGGAACGTCTGCAAAACAAGCTAAACCGTCGGGCGGCAAACCATGAGTCAGCAACTGCCAACGCCATTTTGCAGGATATGGACCCATCCAGCCTGACTGAGCCTCGCGCTCGTACCCTGTTCTACCTGTACGACAGAGCGGTGCGCGCTTATTTACCCAAGCCATACGCTGGATCGGTGCTGTTGCTGCGCTGCCTGTTGGGATACGGCCGTAAAGAAATTCGCTCCCCTTATCCAGATTACGGTTGGGGGAAGTTGGTTCATCAACTGGAAACCCAAGTCATTCAGGCCAACGGACATCTGGCACTCATGCAAATGCCAGCTGTGCACCAGGTCGGTCAAATTCTTCAAAAATCATTACAAAAGGAACGTATAACATGCCCGTGAAACAACAAATTAGAGATTTTATTGCGGAGAACTTTTTATTTAATCCTGATGGCTTCGACTTGTCTGACGACACCTCTTTTTTAGATGAAGGGGTGGTGGATTCTACCGGCACGCTGGAACTGGTGATGTTTGTTGAAGAGACATTTGGCATCGCCGTTGGTGACAATGAAATCGAGCCAGAGAACTTTGATTCTGTCAATAAATTAGCCGGGTACATTGCGCGCAAAAGTGAGCTGGTAGCTTCCTAAAACGGTAAACCTATGAAGTTAGTAAACGCTTTTTTAGAAGAGAGTGCCGCCAAAACGCCAGAAAAAACGGCGTTGGTTTGCGGCGAACAGCGGCTCACCTACGCCCAAATTGAGGCGATGGCTAATCGGTTGGCTCAAGCGTTGGTAGCCAATGGGGTAGGGCGCGGCGACCGTATTTTGCTCTTTTTGCCAAATTCTGTGGAGATGGTGGTAGGTATTTTTGCCACACTCAAGGCAAACGCCGTGTTTGTGCCTGTCAATCACTCCACCAAGGCAGACAAACTCCACTTTATGGCTCAAGATTGCCGAGCAGCTGGGTTGATTACGTGGCAGCAGCAGGTAAAAACGGCCGTTACGCTTCAACAATCAATCCCTAGCCTGAAAACCGTTGTGATTGTGGGAGACAACGTGCCAGACGGATGCCACAACTTTGCCGAGATTCAAGAGACCTTTTTGGCAGAACGGCCGTGTTGCCAAACAATCGATCAAGATTTAGCCTGCCTCATTTACACCTCTGGCAGCACGGGCGAGCCAAAAGGCGTAATGTCGGCGCATAGCAACGTGGTCTTTGCGGCTTCCTCCATCATTCACTACCTGCAAAACCAGCCGGATGACATTGTGCTAAACGTGCTGCCGCTCTCTTTTGATTATGGTCTTTACCAATTATTGATGACCTTTAAATTTGGCGGCACGCTCGTTTTAGAGCGTTCATTTGCTTATCCGGCTCAGATTTTCAAGCGGATTGTGGCTGAGAAAGTGACTGGTTTTCCGCTGGTACCCACCATCGCCGCTATTTTGCTCCAGCTGGACTTAAGTTCATACGATTTTTCCAGTTTGCGCTACCTCACCAATACGGCCGCAGCCCTATCTCCCAGCCATATCACCGCCTTACAGGAGAAATTTCCACAAGCGACGCTATATTCTATGTACGGCCTGACGGAAACAAAGCGGACGCTCTATTTACCACCGGAGCAGCTTGCCATTCGGCCTGGCTCAGTGGGCATTCCCATTCCTGGCACTGAGGCGTGGGTGGAGGATGAGGCGGGCAACCGGCTTGGTCCCGACGAGATTGGTGAACTGGTCATTCGTGGCAGCCACGTGATGCGTGGCTACTGGGAACGACCTGAAGCAACCGCAGAACGTTTTCGACTTGGAGCAGTCCTCGGAGAACGGCTTTGTTACAGTGGCGATCTGTTTCGTGTAGACAGTGAAGGCTTCTTTTACTTTGTCGGACGAAAAGATGACATCATCAAGAGCCGGGGCGAAAAGGTAGCCCCCAAAGAGATTGAAAATGTGTTGAGCGGCTTGAGCGGGGTGGTGGAAACGGCCGTTATCGGCGTGCCTGATCCAGTTTTGGGCGAGGCCATCAAAGCGTTTGTGGTACAGAATGACGACACACTTACCGAGAGAGACGTGCTGCGACACTGCCGTCAACATTTGGAAGATTTCATGGTGCCGCAGCACATTGAATTCCGCAGCACGCTGCCAAAATCGGGCAACGGCAAGATTGCCAAGAAGGAGCTACAGTAGATGTGCGGTATTGTTGGTATTCATCCTTTGGGCTTGCCAGAGCCAGTTTGTGAAGAAACGCTGCGCGGCATGGTCGCCACGCTGCACCATCGCGGCCCAGATGAATCTGGTTTGTACTTGTTTAGGAATAGCAACAGCAGCGTTGGCCTGGGCCATGCGCGGTTGAGCATCATCGATCTGGGAGGAGGGCAGCAGCCGCTTTGCAACGAAGATGGCTCGCTCTGGATCAGCTTCAACGGCGAAATCTTCAACTACCGCGAGCTGCGAGCCGAGCTTGCAGCTGACCATCAATTTGCTACAGACAGCGACACAGAAGTGATTCTACACCTGTACGAAACCTACGGTGCTGCCTGTGTGGAATATCTAAACGGGCAATTTGCCTTTGCCATTTGGGATGAGTTGGAACATTCGTTGTTTATAGCGCGGGATCGGGTGGGGATTCGGCCGTTTTTCTACACCATCAGCCAAAATGAGCTTATTTTTGCGTCTGAGATGAAAGCAATCTTAGCTGCTCTGCCTCAGGCTCCTAAGCTGGACGTGAACACGCTGGACCAAATTTTCACTTATTGGAGTCCGCTGTCGCCGCACACCGTTTTTGAAGGCATTAAAACATTGCCGCCGGGCCATTTTATGATGGTGAAGCAAGGGCAAAGTGTTGTTGAACCTTATTGGCAGCCTGAATTCCCGGTAGGCAAAGGTGAGGGGGGGCACTCTTTGCCAGAGGCGGCGGCGCAGCTGCGCCACTTGCTCACAGAAGCCACACAGCTTCGGCTGCGGGCGGACGTACCGGTGGGTGCCTATTTAAGCGGCGGATTGGACTCATCGACCATCGCTGCGCTGCTTTACCACGATATTGGTCAGCGGTTGGAGACGTTTTCAATTGCCTTCACCGACACCGACTTTGATGAAAGCAGCTTCCAGCAGCAGGTGGCGGCTCATTTGGGAACGCAACATCACGTACTGACCTGCACCCATGCCGACGTGGGGCGCGCCTTCCCAGATGTGATTTGGCATACGGAAACCCCCATTTTGCGCACCTCGCCCGTGCCGCTGTTTTTGCTGTCGCAGCGGGTGGCACAGAGCGGCATTAAGGTTGTGTTAACCGGTGAGGGGGCTGATGAATTTTTGGGTGGCTACAACATTTTCAAGGAAGCACTTATTCGCCGCTTTTGGGCGCGTGAACCAAACTCTGAAATACGGCCGCTTCTCCTCAAAAAACTGTACAGCTATGTCTCAAACTTAGACAATCCAGCCTATTTGGCTAAATTCTTCAGCCACCGCCTGACAGACACCGCAGAACCGGGCTATTCTCATTTGCTACGCTGGCGGAATGGGGCGCGGCATAGACGGCTGTTTTCGCCAGAGGTGCAAGCGGCTGTTGGTGTAAAGAGTCAGTCACCGAATCTGCCGCTGCCCACTCATTTTAGTCGCTGGACGCCATTGGCCCAGGCGCAGTATTTAGAAATTAGCCTCTTGATGGCTGAATATTTACTCTCTTCCCAAGGGGATCGTATGGCGATGGCGCATAGCATCGAAGGACGCTTTCCCTTTCTGGATCATCGCGTAATTGAATTTAGCAACCAGCTACCGCCAGACTATAAGCTCCGTGGTTTGAACGAAAAGCATATCCTCAAGCAGGCTGTACGCGACTTGCTGCCAGCGGAAATTTGGCAGCGGCAGAAACGGCCGTATCGCGCCCCCATCCATCATAGCTTTTTCCCGGAGGGACGCCCGTTGGACTGGGTAGCCGAGATGCTTTCACCTCAAAAAGTAGCCGAAGTAAATATCTTTAATCCGCTGGCCGTGCAATCTTTGCAGAAAAAACAGGCTCGCATGGGTAGCCTAAGCGAAGTGGATGAAATGGCCTTGGCAGGCATCTTGTCTACCCAATTAGTTCATCACCACTTTGTATCCGGTTGGGGAACGGCCGTTTCCCATGATTTAGCCGCCCATCAAAAAGTCATCCGGCGTGGCCTCGCTAACCAGGAACAAACAGACCCTATTGGAGTTGTTGCATGATTACAAAAACAGCAGAGTTTCACCGAAATATTTTAGATTTAGACCCGGCGCAGGAAGTTGAGCGCATTGTAGAGCGTCTACATAACGATATTTTTCACGTACTCAAAAGAAAGGGTGGGGTGCTAGGCGTTAGTGGTGGTGTTGATTCGGCCGTGGTGCTGGCCTTGGCCGTGCGGGCGTTGGCCCCCAATCGTTTGGTGACCTTGCTGCTGCCTGAGAAGGAATCCAGCCCGGAGAGCTTGCTGCTGGGGCGTGAAGTGTGCCACCAATTTGGCGTGTCACCATTGGTTGAAGACATCTCAGAACCGCTCTATGGCTTTGGCAGCTATCGCCGTCGCGATACGGCCGTTAAAGAGATATTCCCCGAATACGACAGCAGCTACAGGCTCAAAATCACGCTGCCCACCGATCTGCTGGACAGTGACAAGCTAAACTTTTACCGCCTCACCATTGTGTCTCCTGAGGGGGAAGCGAGGAGTGAACGATTACGGCCGTCTCAGCTACGCCAAATAGTGGCTGCCACCAACTTTAAGCAGCGCAGTCGTGCCGCCATGCTTTACTATCATGCTGAACTGCGCGACTTTGCCGTCATTGGCACACCACAAAAAAATGAGCACGATCAGGGCTTTTTTGTGAAGTACGGTGATAGTGCGATGGACGTGCAGCCAATTGGGCATCTGTACAAAACGCAGGTGTACCAACTGGCCGAATACCTCGACATTCCTGAAGCCATTCGCACCCGCCCACCTACTTCCGACACTTACAGCGCGGCCAGCACCCAAGAGGAGTTTTTCTTCCGCCTGCCGTTTGAGCTGATGGATTTGATTTGGTATGGCCTCACTCATGACATTCCAGCCGATGTGGTGGCTCGTGAACTCGATTTGCAGCCTGAGCAGATCAATCGTGTTTATGCTGATTTGCAGCGCAAGCAACGGACGACGAACTATTTACGCACGCCGCCGCTAGGTTTGTTTGACGAACTGTAAAATTGATCAGCCACGGATTTCACAGATTGTCGCGGATTGTATTTCTGTCTATATGACTCTGTTCCGCGTTTGAAGGCAAATAATCATGTTTGAATTTATTCATCAACTCCACCAACGATTTACCGAGGCTGGATTGGCTGACCCGCTGCAGGAAACGCTGCATTTGTGTGATATTTTGTCTGGCGGGGCGTTGCGGGCATTAGACGGACGTTCCCCAGCTAACATTATGCCCCAGCTTAGCTTGGAAGAAATTGTGACTCAACGCCAACAGGGTATGCCGCTGGAGTACATTTTGCAGCAGACGATTTTTATGGGACGGCCGTTCACCTGCACCCCTGATACCCTCATCCCCCGTGCCGAAACAGAGCTGCTAGTGCAAACCGTGCTGAACCATGCGACAACGCTCAACCAGGAAACCCTCACTATTGTGGATGTTGGCACCGGCAGCGGCAACATTGCCGTATCTCTTGCATTGGAGCTACCCCACAGCCGCGTTTACGCCCTGGACATCAGCCCAGAAGCGACTGCTGCCGCCCAAACACATGTGGCGCAATATGCACTGCAAGAGCGCGTCACGGTCTGCTGTGGCGATCTGTTTGCCCCGCTGGCAAATCTTGGTTTAGAAAATCAGGTGGACATTGTGGTTTGCAATCCGCCCTACATTCCCTCTGGCTCGCTAGAAAAAATGTCAGCAGAGATTATTGATCATGAACCAATTGTTGCCTTAGACGCTGGGCCGTATGGCATTAACATTTTCCGGCGGTTGGTACGCGATACGCTCACGTTTTTACGACCAGATGGCCTGTTGGCGTTTGAATTTGGCGCAGGACAAGAGGTCATTGTACAGCGGCTATTGCAAAAAAGTGGTGGCTACACAAAGATGCAGCCCGTGGTGGATCATTTGAGAAGGCCGAGGGTGTTTGTGGCGCAAACGGCCGTTCCTGAATCCACTACCTAAAACGCAAAAGAGGCCACCTTACTGACCTCTTTTACTCAAAAATTATAAAGCGGGCACCGGGAATCGAACCCGGACTAAATGCTTGGGAAGCATTTGTGATACCGTTTCACCATGCCCGCCAATGAGCCGAAATTATAGTCTCGTGGCAATTAAGTGTCAAATTACGGAAACGGCCGTTTTTCCCTTGCGCACACTCATTTTCCGCTTATAATGACGTCTTCACGAATGTTAAAATTTTCTGTCAATTGAACATCAAGCTGCCGCAAACTATAGTAGTCGTTCAGCAGTAAATTTCTTTTTTTAGGGGCGATTCTCAAAAGTCAACCACCACATCCATTCGCTTATTTGTGGTGGCCACAAAGTAGATTGACTCGTAGAGGTATCTTTATGCAAAAGGCCGTTATCTTGTTAGTGGAGGGGAAGCGTGCCGGGCAAAATACGGCCGTGCCGGCCTTGGAAAAAGCTGGTCACACTATCAAATTGTGTCACACTGGGTCTGCTGCAATCAACACCCTTAAAACGTTTTCTCCCCACCTTGTCATTTTCAATGCAGCCAGTATGCGCACCAACGGCGTGCGCACGTGTCGGCGGCTAAAGAAAAACCATCATGAACTTCCCATTATTCATGTGCGCGCAGCTGGCGAGCCACAATATTCTGAGGCCGAGGCGGACGTGTATCTTGAGCAGCCATTCACTCCCCGAAAGTTGCTAAACCGCGTCAAAGATTTGCTGCCTATCGATCACGCTATTGAAGAGATTGTGAGATATGGGCATATTTCGCTTTACCTCTCCAAGAAATCAGTAGATGCGGGCAAAGGAGAAACCCGATTGACCCCGAAATTGGTACTCCTTTTGGAGCAATTTATGCGGCATCCGCATCGACTACTTACACGGCGTGCTCTGATGCAACATGTGTGGAACACAGACTATATTGGCGATACGCGTACCCTGGATGTGCACATTCGGTGGGTACGAGAGCAGATCGAACAAGACCCGGCCAAACCGCAATATCTTAAAACCATACGCGGGAAAGGCTATATCCTAACCATCTCCAACAGCCAGACAAAATAACAAGCACCTGTGTGGACATCACTCAGGCTCACAGAAATACGCGGACGAGTCTTGTCGCGTGCGGTAGATGGTTCCGCTGTCACATAAAGACAATTCGCACACATTTCAAAGATAAGCCAAAGCAAAAACGCCACCGGTTTGGGTGGCGTTCTCGTTTTAATTTGGTAGTGCGATTGAAATTAGCTTTCTTGACGAGCTTTTTCTAGAGCTGCCATCAGGCGGCCCTTACGGCGGGCGGCATTGCGCGGATGCAGTACCTTCTTCCTGGCTGCTTTGTCTAGCGTCTTGTATGCCATGTTAGCCGTTGCTTGCGCTTCGTCTAGCTTGCCATCAGCAATTTGCTGGCGGGCACGTTTAACGTAGGTACGTGCAGCTGAAATGTAAGTGCGGTTGTGCGCAGTACGCTTTTGCGTTTGCCGTATCCGTTTTTTCGCAGATTGAATGTTAGCCAAAGTAAAAACCTCCGTTGTGCGATTTTTGCACAAAATAGTTTTGCAATACGTGTGAAAGCAGTGTGATGTTTTTATGCTTTCACGAAAACTGTAGAGGCGTGAGAGCGGGAGAATGATAACATAAACAAGCAGGTTTGCAACTATTTATGGGCGGATTTTTTCGATTACGGCCGTATAGTCTACACCATCTTCTCGCGGCACAATTTTGGCAATCTGCCAGCCTGTTCCTGCCACAATGTCCGCCATTTCCTCTGGTGAAACCATCAAATATTCAAATAACCTGGGTAACTGAAAGTAGCCGGGCGTCCTGAACGCCGCGCAGCCTTCCTGATGAAAATCGTAAACCCCTTGCCCAAACGCGTCTTGTTCCGGCTTCATAGAACCCACCTCTGGTATCAGTCTCTTACCTTTTTTAAGAAGACACTGCCGAGTGGGGGCAGGGTGATTACAATAGAGTAGGGCTGATCATGCCAGGGAATTTCTTCGGCAAGATAGTCCCCTTCGTTAATGACGTTGCTGCCAGCAAATTGTTCAGCATCGCTGTTGAGTAATTCCCGATAAATGCCCGGTTGTGGCACCCCTAAACGGTAATTGTCTCTCACTACTGGCGTAAAGTTTAGACCCACCAGCATTGCCTCATTTTTACTCGGGGCAAACCGCAAAAAGGAGAGAATGCTGCGCTGGGCATCCCGAAAATCAAGCCATTGAAATCCCTCCCAACTGTTATCCTCTTCGTATAGAGCTGGTTCGGCGATGTAAAGGTGGTTCAGTGCTTTCACAAAATCGTGCAGACCCTGGTGTTCTTTGTGCTCCAAAAGATACCAGTCCAGGCTGCGTGCTTCGCTCCACTCTTGCCATTGACCAATATCTCCACCCATGAAAAGTAATTTTTTACCGGGATGTGCCCATTGATACGCATAGAGCAGGCGCAAATTGGCAAACTTTTGCCATAGGTCGCCAGGCATTTTGTCTAGCAAGCTCTTCTTCAAATGAACCACTTCATCGTGGGAGAGGGGCAGGGCGAATTTTTCGCTGAAAGCGTAAAGCATAGAGAAAGTAAGTGAGCCTTGGTGGTAAGCGCGGTAAACGGGATCATTTTTGAAATAGCGCAACGTATCGTGCATCCAGCCCATATTCCATTTGAGATCAAAACCCAGATTTTGAGGATTGTCGGCGGTGGGGTGGGTGACACCGGGCCAGGATGTTGATTCTTCGGCAATGGTAAGAGTATGGGGGAAGCGGGCATGAACACGGTCGTTGAATTCGCGTAAGAATTGAAGCGCGTCGATGTTTTCCCGGCCACCGTATCGGTTTGGCAGCCATTCACCATCCTCACGGGAGAAGTCAAGGTACAGCATGGAGGCAACAGCATCTACGCGGAGGCCATCAATATGGTACTTATCAAGCCAAAACAGGGCGTTGCTGACGAGAAATTGGCGGACTTCGTTACGGCCGTAATTAAAAATATACGTGCCCCAATCTGGATGTGCCCCCAGTCGTGGGTCTTCGTGTTCGTACAGATGCGTGCCGTCAAAGAAGCCCAGCCCGTGTTGATCCATTGGGAAATGGGCAGGCACCCAATCCAAAATGACACCAATTTCGGCCTGATGACACGCATCTACAAAAGCCATGAACGCATCTGGCGTACCAAAGCGGCTGGTTGGTGCAAAGTAGCCAGTTACCTGGTATCCCCAAGAACCATCAAATGGATGTTCAGCCACGGGTAATAATTCGATGTGTGTATATCCCATCTCTTTGACGTAGGGGATAAGTTCATCGATCAAATCTTGGTAGGTAAGCCACTCCCAGCCATCTTTTAACTTCCAGGAGCCTAAATGCAGCTCGTAAATGGAAATTGGGCCATCAAGTGCATTATACCGACTGCGGTTTGCCATCCAGTTGCTATCCTGCCAACTGTAAGTGTTGATATTCCAGACAACCGAGGCGGTATCTGGCCGCATTTGGCTGGCAAAGGCAAAAGGATCAGCTTTGGCAACGGTGTAATCTTTGTAGTTGGTTTTAATTTCGTATTTGTATAATTCACCCTGATCCAGATGTGGCACAAAGATTTCCCAAAGACCACTGCCTGGATGAAAACGCATCACATGGCGACGGCCGTCCCAATTGTTAAAATTACCTACCACGCTAACCCGACTGGCATTAGGTGCCCAAACCAGAAAGCGCACCCCAATGACGCCTCGAACCGTCATGAGATGTGCCCCCAGATGATCATACGCATTTTCATGGGTGCCTTCGGCTAGCAAATACCGATCTGTGTCAGAAAGCGTACTGCCAAAAGCGTAAGGGTCTTCGTATAGCAATTTCCCGCCAACAAGCGTTTGTATCTCAAGCTGATAGCCGACATCCAAATCCCCGTCTGGCAAAACAGCTTCAAAAAAGCCATCCCAATGATACCGGGTGAGGGGAATGGTTTGCCCAGAAACATGCGCGGTAACGGCCTCTGCGTGCGGCACAAAAGCACGAATTGCTAATCCACGATCTTCTAATTCATGAGGTCCCAAAACTGCAAATGGGTTTCCGTGGTAACCGCCAACAATTGCTTCAATATCACTTGTATTGATAGTTGCTGTGTGTTCCTCTTCCTTGGACATAGACACTTCCTATATTTTTCTCATATTTTACTGGATATTGACGGGATAGCTAGAATTGAAAGGATATGCTCAGCAAAATATCATACTCCTGATAATGTTTATTAATACGAGTATGTGATATACTACTCATCATGAAGCAAAAACATAACAAAACACTACCCTGCTCTGGCAGAGAAATTCCAAATGAACATCCATTTCCACAACTGACGCTTTTCCTGCGTGAGGTTGGCCTGAACAGTGAGCAAACTGAGCGTGCTTACCGTGCTGGCTTGCGCGCCTTTGCTGATTGGCTGCAAACGCACGGCACACATCATGATCTGGAAGATGCGTGGCCGCTTTCCCCTGCCCCGCTGCAAACGGCCGATGTGCTAGCCTTTCGTAGTTGGCTATTGGCAAATCGCGCACAATCAACCAGCACCACGTATACTGCGGCCGTTCTAAACTATCTTCACTTTTTAGATGGAATTGATCAGCTGCCGGAGGGCATTCAGCTTGGAAAGCTGGCGCAGCAGCGCAAGCGGCGGCGTGTGGAGCGCAATCAGGCCGCTTCCGTCGTCGATTTAGATGAGGCTCGCCAAAAGATGCCGCAAGTGGTGGATTATTACAACAGTATGCCTCTGCCGCCGCACAACGATGCTTACAATCGGCGACTATCGTTACTACGCAATCGGGCATTGGTGAATCTGCTCTACTCGACGGCCGCACGTCTATCCGAAATTTTGGCATTAAACCGAACACAGGTGAGAAACGGCCGTTCTCAAACCGCCACCATTATTGGCAAAGGGCAGCGTCCGCGTACGTTGCACATCATGCCGTATGCCCAAAGTACAATGCAGGCATACCTGCGAGAGCGAAGCGACAGCAATCCGGCACTGTTTGTCTCCCACAGCCGCAATGCGCGAGGGGCACGCTTAACGCAGTCCGGCGCACACAATGTGGTGAAGAAGGCAGTCAAATCCCTGCGGCTAGACCCCTCTCTCTCTGCCCACGATTTTCGTCACTACCGTGCCACACAGTTACTGCGAGATGGAATGCCGCTTGAAGTCGTTCAGGAGTTACTTGGCCACGCAGATGTTTCCACTACCCGTTCGACCTACGCCCCCGTTTTAGGTGTACAACTTGTGCGTGAGTGGCTGGATAATGTGGATATAGCTCCAGAAACGGCCGTGCAAAACAAATCTGGATCGTAAGCAACCGTGAAAGTTAAGTAGATAACATAAGAAATGTAGGCCACATCCGTTGACAAATGGTGGCCGAAAGATAATACTGAAAACAATATTGTTGAATGACTAATTTAGTTGAAATACGGGAGGATTACCGTGTCTGAAGCATTAGATCAAGTTGTAGAACGCGCAGTAACCGACAAAGATTTTCGCTCTTTACTATTTAGTGACTTAAATCAAGCTCTGGAAGGTTATCCTGTATCTGACGAGGAGCGAAAGCTGCTGGAAAACCTCGATGAAGACAATTTTGACGAATTTGCTGGTGGTCTTGGTTCGCGCACGACCAAGGGCTTCATGCCAGGAACTGGCTAGAATTTCTCCCCATGCATTAGGTATTTCAAAGCGTCTGGATTATCTAGACGCTTTTTGTATTGCGTAGCTGCCAAGCGATGCCAGGCAATCCTTACCAATATTTTTAGATCGTACATCTTCACTTTCTAACAGCATTTGCGCTGCAAGTTTTAAACAAACCACCTTGTCTGCGTATCTAGACCGCTTTTTTGCAGACAAAATACAAGATTCTAATAACTTGTCACGTTCTTCAGGATTGGACTCTAGCTTAGCCATTTCTAATAGCACTAAGGCGTTAAAATCTGGATTGCCATCTTTGGAAGAAGCTAAACTCTTTTGCAAATATTCCCAAGCCTCAGCCTCACGACCCATTTTTCTGTATAGGACACCTAGAAAATATTCAGTGATGGGCTTCCACCAAATCAGCTCTTTGTGTTCAATAAGTTGATAGGATTTTTCAAGTAGATCCTCAGCACTATTCAGACTGCCTGAGCGAATTTCGATCTCCCCAAGCCCAACTAACAATCGCGCTTTTTCCTCAATATAACTTTCAGGTTGTGAATTTATAAGTTGTTGTGCTTCTTCAAAGCGTCTTTTTGCATCCGTCCATTTTTGCAAAGGGCTAAAATATTCGAACCCCCAAAATAATAAGGCTTCAACTAACAAACTGGGATAGTTCATTGACGTAAGTAAATTGACCGCAGACTCAAAATCAACGAGTGCTGCCTCAAAATCACCCAACCTAGAATAGGCAGCAGCTCGATTTGTCATTGCTAACGCATATAAATTCTTTCCACTTTCTTGTCCAATTTGTACTGCTTCGTTGAATGTCGAAACAGCTTCTTGATATTGCCCCAACGTAAATTGCACAAACCCAACATTGCTAAGCGCAATTCCAATATTAATTGGTGTGCTAAATTCGCGAGATAGCTTAACGCCTTCCTGCATTGCATCAAGGGATAATTCAAGTTCTTTCTGAGAATAGCGTGTAAAGCTAATTGCTTCATAAACCCTTGCCAACAAGTGATTGTTATTTTCTTGTTGACAAATTAATTTTGCTTTTTCCAAATAATCTAATGCAGTTGCATAGTTTAACTTTGAGCTAGCAGACCACCCTGCCCAAATGTAGGCGCGAGCTAATTGATCGTTTCCTGCCGCTTTGCTTAAATCAATGAAGATTTTTTTAGTAAGTGTTTGCACTTCATCGAAGGCACCCTGGCGATAACGGATTTCAGCCATAAGGTTGTAAGCTACGGCCGTTGACCCTTCATCGCCGTTTTCCTGTGCCAAATCCAGTGCTTTTTCTGCATCGGCAAAAGCCGTAGCCAAATCACCTAGCAAAATGAGGACGTTACCGCGTGACAGACAAAGGTGTACGGCCGTTTCCCACAATTCATCATCATCAAGCGCGGTTAGGTGTGTTTCTGCCAGGTTGTACAGGTCGATTGCTTCGCGATTGGCAAAGATGTTGCGGGCTTCGTCAGCAGCCAGGATGGCGTAGTGGAGTGCCTGCTTGTGGTTGGCGGCGCGGCTATGATGGTAAGCCAGCATGGGATGTAGTGGCTTGAGGTTTTGTGCATATTTATCAGCTAACCAATTGGCAACGGCCGCGTGGAGCTTTTGCCGCCGAGCGTATGGCAAACTTTCATAGGCAACTTCATGCGTCATGGCGTGTTGGAAGAGGTAAATCCACTCTGGTGCGGCCGAAATGAGGCGTGTCATTTCTGATTCTGTGAGCTTAGCCAGCAGATTTAGGATGATTTGCTCAGTAGGTGATTTGGCAATCACTTGTAGCGGCTCTACAGCAAATTGTCGCCCAATAATCGAGGCAACTTGCAAGAGATCGCGACCAGCAGGCGGCAGGCGATCTAATCGTGCCAGGAGCAGCCCGTGAATGGTGTCTGGCACTTGCATTTTGGCTAACTTGGCTTCGTTTACCTGCACACGGCCGTTTACCTGCAATACTCCAGCCCCCATCATTACCTTCAGGGCTTCTTCCATGAAAAGGGGATTTACTGGGCTGTCGCGCCCCTCTCGGTCGCGCATACCCAGATGCTGCTCAACGGGCTGGGGCAATTCGGATGCACCTACAAGCTGTGCCAAGAGTTGACGTGCTGAGGCCGGAGATAAATCTACCAAAGGAATTGCTATGCAAGACGGCCGTTCCAACAATGCCAATGCCAAATCTTCCCTGGCCCGGAAAGTTGTTGCCAGAAAAACTGCCAATTCTTCTAAATGACCACCCAAATCGTCCAGCAGAGCCAGTGTTGCTTGGTCTGCCCATTGCAACCCTTCTAGGATAATCAGCACTGGCTGCTGAGCAGCAATCGCTTGCACACAGTTCCGTACCAAGCTGAATAAGCGCACCTGTCGCGCCTCCGCCGTTAAATCGGTTAGTGCATCCGACTGGGGTATGGGCAGCCCTAGCAGTTCCCGCCACAAACCAACATCTTCATTTGCATCTGGAAGCAAGGCTATCGTTCGGGTGGTTACGGCCGAAACTTGTTGATCAATTGACTGACCATCGGTTAATCCAAAATATTCTCGCCAAACATCTCGCCAAGGGCTGTATGGTGTGTCATTAGTGTGCGGATAGCAGACGCCAATTAGCCCCAGCCCGCCGTTAGACAGCCAATGGCGCACACCGGCGGCCAGCAATCGTGATTTACCCACCCCCGTGCCACCGTAAACGGCCGTTGCGCCCCCAACACCACGCAAAGCAGCATCCATTCCCCCTAACAATAAATCCAGCTCATTCTCGCGACCTACTAACGGCCGTTCCCACCGATCTACATATGCATTCATCAAGGTCGTTGCGGCCCGATCCCGTTGAACCAGATGTGGCGTTACGGCCGTTTGCTTACCTTTCAGATGCATGGGTGGCAGCGACTCAAATTCAATAACTTGCTGCGTTCGTTCTGCCATAATCTGGTCGGTCAAAATAGTGCCAGGTTCACACACCTGCATCAGTCGCGCCGACAAATTCACGACATCACCCACCACCGTGTACTCACGCCGCGCCGATGAACCAACCGGCCCCGCAAATACCTTACCCACGGCCACGCCAATCCGCTGTGCGCTAATAAAGCTGGGTTTCTCTCGCTGCAAGGCAAGCAAGCAGCGCAACGCCTGCTCTGGCGCATCCGGGGCAACCGGGGCACCAAACATGATATGTAATTGGTTTCCTTTGTCACCAGTAAGCACGCGATTCACCCGTGCATTTTCTTGCCCAAAGCGGCTTACGACCCCACTAGCCCATTCATAATATTTCTGGAGCTGTTGTCCCATATCGGCCGTTTCAATATCGGACGTTGTTTCCTGCCGATTTTTGTAATCAAACTGGACAAAAATGGTGGTAACGGGGCGATGTTCGGCCATTTCGGTGGCCCCAGTAGCGACCAGACGGCGGAAAAGTGCGGGAGGTACAAAGGGCAAAATCACTTTGGCCAGACGCTGTTGGGCAGCATCGTCATAGCTGTCCCAATGAAGAATTGGTTGCGTTTCTGGCTGGGGAACGGCCGTATCCATTTTCTGGTAATCCTTGTTGGCAAGTAAACCAGCCTGTATCATTACGGCAGCCGATGCGATGATGTCGCCGGAGCTTGCCTGATGCTCAGCCATGGCTGCTTCATCTACGGCTTCACCTGTGAGCACAAATTCCAAACTTTGTTGTGGATCCCCTACGACGAGTTCCTGGCAACGGCCGTATCCCACCCCAATCTTAATCGTCAGCTCAAAAAATGGATGCTTCCCCGGTGGCCGATTCGTTACTACGCGATTAAAGCTGGTAAGCATGAGCTGCTGCATCATTTGGGCGCACACCAAAGCCCGTTGGGCAGCCGTGCCATCTGTGTCGGGGAAATAAACCGACATTGCATCCCCATAAAAATGATTGACCGCCCCACCCAACTCATGAATCACGTCGATCATAGCCGTGAAGGTGACTAACAAAACGCGGTTCAGCTCTTCCGCGCCGCGCGGCCCATCCGATGCAAGCTCCTCAGACATGCGCGTGAAGCCAGAAATATCTGAGAAGAGCGTGGCGGCCATCAGCGACCGTGGCTCTCCTGGCGTTGGCAAGCCGTGGCGCATAATGCGGTCAGCCAGGGTGGCTGGGATGTAAGCGGCCAACTGGCGTAGCTGTGTGCCAGTTACCAAAGGGGAATCGTTCGCTCTACTTGTAGGCATTGTTTTTGCTCGGCCAACTATTCATCATCGTCGTCAAAATGCGGATAGTAACGCGCATTTAAGTAGCCAATTAAACGTCCTGCGGAATCTAAGGGCAAATCGTGACCAAAATAAACGTGCTGATGACCGTAGTCAAAGGCGGGGCAATGATGCTTATCGCTATAATAAAATGGCGTCACGTGGGCTTTGTCGAATGCCATTGTGATGCCAAAAATGGAAACCGGTCGCCGTAAAATCAGCATTTCCTTGTGAATGAATAAAATCTCACGATTAGCCGCGTAATATTGCCACTGCCCCCACACCGTTTTGCCCAAGCGGTACAAAGGATATAGCAACAACACCAACATCACGGTAAATACAAAGGCAAACCGCTCGCCGGAAAATGCCATTTGCACGGTAAAGATGAGACCATAAATTGCCATGCCAACCCAAACTAGAAGCATAATGCTGTACAAAATCAGGTAAACCCAATGGGTTTTTGCTGGCAAAACAACCTTCAAGCGTTCTTTATTTTCTTCAAATTGGATTTGTTCAATACTCGGTATCATACAACTCTATTTTATAACACCCGCTGCAAACCATCGACCCGAATTAATCCAGTGGATGACGGCATCGTAAACAACACTGTATTAGGATAAACTAGCGTAGATGATCAATGATCCGTCTCCATCTTCTCTGTGGAATCTTTGATGCCCGCACCCATCTTGTTTGTAGACCACGCCCAACGGCTCGGTGGCGCAGAACACAGCTTGCTGTTGTTGATGCAGCATTTAGACAAGACAGTTTGGCAGCCGCACCTGGCGTGCCCAGCCGGTGATTTAGCAGAAGCAGCCCAACAGCTTGGCGTTCCTTGTCACTATTTGCCGTTGCCTCGGCTACGCCGCTCTGTCTTAGTAGGCCTGGATTGGTTCCAAAATGCACGCAAATTGGCCCTGCTTGCTAACAAATTAGAGGTGAGAGCGATTGTTGCTAATACGGTGCGAGCCGCCTTTTATTCATCCTTGGCAGCAAAACTGTGCAAACGGCCGTTTCTGTGGCACATGCGGGATTTCTGGCTGAGTGAAGCTGCACCTCGTTATCGCCAAATAGATACACTGCTAAAAAAAGCATTGTGTGCTGCGGCTACTCAGGTTATTGTCAATTCTGCCGCCACAGCTAAACATTTGCCTTGTGGCAATGTGACGATCATTCACAATGGTCTCGATTTGGGCAAATTTTCCGTTGAACGTGACGGTAATCCCTTCAGGCAAGCATATGGCATTCCCAAAGATGCGCCACTGATAGGCATTGTGGGGCGCTTACGGCCGTGGAAAGGGCAGCATCGATTTATTAAGATGGCAGCGACTGTCTCCCCTACCCATCCAAACGCGATTTTTGTTATTGTAGGTGGTTTTGTTTTTGAGTTTGATAATGGCTATGCGGATTTTTTGCGAGGAATTGCCCAACAACGCCAGTTGGAAAAGAAAGTGCATTTTACGGGTCATCTGGCAGACGTGCGTGACGCGCTGGCAGCAATGGATATATTTGTTCATTCTGGTGATCCAGAGCCATTTGGCTTGGTCAACATTGAAGCAATGGCCACAGGTAAGCCCGTGGTAGCGTTTGCTCATGGCGCATTGCCAGAGATTGTGCAGCATGAAGCTACAGGGTTGCTAGTTCCCCCTGCTGATGAAATGGCATTAGCCAATGGCGTGAGCACGCTCATTACAAACCCAGAGTATGGCCAGCAGCTAGGCATAGCTGGCCGCGCGCGGGTTGAAGAACTGTTTACGATTCAGCAAACGGCCGTAAAATTCTCATCTGTGCTACAAAACTCAGTGGCGAGCCGATCATGAAACGATATGTTTTGGATGCACGCACTGCCACCGCGCATTTTCCAGGCATCGGGCGGTACGTTAGCCAACTTGCCCGTCATTTGGTGCCTCTGCTGGCGGCAGATGAGCAGCTTGTGCTGCTCCACCGTCCTCAAGAAGATAGTTGGCCCCTGCCTGAGGCTAGTAACAATGTAGCGGTAGTTGCCACGACCGTTTCGCCTTTCTCTCTCGCCCAGCAGTGGCAACTACCGCGTCTGCTTCGCCAACTTGATGCAACTATTTACCACAGTGCTTACTACCTTATGCCTTACCGTCCCGGTGTGCCCACCCTGCTCACGCTGTACGATCTGATTCCAGAGCAATTCCCGCAGCTTGTATCGTTCAGGGCGCAATTATTTGCCCGCCTGGCAACACGGCTGTCGCTAAGAGCTGCCAGCCGCCTTCTGGCGATTTCTGAGGCGACGAAGCAGGCGTTTTTGGCAGCGCATTATATTAGCTACACGAAAATTGCTGCGTTTCCGCTGGCGGCAGATGATAGATTTAAGCCCCAGACAGAAGCGATTATTGCTACACTGCGCCAAAAACGCAGTTTACCAGATCGGTACGTACTTTACTTGGGCATCAATAAACCACATAAAAATTTATTGCGATTGGTTGATGCCTGGGCAGAAGTGGTTCAAGCTGTGGCTGATGCCCCCCCACTTATCATCGCCGGGGCTTGGGATGCGCGATACGGCGAGGTGAAAACGGCCGTTTCCCAACAAAAACTCACTGAGCACATCAAATTTATTGGCGCGGTTGAGGATGTTGATTTGCCCGCGCTCTACAGCGGAGCCACGCTATTTGTGTTTCCCAGCTTAGTCGAGGGGTTTGGTCTCCCAGTTCTAGAAGCGATGGCTTGCGGAACGGCCGTCGCCTGCGCCAACACATCGAGCCTGCCAGAAGTGGGCGGTGAAGCCGTTGCCTATTTTGACCCGACCAACACCCAGCAGATAGCACAGACATTGCAAACATTACTGCAAGACGAAGCCGCATTAACGGTACTGGCACAAAAGGGGCAGGAACAGGCAGCCAAATTTTCCTGGGAGAAAACGGCCGTTGCTACCCTCACCCAATATCGCCACCTGGCACAAACAGCACAAACATTTCAAAATCCTCTATGAACTCTGTGGCAAATATTTATTCCGGCAGCAACGCCCGCAGTTGGCTCACCACCATCTCCATCGCCACCCGGTTTAGCCCTCCGTTAGGAATAATCACGTCAGCAAACCGCTTGCTTGGCTCTACAAACTTCAAGTGCATAGGGCGCACTGTTTCCAGATATTGCGTCACTACCGATTGCAAAGAACGGCCGCGTTCCTCCATATCTCGCTGCAAGCGCCGGATAAAGCGAACATCAGGGTCAGTATCCACATAAACCTTGATGTCCATCAGTTCACGCAGTCGTCGTTTGGTGAATATTAGAATGCCATCTACCAAAATGATAGGAGCTGGCTCTACCAGAACCGTCTCCTCGGTACGGCGGTGTGCTGTAAAGTCGTACACAGGCACATTAACCGCCTTCCCAGCCAAAAGCTGCTTGATTTGCTTCACCATCAACTTGGTTTCCAGCGAATTGGGATGATCGTAGTTAAGTTGGGTGCGCTCCTCAAAAGAAAGCTGCGGTTGGTCACGATAGTAGGCATCGTGGGGCATATAGGCAATCTGTGAAGCACCAACCGCTTCTAAAATGGCTCTGGCAACCGTTGTTTTGCCGGAGGCTGTGCCACCCGCAACACCGAAAACAATAGGTTTGTTTGGCTCACGCTGAATGATCTCTGTCATGAGCGCGAATCATACCTTGCTCAACCCACAACAGCAACGTCCGATGTACAGGGTGCATAAAAGAGATGTCAGTGAATTTCACGCCAAGGCGCGAAGACGCCGGGTTTTATTGCGCCTTGGCGTCTTTGCGTGAGTGAATCAGTTGCCTGACAACTTGTTAATGCACCTCCTGTACAAATTCTAATTACAACTCTTTTGCCATTGGAATTATTTCTCTGGCGAAAGTTTCTAATGGCGTTATTTCGTAAACATTGGGCATATTGAAAATGGCATGTGTGAAACCCATCGCAGACAGATTTTTTACGCGCTCCAAAACACCATCAACTGTGTCATGGCCATCCGCTAGGTGGACCGTGCCCAGGGATGTTTTTTCAACGGTATCATAATCACGGTTTAAGTTTTCACAATGTCTCTTTAAGGTGTCAATTGCTTGTTGCACACGCTCCATTCCGGCACCTTCAAAGAAGTTACAGGCATCTGCGTATTGAGCCACCATGCGCAGCGTCTTTTTTGGCCCCATGCCCCCAATCATAATACGCGGATGGGGGTCACTTAAAGGTCGCGGATTATTGGTTATCTTGGGTACGTTGAAGTGTTTGCCAGCAAAGCTGCCTTCATCTGACGACCATAACTCTTTTGCCAGTTGCAAATTCTCTTCTAACATCTCGAAGCGTTCGCTTGTGCTAGGGTATGGTATGCCATATCCTTTGGCTTCCCCCTCATACCAAGCCGCCCCAATGCCCAAATAAGCACGGCCTCCTGAAAGAATATCCAATGTGTTTACCATTTTTAGCAAAACAGACGGATGTCGATAAATAACCCCTGTTACCAAAACGCCAAGGTACGCTTTCTCAGTCAATCCGGCAAAATAGCCAAGGGTTGTATAACTCTCAAGCATTGGGTCGTTATAGGCCTCGCCAAAAAGATTTTCAATTTGATAGTAATGATCCATGACCCACAGGCTGTGGAAGCCACATGCTTCAGAAGTTGTTACAATTTCCTTTAGCTTTGGACGAATTGCTCTTGATCCATTGGGATACTTAAATGATGGGATTTGTAAACCGATTTCCATGATTGTCTCCTTTTTATGTGTGATTTCGCCTATGGCCTATTGTACAAAATTCATGATGAACACCTCTCTCTCTTGCACTAACTGCAAACAGACTCTCAAATTCTTCTCATGAGACAAACAAAAAGCACACGGCCGTTTCGCCATGTGCTTTCAAATTTTCGGTAGAGATTGTGGTGTTGACTACGGGCGTATATGCCCATCCCCAAAACAAACCCACTTGTAGGTCGTCAGCTCTTCCAGACCCATCGGGCCGCGTGCATGGAGCTTTTGCGTACTCACGGCAACCTCAGCCCCAAGACCAAACTGCCCACCATCGTTGAAGCGCGTGCTGGCGTTTACAAAAACGGCTGAACTGTTCACCTCGTTCACAAATTTGGTGGCGTTGCGCCAATTGTTGGTCACAATACTGTCACTATGGTCCATGCTGTGAGCATCAATATGATCAATCGCCTCGTCTAGTTCCATAATCTTCACGCCCAAAATCAGGCTCATCCACTCTGTGCTGAAATCATTAGGGCCAGCGGGTACTACTTTAGCCCCATGCCCGTTGCCGCCCAGAATGTCTAAGGCACGGCCAGCAGGGCGCAGCTCCACGTCATTTTGCGCCATTCGGCTGGCTACTTTGGGCAAAAAATCGTCGGCGATGGCGGGATGTACCAGCACCGTGTCCAGCGCATTGCAGACGCTGGGTCGCTGCACCTTGGCGTTCTCAATGATGTCTAGTGCCTTCTCCTGATCGGCACTCTCATCCACAAAGACGTGGCAAATGCCAATGCCGCCCGTGATAACAGGAATGGTGGCCTGCTCGCGGCAGAGGCGGTGCAGCCCTGCCCCACCACGGGGGATGAGCATGTCGATGTATTTGTCCAAGCGCATCATTTCGGCCACCAGAGCGCGGTCAGGATTGTCAATGTACTGCACGGCCGTACTTGGCAACCCAACTTTCTCTAAAGCACCCTGAATCACGTTGACCAATGCCAAATTGCTCCGCATCGTCTCGCTGCCGCCGCGCATGATGGCAGCGTTGCCTGTTTTTAAGCACAGCGTGGCAATGTCTATGGTCACATTGGGGCGGGCTTCATAAATGACACCCAGCACACCCACAGGAATGCGGCGGCGGCTAAGGCGCAAGCCGTTGGGCAAAACGCGGCTGTCAAACTCCGCACCCACCGGATCGGGCAGATTCACCACATTGCGCGTATCTGCGGCCAATCCAGCCATCCGCGCTTCGGTGAGCAGTAACCGATCCAGTAATCCCTCGCTGAGTCCTTTTTTACGGCCGTCTGCAATATCCAGCGCGTTCTGAGCCAAAACCGTCTCTGTTTGCGCCTCCAACTCATCGGCAATGGCCATCAGCGCAGCATTCTTCTCATCTGTTGTCAGGGTTGCCAATACGCGCCCTGCGGCTTTGGCTGCTTTCCCCATCGCTATTAAATCAGTCATCATAATCTCCCAAACTGGCCACAGAGAACACAGAGGAAAAAGAGAAAATTCTCTAAACTCTCTGTGTTCTCTGTGGCCAAAATCTATAACAGGATCAAATCGTTTCGATGCACTGCCACTGGCCCGTAGCCGTAGCCTAGTTTTGCTTCAACCTGGTCGGAGTGCATTCCCGCAATTTGCTGCAAATCATTGCTTGCATAACGAGCGATGCCTCGCGCCAATTCTTTCCCATCTGGCCCTTCGATGCAAATGGAGTCTCCACGATTAAATGTACCAGAAACGGCCGTAATCCCCGCAGGCAACAGGGAACGGCCGTTTTCCAACAATGCTCGCGCCGCGCCCACATCAACCTGCACACAGCCCTGCGGTTTGCGTCCCGCAAAAATCCAGCGTTTCCGGTTTTCCAGCGGGTTCTCCAAAGCGGGAAACCGGGTTCCAACAGACTCACCCCCGGCAATACGCGCAATGACATTTGGCGCACTGCCAGCGGCAATTACCACATCTGCTCCTGCCCTGCGAGCCACATCGGCCGCCTGTAGCTTGGTCGCCATCCCCCCTACGCCCAAGCCACTCACGCTGCCACCCGCCAACGCCCTGACCGTCTCATCAATCTTATGTACCTCTGGGATGAGTTCTGCATCAGGATTGGTGCGCGGGTCTGCGGTGAACAAGCCAGGTTGGTCTGTGAGCAGCAGCAGCAAATCAGCTTCTGCCAGGGTGGAAACCAATGCGGAGAGATTATCATTGTCACCTACCTTGATTTCTTCAGTGGCAACGGCATCATTTTCGTTAATGACAGGCACAATGCGATTTTCCAGTAGCGTCAGCAGCGTGTCCCGCGCGTTGAGATACCGCTTGCGGTTGGTAACATCTGCTCGCGTTAACAACATTTGGCCCACATGGATGTCATAAATCTCAAAATACCGCTCCCACATCTGCATGAGGCGACTTTGCCCGACAGCAGCAAGCATCTGCTTGTTAGCTACCGTATTGGGCAAATCCGGGAACCCCAGCCGATGCCGTCCCACCGCAATCGCCCCAGACGTGCAAATAATCATATCTTTCCGTTGGCGATAGAGCTCAGCACATTGGCGCACCAGCTCTACCATGTGGGGGTGATCCAGTTTGGGCGTGCCACCAGTGAGTACGCTGGTTCCCAATTTCACAACAATTCGCTGATATGCCATAACGCTCCTGTATGGGTGTTGCTTTTGGCTGTCAGGATAGCAGCACGGGGCTTTAGCTGTCATGCGGCCGTTTCCGTAGTTTATTATTCCTGAATACGTCTGTGAAGTTTGCTATTTCACTGCACAATAATGATAATTCCTTACGTGGGCGATTACGCTATTTGCATAACAAGTATGATAAATGACAGGGATTGTTATGCTAAAAAGAGTGGCTTTTTGGCCCATTTCTTTGCATACTTATGCTGGGAATATTTTAGACACCACAGGTTCACATTGAAAATAATGTTCCCAATTGATTTGGGGAGTGACTTATTTTGCCGTGCAGCAACATCTGCACATTTTATTCGCCATCAAGATTAAGGAGAGTTTCTGATGTCAGGATTAAGCCATTTACCAGCCGGTGTTATCACTGGTGATCAGGTTCAAGAAGTTTTTGCTCACGCCAAGGCCAACAACTATGCGCTGCCGGCAGCGAACGTAGTCGGTACCAACAGCACTAATGCCGTGCTGGAAACAGCACGCGATCTCAACTCACCGGTAATTTTACAATATTCCAATGGGGGCGCGGTCTTTTTTGCCGGTAAAGGGTTGAGCAATGAAAATCAGCAAGCGGCCGTTGCCGGGGCAGTCTCCGGGGCGCATCATGTGCATCAGGTAGCGGCTCTGTATGGCACCCGCGTCATTTTGCATACCGACCATGCGGCTAAAAAGCTGCTGCCCTGGATTGATGGCATGCTGGACGCTGGCGAGGCGTTTTACAAAGCACACGGCATCCCGCTTTACAGCTCTCATATGCTAGACCTATCTGAAGAGCCAATTGAAGAAAATGTGGAGATTTGCCAGCGTTATCTAGAGCGTATGAGCAAAATGGGCATGACCTTGGAGATTGAGCTGGGCATCACTGGCGGTGAGGAAGACGGCGTAGACAACACCGACGTAGACAGCTCTCGTCTGTACACCCAGCCAGAAGAGGTGGCCTACGCTTACGAACAATTGATGAAAGTGAGCGACAAATTCACCATTGCGGCCGCTTTTGGCAATGTACACGGTGTCTACAAACCGGGTAACGTGCAGCTTCGCCCTATCATCCTCCACAATTCTCAAGTTTACGTGCAAGAGAAGTTCGGCACGGAAGAGAAACCAATTAACTTTGTGTTCCACGGCGGTTCTGGCTCCAGCCCGGAAGAAATTGCAGAAGCAATCTCCTACGGCGCAATCAAAATGAACATCGACACTGACCTGCAATGGGCCTTCTGGAACGGCGTGCGTGGCTATGAGCAGAAGAATCATGGCTATCTGCAAGGTCAAATCGGCAACCCGGACGGGGATGATGTACCTAATAAGAAGTTCTACGATCCGCGCAAATGGCTGCGCGTGGCTGAAGACTCGTTCCGTGCCCGCTTGAAGCAAGCGTTTGAAGATTTGAACAATGTGAACCGCCTGGCATAAACTGCTGCAGATTACCAACTAAACTTTCAGGCAGCCAAGAACCGGCAAGTTAAACAAAACAGGCCGGGAAGCGTGTTCTTTTATGATTCCCGGCCTGCGAAATTTTCAAGCGATACCTGGTTTACAGCGGACCGAAAAATAGATTACCGGGCGCGTCTGGATCATCCCCTACAAAAAATTCATCAGAGAGCTTCATCCGTATCCCAACAAAAAATCGTCAATATTCATGGGCTGGGGGCAGAAACGGCCGTATTGCAACGCCTGGAACAGTTCCAACCACCCACCCCCATTGTACATTGGTACGCCGGGCCACTAAACCTGATCGACCGCTATTTGGCGGTAGGTGCTTACTTCACTTTTGGTGTGGAGCTGCTTTACGGCAAGAAAATCGAAAAAATCTTGGCGGCCATCCCCCAAGATAGATTACTAACCGAAACTGACAACCCCGGTGCGTATAAACATTTTGCGCATCAACCAGGCACGCCTGGCCTTATTCAACAGGTTACGGCAAAGATGGCTCGGCGCCGCCAGCTCAGTGAAGTGAAGATGGAGGCGATAATCGAACAGAACTTCATCCAGATTATCGCCTCCAACCCGACCCTCATCCGATGTTGGCAGGCTGCTCAAGATGAAAACTGATTGTCTTTATTCGGCCGTAAAGCCTTGCACTGTAAACATCACCTCAATCATAATGCCTAAAAAGCCGAGAGATGGCTCATTGCTGTTCAGCGTGCCAATGAGGGTGGCGTTTTGCTCTGGCCAATAGAAAGCAAAGCTGTTGAACAAACCACCGTGGCCAATGTTTTCACCAATACCAGGAATATCACACTCTTCGTAGATAAAGCGGTAAAGTCCCATCCCGTAAGATGTGCCACAGTCGGGCGTAGTTACCCAAGCTGTCATCTCTTCCTGGCTGGCAGGATCGTCAAACAGGTCGCCGTTGACCCAGGCCCACAAAAAGCGGTTCATATCGGCAGCAGTGGAGACCAACCCGCCGGAACCCCACTCGTAAGAATGGCTATCTAGCTCATTCCACAGCACGCCATTGAAATAGGCATTGCTGACAGCACGGCCGTTCACACCTTCAACCACTGGCTCCTCAAACTCAAAATAAGTATGCGTCATCCCCAGCGGCTCAAAAATGAGCTGTCGATACGCCTCCGCCAGCGTCATCCCGGAAGTTGCTTCAATGATCATGCCCAGCAACTGATAATTGGTATCCCCATACCCATATACTTCACCCGGTTGCCCCAGCGGTGCTGCATTTTCGATGGCCCACTCCAACACCATTGCTTCATCCCACATGGTGTCTGGCTCAGCCAACACCAGCTCCTTGAAGTCAGAGATACCGTTGCCGTCCTCATCGACGCCGTTGGAGAAATCGCCCAGCCCGCTGGTGTGGTTAAGCAATTGCCGCACAGTGATCATTTCGCCATACGATTCGCCATCAACCATCAATAGGCGAGCGGTGTACTCTTCAGGAATGTAAAGGCTGAGCGGGTCATCCAGAGAGAGTTTGCCCTGCTCTACCAGCTTGAGAATGGTTACGGCCGTAAACGTCTTGGTCATGCTGGAAATGATAAATTGACCATCTGGCAATATTGCCTCCCCTGCCTCTTGGTCAGCTAGACCGGCTCCCCCGGCGAAACTGTAATTTTGATCCGGCATATCCACCATCAAAATGACGCTAGGCAGGCCATTTTCGTTAACCCACGTGTCTACAATCCCTTGTAGTGCTTCGGTCAGCTCAGGCAATGGGTCTTCTGGTGGGGTTGGTGTGTCGGTGGGTTCAGGCACGGCCGTTGGCTCGGATACCAATTCTTCAACAGCAGAGGTCTCTGGTGAGGGTTCAATGCTCTCGGTGTTCGTGTTATCGACACTACAAGCAGCCAATAAGAACAAAATTGTCGTGAGCAAAAACCATACCTTCTTCATTATTTTTCTCCTCTAGAAAAGGTGCGGAAAATCAGAGGCAGAGCAGTTATAAAACTGTCTACCAAAATTCCATAAAGATAGCGTTTAACCAACTTGCTCTAAAACCTTAATGAAATTGCCACCAGGTTGACCGTTCCCATCTCCATCTAAGGTTTCACCGCTAGAATCTTTTACTACATTTTTGCCAATCCCTAGAAGGGAAATGGTGTATTTAACATTCTCGCCAGCACCGGGGTCAATCAACTCTTTGCCAGGTTTTTCACTGATGAATACAGCCTCCTTGGAGTCTTTAGAGATTTGAAAAGTACCGCCTATGTTGAAGCTACCCAATCCGTTTTTTCCCTTTAGGTCAATCCTCACGGTTCCAGGAGCGTGAAGAGAAGATTTATCAACTGCTCGATTGAACGAAATAGAAACCACTATGCGGAAGTGATAATCGACAGGAGAAACCCAATCTGGAGCTTTTAAGCTAATGTTTGATACTTGGAATGTCATCGCGAAGTTACCTCCTACTTTCGAACTTTTACGTTTTTACCTTTATTCATTCTTTCTACTCTGGGGCAGTTCTACAATCTCTGAGCGTAAAAAAACCAGCATTTCCTCTAAATCAATAAACAGCCTTCTTTTATCAGTAGCCACCTCTTCCAGAGAGCAACGCCAGGTGAGCGTACCGTTTTGCTCAACTTGCCACAACCGCAACAAAAATGAACGATAGATTGCTTCTTCAATCGCCATCTTCACCTCACGTCGCTTCCTGATGAAGAGATTAACAAGCGATCGTTAAGAAAACGTCCAGTCGTTATTTTTTGGTGATTTTTGTCAGGTGAAAACGGCCGTTCTCCTCTGGTACAATGCAAGTTCCAACCAGCGAGGAGGGTGTTTTATGGCTGTGCTACAGATTTTGACTCTGGGTCCACTGCAAATAGCAATTGACGACGCCCCTGTGTCCGGTTTTCTATCCAACAAAGTTCGCGCGTTATTACTCTATTTGGCTATTGAACAGGCACGGCCGTTCCGGAGAGAACAGCTGGCAAACTTGCTTTGGCCAGGTCAATCCCACCGCAAAGCGCGTGCCAACTTGCGCCGCGCTCTGGCCAATCTTCGTCAAGTGATTGATGATGAAAACGGCCGTTTCCTCCATGTCACCCGCCAAACGCTTCAGTTCAACCCAGCTAGCTCCGCCCACGTTGATGCTGTTCAATTTGAACAGCTTTTAAACCAACCAGAGCCCACGCTCACCGATCTGGAAACGGCCGTTTCATTAGCACACGGCCGCTTCCTTGACGATTTTTCGATTAATAACAACATTGCTTTTGAGGAGTGGGCCTTGCTCAAACGCGAACAGCTTCAACGTCAGCTACTCCATACGCTGCACCAATTGGCCACCCATTACGAAAGCCAGCACCAGCCAAAAACGGCCGTGCGCTACGCCTGGAAAATGGTTCAAACTGAACCCTGGTATGAGTCGGGTCAACGCCAGCTGCTCCGACTGCTGGCCCAAACTGGGCAGCGCGGCAAAGCCTTAGCCCACTACGGCCAGTTTGAGAACGAACTGCTTACTGAGCTAGACGTCCTGCCAGAGCCAGCCACCCGTCGCTTATACGCACAAATTCGCGGCGATGCCAACCAATCCGCCAACATCTACCCGCCATTTTTTTCGCAGCCAGCAGCCACACCGCCAACCTTCGTGGCACGGGAACCAGAATTGGCCCAGCTAAATGCTTTTTTGCAAACGGCCGTTTCCTCAAAAGCACATTTTGCCTTCATTTCAGGCGAAGCAGGCAGCGGCAAAACCAGTCTGCTTCGCACTTTCTCCTGGCAAGCGCAACAGCAACAGCCCATGCTGATACCCCTTATGGGCAGCAGCCCGGCCCACATTGGCCCCGGCAATCCATATCAGCCAATCCGCACGCTGCTGACTCACAGCCTGGGTGATTTGGAACCAGCATGGCGAGATGGCAGCCTCAACCCTGCCCAAGCCAAACGCCTTTGGTCGCTGCGGCAAACTGTGCTCAATTTGTTACAGCAATGCGCCCCAGATTGCTTGACTACGTTGGTTGACCCCGCACATTTACCAGAAGAACAGCGTGAAACGGCCGTTGCCCAAGCCCCGCCACAAGAAATCCTCTTCGAGCAGTTAGTCAGCTTCCTGCGTAAGCTCAGCCAGCAGGGACCACTGCTCTTAATGCTTGAAGATTTGCATTGGGCAGATAGCGGCACGCTAGACCTGCTGTTTTTCTTGCGGCGCGAACTGGTCGGCTACCCGATGCTTTTGGTAGGCAGTTACCGTCCAGAGGCTTTGCATATTGCCAATGGGCAACATGCTCTGACGCGACTGATTTATGAGCTGACCCACGATTTTGGCCAGATTGAACTAGCGCTGAATCAAGTAGACGGACGACTATTTATAGATGCCTGGCTAGACAAGGAGCCAAATCAGCTAGGCAACTCGTTCCGCGATACGCTGCTCGCTAAAACGCGGGGCCACGCCCTTTTCACTATTGAGCTGGTAAAAAGCCTAAAAGTACGAGGGGATTTGTATCAAAACAGCGATGGCTGCTGGCGAGCCAGTAAAAATGTCAGTTGGGGGCACTTGCCTGCCAAAACCGAGGGGATCATCGCGAAGCGCATCGAGCATTTGCCCACCAGGCTTCGCCAGCTTCTGAGCGTTGCCAGCACGCAGGGAGAAACATTTGCCGCTGAAATTGTGGCTCGCGTCGGGCAATATTCATACAGCGACACCCTCCGCGCCTTCAGTGCCAATCTGAGCCGCCAGCACGATCTCATCCAGCCGTTGGGACGGCAGTCTGTTGTTGGGCAAACTGTCTCATACTACCGCTTTCGGCACAGCTTGTTCCAAGAGTATGTGTACGGCCGTCTCGATGCCAACGAACGCGCCCACCTGCACCAGCGCACTGGGGAAAGCATGGAGGAACTGTTTGAAACGGCCGTCTCGCAACCCTCCCCTATTGCCGCCGATTTAGCCTACCATTTTGAGGCGGCACAACTGACTTCCCAAGCTATTACCTACCATCAGCTAGCAGGGCAACACGCCTTGCGCCTTTCCGCCCACTTGGATGCCAGCAATCATTATCAGCACAGTCTGGTACTTCTAAATTCACTGCCTCACTCCGACAACCGCATTCATGAAGAAATTACCTGCCAGTTGGTGCTGGGCGCATCGCTGCTAGCAATTAATGGCTACACGAATGCAGAAGTCAAAGCCGCTTATGATCGGGCTTATGAACTGTGCCTCCAAATTGAAGCGGCACCAGAAATGGTGACCAGCCTGTTCTGGCTCACCTCCTACTATGCTGTCAGCGGCAATCTGGCCAAGGCAGTCACCGTTTCTGAACAGATGCTGGCCGTGGTAGAGCAGTTCCCTGTAAGCGACATGCACCGAATGCAGGCGCATGTCCTGGCCGGGCTTCCGCACTTCTTCATGGGACGCAACCGGATTGCGCTAACACACTTCCGCCAAGCCTGTGCCATTTATGATCCACCCGTCCACCAACCGCTTGTTTACACCTTTGGCCAAGACCCCGGCATTGCCGCCATGATGTGGCAAGGGCACGTGCTCTTTCATCAAGGCTGCTTTGCTGAAGCCACTGCCTGTGTGCAGCAAGCCCTGGTCTGGGCAGATGAGCTTGACCATCCTTACACAAAAACGTTTATTGAACTACTGGCTGGCTATTCCCCCAACGGCTATTACCTGCGGCAAGCCACAGCTGCGAAGGCCCATGCTGAAACGGCCGTTTCCCTCGCTAAAAAACATCATTTTCAATATCTGCTGGCACTCAGTCAATTTTATTTGGGATTTGAAACGGCCGTTTCCCAACCACAACCCAACGCGCAGCCCAACGATGGATTTACACAAATGGAAGAGGCGATGGCCATGGAAACGGCCGTGGGGGCGCGGCTTGGCCTCAGTTCTCGCTACCTCAATTTGGCTAATGCTTACCGACAACACAACCAATTAGAGAAAGCATGGCAAGCTATCCACCAAGCCAGAACCGAAGCATACAGTCGCCTGGAAACATACTTTGCCTCAGAAATCGAGCGCGTCAGTGGAGAACTGCACCTGCTGGCTGGTGATACAGAACAAGCCGAAATTTGCCTGCACAAAGCCATTCAGTTGGCACGCCAGCAAGAAGCGACAGCTTGGGAACTCAAAGCCGCCACCAGTTTGGGCCGCCTCTGGCATGAGCAAGGGAAAACCGAGCCAGCCAGCTCGATAGTGGCCCAAATATTGGCCAAAATTGAGCCAGAACCTCACTCACCCGATGTTGCCGCAGCAAAAACCCTCTTATGCAATTTAGTCGAGTGAGAAAAAACAAACAGCCAAGAAGAAATTTCATACGACATCATGAAATTGTGATGAGAGCATGAGAACGGCCGTTTCTCTTAACGCAACCTGACCCACACCTTGTAAAATTGGCAGTGTATGTTGCTTACCTGAACAAAAACCCAACGATTCACCAACGCCTGACCCTGTATTGTCACCAAAATTACCGTTTATGGTACAATCGTGAGCACGCATGTAAAAACGAGGTATCTTCGATTTCAGTTGCCCGTTTTTTACAGGAAACCACCCAAACAAGGAGCATCCAAAATGGTAGATATTGAAGCAGTAGCCAACACCATTGTAGAGAATGTGGAGAAAGTGATTGTCGGCAAGCGGTCGGCTGTGCAGCTTACCGTATTGGGGCTGTTGTGTCAGGGGCATATCCTCATCGAAGACGTTCCTGGCGTTGGCAAAACCGTCTTGGCCAAAAGTTTGTCTAAATCAGTTGGCTGCAAATTTCAACGTATCCAGTTTACGCCAGATATGCTCCCCAGTGATGTCACTGGCGTTTCTGTCTTCAACCAGAAGTCACGCGAATTTGAGTTTCGCCCTGGCCCCATCCATGCTCAAATTGTGCTAGTGGACGAAATTAACCGGGCCACGCCAAAAACACAATCTGCCTTGCTAGAAGCGATGGAAGAGAAGCAGGTTACGGTTGATGGCACCACGTACCCGCTAGAAGCTCCGTTCATGGTGCTGGCTACCCAAAATCCCATCGAGTATGAAGGCACCTTCCCCCTGCCAGAGGCGCAATTGGACCGTTTTTTGCTGCGGATTCAGCTTGGCTACCCCACCAAAGAGCAGGAAATTGACATTCTTGATCGGCAGCAGTTCAAACACCCGATTGAATCTATTGAGCAGGCTGTCTCGGTTGAGGAATTGCTGGAGGTGCAAACGGCCGTAAAAGAAGTGTACATCGACAATTTGGTAAAAGAGTACATCATTGATATCGTGCGCCAGACGCGGGAGCATCCAGATGTCTATCTTGGTTCCAGCTCGCGGGGGGCTTTGGCACTCTACCGTTTGTGCCAGGCACGCGCTGCCATGTTTGGCCGGGATTATGTGCTGCCCGACGATGTAAAAGCGCTAGCCGGTGCCTCGTTAAGCCACCGCATCATCGTTGGCCCTGCCGCCCGCATCAAGGATATCGAGCCAGACGCCATCGTGCAGGACATTTTGGACAAAGTGCCTGTACCCGGTGGCCAAATGCAAGCATCTTAGCAGCCATCATGTTTAAATTCAGGCAACAACGACGAACGGCCGTCATCATACTGGCCTTTGTGGCACTTTTTAGCGGCTTGATCACCGGGCGAGATATTTTATTCAGTTTGGCGTATCTCCTGGGAGTCCTGCTCATTATCTCCTTCGGCTGGGCCTGGGTCAATATAAACTACGTCCATTTGTCCAGAGTAACACGGACCCGCCGTGCCCAAGTGGGACGGCCGTTAGAAGAACGATTCACCGTCCGCAACACCAGCCGCATTCCCAAATTATGGCTTGAGGTGCGCGATTTTTCCTCATTGCCGCACCATTATTCTAGCCACGTGGTGAATGGGTTGGGGCCGCACCGCACTTACGCCTGGCGTGTAACCACCGTTTGCCGCCAGCGGGGACGGTACCAACTCGGCCCCATCCGCCTGAAAACCAGCGATCCCTTCGGCCTGTTCCCCATGCAACGCGACCTGGTACCAACAACCAATGTTGTTATCTACCCCCTCACCTTTGAAATTCACCAGTTTGCCCTTCCTCTAGGGATTTTGCCCGGTGGGGATGCACTGCGCCGCCGCACGCATTACGTCACCACCAATGCGTCTGGCGTGCGAGATTATGCCCCCGGCGACAGCTTTAGCCGCATCCACTGGCGCAGCACCGCCCGCCGCAACCGGCTTATTGTCAAAGAGTTTGAGCTTGATCCCTTGGCAGACATTTGGATTGTGCCGGACATGGCCATATTTGGCCATATTGCCCCACGCCAGGAAGATGAATCCGATGACCAACTTAGCTGGGGTCCCTGGGGGTTTATTCCGAATTGGCGGAATCCAGACGAGTTCAAGCTACCGGCTACGACTGAAGAGTACACCGTAACGATTGCCGCCTCCCTAGCCCAATATTTTCTGCGGCATGATCGCGCCGTGGGTATGCTGGGCTACGGTCAAACCAATGAAATCGTCCAGCCAGACCGGGGTGAACGGCAGATGAACCGCATTTTGGAAACGCTGTCCGTGCTGCGGGCGGAAGGTGAAATTCCAATTTCAGATATGCTACACGCAGAGTCCCATTTGTTTCCACGGGGCACAACGGTGATTGTCATTACCCCCTCTACACAAGAAGAGTGGCCGACGGCCGCTCGACAGTTAGCGCGGCGCGGGCTGCGGGTGGTGTCTGTACTGGTGAATCCAGCCTCGTTTGGCGGATATCGTTCTTCAGACGGGGTGTTTTCCGTTCTGCAAGCCAGCGGCATGGTGGCCTACATGGTCAACAGTGAGGACAATTTAACGGCCGTTCTGAGCCAAAGCCAAAAGCAAGCCGGTAGTTTTGCAATTATGCAGTAGCCTGTAACCTAAACTATAAAACGGTCAACGGGATGGTTTCAACTGGCTCTAGCTCCGCTACATTAGCATCCACCAGCGTCCCGGAGAGGCTCCAGGGGCCAGCGTGTTCAATTTTGACCTGCACCAGTTCACCTTTTAATTCGCGGGGATCGTCAAAGAAAACGAGCTTGTTTTGCGGAGAACGGCCGCGCCAGCTTCCCTTGTGTTTGCTTTCTACTAGCACTTCCACCGTTTCGCCCAACCAGCGATTATTTCTTTCTTGCGAGACCTCTTTTTGCAACGCTTCAATGAGGTGGAAGCGACGCCGCTTTTCAGCATCCGGCACGTCATCTGCCATGCGGCGAGCACTGACAGTGCCCGGGCGTGGGCTGTAGCGTGCCAAATGCACCTTATCCAGTTTGAGGTCGGCCAGCACATCATAGGTATCCTGGAACTGTGCCTCGGTTTCGCCAGGAAAACCGACGATGATGTCACAATGAACGGCCGCATCCGGCACAATGTTGTGAATTCGCTCAACCAATGCCCGATACTCCGCTTGGGTGTAGCCTCGCTTCATGTTGGCCAGGACTTCATCATTGCCAGCCTGGATGGGTACCTCAATTTGGGGCATCACTTTCGGCAGATCGGCAACTGCCTGGAGAATCTTGTCGGTCATGTAGTTCGGGTGGCTGGTGAGGAAGCGAATGCGCTGCAAGCCGTCAATGCCATTAATCACGCGCAACAAATCAGCAAGGTCGGGGCCGTCTGCGGAATCTGCTCCGCCCATGTCGTACCCATAACGGTCCACAATTTGGCCTAGCAGCACCACTTCCTTCACGCCTTGTGCTACCAGCGAACGCACCTCGGCAGCAATTTCGCCGATGGGTCGGCTGCGCTCGATGCCCCGCTTTTGGGGAATAATGCAAAATGTGCAGGCGTGGGAACAGCCATACACAATGCTCACGGGCGCAGAAACAAGCTGACCACGCTGATCAGCAGGCAAAATTACTTCGCCATCCATCAGGGCATGCCGCTGCGTTGTTTCTGTTAGCTCCAGATTCAGATCATCATCCTGACGCAGCAAAGAGACAAGCGGCTTACCATCGGTGGATGGCTCCATGAAAACATCCACAAAAGGGAACTTTTGCTCAAGGTGCTCATTACCGCGCACGCCCACCACGCAGCCCATTACCGCAATTTTTTTGTCTGGATTTTTCTCTTTTAACGGCCGTAAATTTTGCAGCTTCCCGTACGCCTTGTCTTCTGACTGCTGACGCACCGTGCATGTTTCTAGCACAATCACATCGGCGTCTTCCGCGCGGCCGGTGGCACTGTAGCCGAGCTTTTCCAGCTCCGTCGCCACGCGCCGAGCATCGGCATAGTTCATCTGACAGCCTGTAATCCAGAAATGATATTTTTTGCTCATAGTTTTAGTTGCGAGTTGCTAGTAGACCATACCAGCCACTAACCACTACGCCTAGCCACATCTTCCAACAATCAGTAGTTCTGTTAAACGAAAGGTGATTCTATCGTTGCTGATTTGGGGCGTCAAGAATTCCGCCACGGCCGTTGGTGCTTGCAGCAACATTGCCTTCAATCTGGTAATGTCCTCAGGAGATGCCTGCATCCTAGTCGCCCAGCCGCTGAATTCCATCTCTTTACTCAGCAACTCTTGGTGTTCCACGGCAAAACCAGCCTGACCAAACCCATATACCCACTCAGAGACGCTCCAGCAACGGCCGTGGCTGGGGTCGCGCAGTTTTTCAAAGGCATTCACGTAGTTACCCGCTTCATTGAGCAGCCGCGCTTTTTTGCCCCGCAGATGCGTTCCCGGCACGATGTTATCAACAACGGCCAGCAAGCCGCCAGGTTTTAGCACCCGCGCTGCCTCAGCAATGAATTGCTGAATGTTGGGGAAATGGTGTGGCGCAATGCGGCAGGTCACACAATCGAAAGAAGCAGCATCATAGGGCAATGCTTCGGCATCTGCTGGCGCGAATGTAAGGTTGGTGAGCCCTTTATCCTCGGCAAGGTTGGTAGCCACGACCAACATTTCTGGCGTGAGATCGGTGGCAGTAACGTGGGCAACGTGGGATGCAAAGGCAAAGGCTGTGTGCCCGGCAGCAGTTGCCACGTCCAGCACATGCCAATCAGATTGTGGCTGTGTGATTTCAATCAGCCGTTTAAGGCTATACCCTTTAGCATGAACCGTGCTGGTGGCATAGGCGGCGGCGTTGGCCCCAAATTGCTGCTGAACTTTCTGTTTGCTCATATCATGCTTCCTCTCATAGATAAGCCAAATTCTTACGGATTTATCCAGGCAAGCGAGGTGCAATCACCATTTTCATGCGGGATGGCCTGCTGGAAGTCATAGGCTGGGGCCACAAGGCCCAGCACATTGGCGGCTCGCGTAAATGCCAACCAGTTGCCATCCATAGACCAATCAAACGTAAAGGAAGGCAAAAACGTGTCGGTGTTAACTAAAATCGTTTGTAGGTCATCTGTTTCAAAATCGTACAGGAATAAGGCACCAAAAAGCGAGTTTTGCCGGCTCAGCCCGCTGGCTTCTGGCCGCATAGCACCAGTTGCTACCAGGAAACGGCCGTCTGGCGAGAATCCAAGCGTGTGTTCTCCTCTAGAGTTATTGAGTGGAAACAGCATTTCAACGCTGCCATTCTGGCGATTGACCAAGAAGAGGTAGCCATCAGATGCTTGCTGCATAGCCATCACTACCAGCAACGCTTCATCCCTTGGGTGGGTGACGGCATACCGCATTTGCAAAGAGAGAGCTTCACCCTCTGGTAGAGCTTCGGCTAACTCAGCGGCTGTCAGCAAGAATGTGGGGTCGGGATTGTTAATCGAGGCAATGATCAACTCCTGTGTGGGGGTTTGCACATCATCAAAAAGCGTGCGTATGTACCCAAATTCCTGATTATTGATCCAAAATGGTGCGCTGCCTTCGCCAACAATTACGGCCGTTTGCGGTGCATCTTGAGCAGCACGATATTGAATGGTGGACGGCAAATTCTGAGCTTCAGAGTTCAAAGAGATAATTCGTCTGTCTACAAGATATTGCGTGCTTGAGAACATTCCCTCAGTCGTAAGCAGCAACCCTTGCCCATTGGGCGACCAATGCGGGACTTCGGCCAATACAGTACGCTCACACTCCCCTGTCTCACAGGTTTGAATGTCCACCAGCAGCGGTTTGGGGACAAATTCGTCATTATTGTTTCCAAAATAAGTTAGCAGGAATTGGCCTTCCGGGTCCATCTGCCCCAGTGAAATTGAGTAAATTTCATCAGCATTCAGAATATTTACCCCTCCACCTTGTTCCCACCAGACCGTTTGCCAAGCAGGCTGCGAAGACGTGGTGTCAATAAGTTGCAAAATCACACCATTATCCTGGGGCAAGGGGTTAAAAAAGGCCAATCCGGCAAATATCCCTTCTTCGCGCCATTGCTCCTTATCTAACTGGTAACGATACAAAACTGATTCAGGCGGGTTTTCAAAAGAGTCGTCCAAATTGGCAAGGCAACCAATTTGCAAATCCTGAGCTGGCAACGAGATGGGTTGTTGAGATACGGCCGTTATTTCCGCCTGTGTCATCGCATAAAACCACCAATCGCGGGAAATTCGGTCTATTTCACCAAAAGGTTGGCCACCTACCTCCCGCCGCAATCCAACCAGCCAGGCCTGGTACGTTCGCGAACTGTTCATCTCACGCATCACATCCCGCACCGACAGTTGAGGTGCATGCTGCTTAAGTAGAAAGTCTACAAATCCATAAAGCTGCCAACTGCTGTCATTGAAAATTTGCCCAAAATCGGAACTGCTCCAATATGGAAAAAGCAGTTCAGTATGCACACCCGTCGCGGCTAAATCCTGCTGTGTCTGTTGGGTCACGGGCCAATCGACCAATTCTAATTCACTTAATTGGTAGCGCATCAATGCCTGGAACATCGGCGCGTGTTCACAACACTCATATTCCACAGAATGGGCCACAAGACCGGCAAGCACCTGGGCTGCATACGCATTTAGCAACGCCTGGTACCCGACTTCATTGACGGGCAGGCCAATGAGCGAAGGCGTGGGTAAATTTAACCGCAAATTGCCATCGTACAGATTGGCTGAGTCAGCAACTGCCAGCAGGCTTTCTGGATCGCTGTCCAGGCGAAGCTGAATAGTGCTAGAGCAGTTCAGATCAGGCAGTTGCTCACACGCTTCTGCTATCAAGTTATTCAAATCCTCTGTAAGCTGAATAGCAACTTCTGCGTCCCGTGCTGGGAAGCTCACGTTCATGTTGGCTGTTTCTTCAGTTTGCCAGTCTCCCCAAAATTCATCCAGCGGTGGCGAGAGCAGCCAACGGGTTTCACCGCGACGGTAAACGGCCGTTCGCTGCAAAATTATCGACTCTATGCCATCCTCGGTAAAAGCAAGGTACGCCTGACCATATTGCAGTTCGGCACCGTTGAGTGCTGGATCCACTTCTAGCGACACAAAGCGATCATCCTCGCGGGAGAGCGGCGCAGAGGCACCGTCTGCATTTGCCAAGGTCAAACCGAAAGGGGGATTTTGAGAAAACAAGCCTGCCGACAACAAATTGGTTTGCGCCTGGCTCCAGCCCATATCGCGCCCAGAAAGCACCGCCTTGCCCAATTCACCATCATGGTTGGCAGCAGCACGGCTGAGTAAGTTGTGCGTCGCAAAAATATCTGTCTCGACAGCAGCGGTCGCCTCATCAAGACGCTGGTTTACCTGCTGGTAAACAACAAAGCCGCCAACCGCCAAGAGGACAACAATAATGATGATTGTGCGCCAGGGGCGTGTGGGAGAAACGGCCGTTTCCGGCGCTTCTTGCCACGTCTGCTCATCCCAATCATTCTCTTCTTCTGTCTGCCAATCAAAAGACATAGCGAACCTCTAACCATTACTGCTTGGTGGCTAAAAAAGAAAAAACGCAAGCCTAAATAACATACCATCCAAGTATGAGACCGACCCGACGGAATTGCCACGTTTATGCAACTATTGAAACCAATTCACAGGAAAAACTAAAGAAAGAGAGAAAATGATTATGCAGGCTTGTCTAACTGCCAAATGGCCGCGCCCCCCAGCAGCAGCATCGTGCCAAAAATCAGGTAGCCTTCTACAACCGTTGCCTCGGTTACAAACACGCCAATCATGCCGCTCGCGCCGGTTAGTAAATAAAGCAATAGCACGGCTTCCCGCTGACTAAACCCCCGCTGCACCAGGCGGTGGCTCAAATGGTCTTTGCCAGCCGTGTTGGGGCTAACCCCGCGCCGCAGCCGGGAAACAATGACCAACGTTGTGTCAAAAATTGGCAATCCCAAGATAAAGACAGGCACCATCCAGGTGACAAAGCTGCTGTTGGCCGGAAAGCGCAGCTGCAACCCTAGCAACGCCAAAATGAAGCCAAGAAACAGCGAGCCGGTATCCCCCATAAAGATTTGGGCGGGCTTGAAGTTGAACCGCAAAAAACCGAGGCATGCCCCAAAAACGGCCGCTGCCAAACCAGCCACCAAGAATTGATCATTTTGCAACCCCAACAGCATGATAAACGCTGCCGCCACGCCGCTAACGCCAGCACTCAAGCCATCCATGTTGTCTAAAAAGTTGACGGCGTTGCTGATGCCCGCCAGCCATATAAAAGTGATTGTGTAATTGAGGAATTCCGGCAGCGGCAGCTTAACGCGAATATCAAATAGAGCCAGAATGAGAAAGCCGACAAACTGCCCGGTCAGCTTCACCCAGGCGGGTAAGCCGTACCGATCATCTAGCAGACCAACCAAGGCAACGACAGTAAGGGAAAGCAAAACGCCGGCCACCGTGTTAGGAAATGCTGGCACGAAAGCGATGACAGCCAGCACGGCACCGCCAAAAATAGCCACCCCGCCCAACAGCGGCATTGGTGTGCTGTGCAGCTTGCGCTTGGCGGGACTATCTACAAAGCCCGTACGAAGTGCCAGGCGACGCACCCAGGGAATGCTGATCACTGTAACGGAAAGTGCCATGAGGAAAATGGCAAGGACGGTTTGCATAGCTTAAAAGGCAGAAAGAGGAGAGTGGGGATTGGCGGATTTCATTCGTCGGCTACCTCAATAATGTCTATACGCACAATTTGGTCGCCGATAAACTCAGGATTTTGTTCGGGGTCACGCAAGGTGAGGCTTTGCAACACATCTTCGCCGGCAATGAGTTCGCCAAAGATGGTGTGACGGCCGTTCAAAGCCGGTTGTTCTGCAAACGTAATGAAAAATTGGCTGCCGTTTGTGTTTGTCCCGGCGTTAGCCATTGCCAGCAAACCAGGGCGATCAAAGGTTAGCCCGTTGTCTACCTCGTCGGTGAAGCGATAGCCTGGCTCGCCACCACCCGTACCGGTGGGATCGCCCCCCTGCGCCACAAAATCTGCCAAAACGCGATGGAAGGTGGTGACATCATAAAAGCCTTGCTGCGCCAAAAAGACGAAGCTGTTCACCGCTAGTGGGGCTTCCTCCGGAAATAGTCGTAAACGAAGCTCTCCCTTTTCGGTTTGAATGATGGCCTCATACATTTGGGATAGGTCAATTACGAAGGCAGGGTATTCACTGTAGAAGTTGTTGCGTTCGGCGGGGGGGATGTTGGCTAACGGCCGTTCCTCATCCACCGACGACGCAGGAGAGGTAGAATCGGGCCGGAGCTGCTGGAGGAAAAGCTGAATCTCGCCCTGGTATTCTGGCGGACTCAATTGTAGCACTTCAGCAACCAACGCTTCCGCTTCATCTAGCTGGCCCAAATCCCGGTATGCTTGCGCCTGCAAATATTTCACGTTCCAGGCCGGAATCTCCTGCTGGCTGGGGTCGAGCAGCAGGGCCTCATCGTAGGCGGCAATCGCCTCTGTGAATTCATCAATTCGTTGGTAAAGCTGGCCAGCCCGTAGCCAGGCGCGGGCATTGTCTGGCTCCAAGTCTAGCCCCTGGCGCAAGGCCGTAACCGCTTCTGCATAAAACGCATCTGCGTCTGCTCCATCCGCTTCAGCGGCGCAGGCGGCGGCGGCATCTGCCCAAGTAAAGAAGGTGTCAGCATAGAACGGATCAATGGTGGCAGACTGCTCGTAAATGTCCAAGCCACCTACGCAATTTTGGCCCTGACTCAGCACTAGGCGGGCGTATTCATTGCGAATGATCGAATTTTGCGGACTTAGCTCTAAAGCACGTTTGTAAAATTGTTCCGCATCGGCCAGATTCTGGGCACGCACGGCGTCATTGCCGCTGCTGTTAGCCCAAAGCGTGTTCAGTCGGGCCAAGTTGGCAGTGTGGTCTGTATTTAACGGATTTATTTCCTGCGCGATAAAAAGTTGTTGCTCTGCCTCCGCCAAAAGCTGCTCCTGCCGCACCAAATCGGTTGTCACGTTCGACAGTTCTAAATAGGAACGTCCCAGGAACAGGTAGTAAAAATCTTCGTTCGGGGCACGATCGATGGCATCTTGATAGATGGCGATGGCGTATTCCCAAGCGTTGGGATCGCCCGTGGCCGCCGCTTCACTATCGTAAAAACGGCCGCGTTTATACACAATATCTGCCTGCACAATTTGCAAATTTGTGAGCACCACCATCACACTGGCCACTGCCATCAATATAGCCAAAATAGCGTATCCCGGCGTTGAGCCGTTGCGGCGCAGTCGCGGTTTCTTGCCCGTGCTCACGGCAAAGGCGGCTACCACCATCAGCAAAAAGACAAAGATGTAGAAGTAGGTCAAAAAGTCGGCCGCATACGCCGCTTCGTCGATGAGGTAACTGGGTAGCTGCTCCACCGTTTGCGGTGGGGGTTCAAAGGCACGGTAAAGCAGCGAGTAACGGTACAAATTGGCTTGGAACAACGCGTACAGCAAGCCAAATACAAATGAAATGGTCGCCATCAGGCCAACCGGGGTCAGCAAATTGCGCCAGGCGGGATCCCACAAGTAGTAGAGGATGATGCCGCTAAAAACGACCGTACCCAATCCTGCCAAAAAGCCACCGCCCACAATTACCGGTAGCGAGAACAGCAAGCCTGTCACCGCTACGCCCGCCGCGAATAAACGAGCATTTTTGGTCAAAGCCAGCATTAAATTGCCGCCCGCCCACAGGCAAAGTGCACCCCAAATCCACAGCAGCGTTTGGCCTAGCAAAGCGGTTGCGGTGGCATTATCCGGCAGTGGGAAAATGAGGCGGAATAAGAGTGAAACCGCACCCACCACCAAAAAAGTGATGGCAATATTATTTTGGCGGCTGTCGTTGATTTCGCGGGAAACGGCCGTAATTTTTAGCTCCCCATCCTTTACCATCTCACTCACGGCAATGAGCAAGCCTAAGCTCCAAGCCAGCACGAGCATTAGGTAAACAAAGGGAGACTCGATGAAATCTCGCTTGATATTGACAAACAGGCTTTGGTTCAGCACATCCAAGGCCGTTAAATCGGTAGCGTTTTCAATCACCAAATTGGGAGGCTGCGAATAGGTGATGAAGGAAAAGCCTATGATGCCAATGAGCAGCGTGAGCATAAAGCCATACAGCAGCACTGGCCCTGTCCAACTAGCAAAAACGGCTGGCGTTGTAGCCTTGCGCCCCGCGCGACGACGCCTACCCTTGCCTCTGCTGGGCGTTGACGCATCTTCCTCGGCAACAGTGGAGCTGCCTTGCTGTTGGGGCAACCAGTAGGTAATGATAAACAGCAATCCTACGTAGAGGAAGAAATGCAGCCGAGTAGCGGATATAGCAATCCCAAAGTGAATTTCTACAAAATGAGCCAAAATAGCGGCAACCAACGCCACTACTAATAGACGCTCAGCAGCAAAAGGTTGCTCATTTTTCTCATCGCTGCTGGCAAACAGGGCATAATAAATCAGGTACAGCACCAGCCCCAAAATGGAGCCAAACGGCAGGGCCACGCCAATGTACACCGCCCCGCCCCAAATGGTGAAGGCAACGGCCGTAATCACCCCCACACCAATCCACAAGCCAATGAGCAAATTGCGCTCAAACTTGCTGCGAAGCACGCCTAGCCAGCGGAAGCTGTATAGAAAGACGCTGAGGTACAACGCCTGCCATATCAAAAAGCCCAATACCCCAGTGATCACCAAAGCGTCAAAAGTCTCGTTATGCGAGCGGTCCGGCGAGGCGTTACGGGCTTCCAATGTGGCTAGCTCCGGCGGATAAAAGCTATTGTAGGCCACGTACATGGATTCTGGACCGTAGCCGATGAACGGCCGCAAAAAGTTGAACGTATCGCTGCTGCCATCGGGGAAGGTGATGGGTTCGTGCGGCTGAATCAGCTCCAACGCCCCCTCCCAAATGAGGGTACGCACCCGCCCTGTGCCCGTGTCAGCCTCCAAAACCTGCCCCAAACGGCCGATTCTGGGCAGTTCGCGCCATTCGTTTAGCGTGGTGAAGACGTTGCCCACCACAGGCGTTTCGGCCAGTCGTGCGTTTGTGTCGCTGGGCAGATTAAACAGCACCAACCAAATGGCCAACACAGCCGACATCACAATCCAGCTAAACCAGAGCCAGCGCCAGCCGCGCCGGGCGGCAACCAAGACAAACATGCCTACCACAACCAAGGCCACGGCAAAGACAAACGCCACAAAGCTGGACATCGCCCCGGCCAGACTCGCCAGCAAGCCCGCCCCAGTAAGTCCGCGCAAGATGAGCAGGATGACGGTGTAGGATACGGCCGTTCCCACCAAAACAAACGCCGCCCCAGTCCCAGCTTCCTTCAAACGGAACCGTCCCTGGTCTTTGGCAGCGTTTCGCAGCCCAACCAGCACCACCAAAATGAAGGCAAACAGTCCAGCCCCCAATCCCAGCCACGGCCCCCGGCTACCAGACCAGTAAATGGCAATGAGCTGAATCGCCACCGCAAAAATGTAGGCCGACGAGCGCATCACGTCCGCGCCAGACAGCTCCTCATCGCTCAAAATCGAGCTAAACGAGGCGATAATTCGCGCCACGGTCAGCGGCACGGCCATGATGAGGTAGGCGGCAATGAAGATGGCGTTGCCCATGTGTCCCGCCACGCGCTGGGTCACGTCCCCGGCCCAAGGCAGCGGGTCCAAATCGAAATGTTGCAGCAGGCCGTAAAAGGCGACGGGAATGGATGTGATGATAACGGCCGTTACCAACCGTCGCACCTGCGCCCGCGTCCGCATCGTGGCAATCGTGGTGCCAAAAATAACGATGTAAGAGAGCGTCGTGTACGTCCCCTGCAGCCGCTGGTAAGACCCCGCCCAGCTCACCGCAGGCGTCACCGAGAAAATGGAGGAAATGATGTAAACCAGCACCAGCAAGGTGATTATTAGCAAAAATGGCATTCGCCAAAACGAATTGTCGGCGCGCCAGCGCAGGCGGGAAGCGAGCTCCCACTGCCGTAAATCCACAAATTTCACCAGCCAGGCAACCCCCATCACTAAAGCAATGGAGCGCATGAGCGTCAATTTATCCGGTTCAAAAACACGATCAGAATGAATGTTGAAGAAGAGCGGGACGGCAATGACCACAAACAGCCAGCCGACCTCAATAAGACCATCGCACCAGCGAGACAGTTTTGTTTCCATAAGGCCGCAATGTTAACCGAAAAATGGGGAATGGTAAACGGCCGTTTGCTATTTACTCTGGCTGTGCCAGCGTCCCGCCATGCCACACACATTTGACTATCCTTCGCCGATCAATTATCATGTACGTACATCAATTGTTGAGCGTACGTATTCTGGAGGAGGAGGTGAAAAAGTGAAAACCGTAACCCCAACTGAGCTTCGCGCTAATATTTACAAGCTACTAGAAGAAGTCCTGGACAGTGGTATTCCACTGGAAATCAATAAAGGAAACAAGCGCCTACGGATAGTCCCGGTGGAGTCAGGCCAAAAATTGCAGAATCTAATCCCTCGTTCAAATGTCATTCAGGGTGATCCAGAAGATTTAGTGGCCATTAGCTGGGAAAAAGAGGTGAATCTTGATTTACCTTGATACGCATGTGGTAGTGTGGCTCTATGCTGGGCAGCTAGCGCGATTTAGTGACGAGATTCAAGCATTACTCAATGAGAATGATCTGATCGTCTCCCCCATTGTGCAGCTAGAGCTGCAATATTTGCATGAAATCGAGCGAATTACGGTGGATGCCCAGACAATCATAACTGATTTGGCAGCACGAATTGGCTTGCAAACGTGTGATAAACGTTTTCAGGCGGTGGTTGGTGAGGCAACGGCCGTTTCCTGGACACGTGACCCCTTCGACCGCCTCATCGTCGCCAACGCCAGCTTAAACAGTGATATTCTCATTTCCAAAGATCAAAACATTCTAAACCATTATCCCCATGCCAAATGGTAGTTTGGAAACCAAGAAACATGATTGGGTCTATCAAACAACTAATTTACCATTTTGTACATTGGAAAGAAATAAATATTGGTAATACCCAGCGGCACATTCTTATTCCAACGAAATTTGGCGCACTGCTATTTGTTTATCTTCTTTACACACTGACCCGTATTAGCTGGTTTTATGGGGATTGGCGAACATTTACCAGTCAGCACCATGAATTTGCGATTGATTATCCTGCACATTGGGTCAAACTTGGTGAATACACAAACGGATACAAGAACCAGGATGATTTAGCTGTTCATTTTATTAGTGGTGACGCTTTCCTCGTTCCTTCACAGAGTTCTATTAAAGTCCATCATCGCAGAATGCCAAATGGAACTCTGGAAAACATAGCTGACTGGGGATTAGATTTGATTGAAATAACCGGTGGTGGGTGGTCAATCTCACAACTTGAGGACAGCAATATTGGATTGGAAGATTATCCAGTCTTGATCCAGACTTACCGTAAACACTCACGCCTTAGACTAAAAACGTTTTTGATCACCAATGTATATGTTCTATCAGGCGAAGATGCCTATATTCTTCAATTCAGCGCACCAGCACATAAAATAGACGAGTTTGAAGGCATATTCGACCGCGTTTTGACTTCATTCAATTTAAATTCAACATCAAGCAAAGAGAATGATACCTAAATCTCAAGTTTTGTAATGGAATATGAGCCAAGAAATATGATTGTCTCGATTTATTTTGGTTCAAGCGACGTCACGTAATCGTAGCTTTCGTTCAGGTATTCGGCTAATTTGTCCAAATCTTCAAACATATGCTCAGGGATTAGCACGTAGCCGCGCATGGTGGCTCCGTAGGACTTAAAGAGGGTCGTGTCAAATTCCTCAATGTACTTTTGCTGAACCTCTTTGCCGTAGCGAAAGCCCAATTCACCATCCTTGTTAAGTATCGAAAACATATGCCCGTTTGCCGAGGTGTAGGGCACAGTTTTCCCTTTTCGCACAAATCTTGGGCATTTATCCACCAACTTATCGTAACGCTCTAGTTTTTGTTCCCACATGCTTTTTTCTCCTTCACCGTAGCCGCGGATTCTTTCCGCGCCATTGGAACGCGGAAAGAATCCGCGGCTACAAAATGGTCAAGCTTAATAGCGGTCGTGTAATCCGATGCCTTCGAAGATTTTTGGCAAGCACTTTTCAATGCGCGATGTGCGCGTTTTGGACTGCTTGGCGCCAGAAAAATGAAGCAGATAACCTCGCTGCCGTCCCGGTGTCAACGCCTCAAACGCTGCTTTGAAGGCCGGGTCTTCTTCAAATTTGGCCGTCAGCTCTTCCGGGACGTCAAATTCTGAGGTCTTTTTTGTACTCAACTTCCAAACCCGCTTTTTCCACTTCAATCGCATCCTTTACAATTGCTTTTATTATCGGCTCCAACTCCGCAACTTGCTCCACCGTGGTAAAGCGAAGCTGGCGCTCTGCCTGCATGTTGGGTGTAGATTGAATCAAAACGCCGTGCGGGTCTTTTAGCAAAACGCCCTTGAAAAAGCCAAGCACCACATACCCTTTCAAGGCACTCATCAGAAGGATATTTTTGCCGTCAAACGTGTAGCAAGGCACGCTCCACTTCACTTCTTCAGTCAAGTCCGTTTCCAGCAGAATAGCACGTAATTTGACCAAAACGTCTGGCCAGTTGTGGACTTTACAATCTGGTGTGCCGCCTAAGGGACAACGGCCGCATCCCACCCCCAAATAGTTATCAACACCCGGATTCATCATCTTGCATATCTCCAATTGTCTTTCTAGTGCAAGGGGGTCAACCAGCTCACAAGTTGGCAAAAAAAATACCCACCTGACTTGGTGGGTATTATAACTTAGAACATCCATTCTAGAAAGCAGTTGTTTATTTACGCACCATCAAAGGCCGCCTGGACGATTTCTTTAGCTTCGGACTGGATTTGGCGCAAGTGGTCTTCGCCTTTGAAACTTTCGGCGTAGATTTTGTAGATGTCCTCAGTGCCAGACGGCCGTGCGGCAAACCAACCATTCTCCGTTACCACTTTCAGCCCACCGATGGCTGCGCCGTTGCCCGGTGCGTGGGTCAATTTGGCTGCGATCGGTTCGCCCGCCATCGCGCTTGCGCTCACCATTTCTGGCGAAAGATTGCTAAGAATCGCTTTTTGCTCGCGGCTGGCGGGGGCATCGCTGCGCTGGTAGACGGGGCTGCCAAACATCTCCTCCAGCTCTTGGTAATGCTCACCGGGATCGCGGTTGGTAACGGCCGTAATCTCCGCCGCCAATAAATTCAAAATGATGCCATCCTTGTCAGTGGTCCACACTTTGCCGTTGTGCCGCAGGAAGGATGCGCCCGCGCTTTCCTCGCCGCCGAATCCGTAGGAGCCATCGACCAAGCCATCTACAAAATATTTGAAGCCGACCGGCACTTCCGCCAGCCGCCGCCCCAATTTGGCCGCCACCCGGTCAATCATCGAGCTGGACACGAGCGTCTTGCCAATCGCCGCGTCCGCAGGCCAGCCGGGGCGGTGCTGGAACAGATACCAAATCGCCACCGCCAAATAATGGTTCGGGTTCAGCAGTCCGGTGCTTTTGGTCACGATGCCGTGCCGATCCACGTCTGGGTCGTTGCCAAAGGCGATGTCAAACTCATCTTTGAGCCGAATGAGGCTGGCCATGGCGTAGGGCGAGGAGCAGTCCATGCGGATTTTGCCATCTTTGTCTACGGTCATGAAGCGGAAGGTGGGGTCAACGGCCGTATTCACAATCGTCAAGTTTAGCCCATATTTCTCGGCAATTGGTTCCCAATAATCAATTGCCGCCCCGCCCATCGGATCCACGCCGATTTTGAGGCCAGCCTGAGCAATGGCGGCCATATCAATCACGTTTTCCAGATCGGCGATGTAGGGCATCATAAAATCGTAATGGTGAACGTTGCTGGCCTGCATCGCTCGCTTCAGCGGCATCCGTTTCACCACTTTTAACCCATCAGCCAATATTTCATTGGCCCGATCCTGGATGGTTTGGGTGGTTTCCGAAGGGGCTGGGCCACCTTCGGGCGGATTGTATTTATAGCCACCGTCATCCGGCGGATTGTGCGAAGGGGTGATGACGACGCCATCGGCGCGGGTGGCGTTGCCACCGTTATTGTACGTTAAAATGGCGTGCGAGATGGCTGGTGTCGGTGCGTACCCTAAATCAGCTTGAATGAATAGCTCCACCCCATTGGCCGCAAACACCTCAACGGCCGTTGCCTGCGCTGCTTCGGACAGTGCGTGTGTATCCATCCCCAAATACAGCGGGCCGCGAATGCCCACTTTTTGGCGATATTCGCAGATGGATTGGCTAATCGCCAAAATATGATCTTCGTTAAATTTACCCGCCAAAGATGAGCCGCGATGACCAGACGTACCAAAGCTCACTTTTTCATCAATGTTGTTGGGGTCGGGATGGGTGATGTAATAAGTAGAAATGAGTCGAGGAATATTTACGAGCATGTCGCTGGGGGCTGGCTTCCCGGCGAGAGGGTGCAGGGCCATGAGGCACTCCTTTTTTAGAGATTAGAGATTAGAGATTGGAGATTAAGAGCAATACAATCGCAAATTTCCAGTCTCCAATCACCTGTTTACAGATAGCGCAATTATACCAGCCGCGGCACTATCTGCCGTACAAAAAGTCGTAAATGACAAAGCCAACAAAAATGCGCTCGATGTAGAGGCGGGTTTCGGGGAAGTTGACCGTTTCAACGAATAGATCGAGGTCGCCGCCAGCCGCATTGTACCAGCGAGCGGCGTTGCCGGGGCCGCCGTTGTAGGCAGCCAAGGCGGCGTGGGCGTGGCCGTCGAAGCTGTTAAGCTGCTGGCTTAGGTAAAATGCACCAAAATTTAGCCCCACATACGGCTTGTACAAATCCTCGTTTACAAAGTTCGGCCAGTTAAGCAGGTTGGCGATGTATGCGCCCGTGTCTGGAATGACCTGACTCAACCCTTGCGCGGCAGCGCCAGAGCGGGCAAAGCTCTCGAACAAGCTCTCTTGCCGCACCAGGCTGAATTGCAGGCGGGGGTCAAACTCATATTGCTCGGCCAATGGCAAGATGAGATCAGCATAGTAGACCGGGTAGGCAAGCTGCCCGATGAATTTAGGTGCTTCAAAGACGCTCTGCCCGGACAAATTGAGCACGCTGGAGGTTGCCAAAATGGAGGAGCGGTAGAGGCCGATGTCGCGGAAGTAGAGGGCAAGCTGATAGCTCAAAAGCGCATCATCGGCTACAGAAACACGCAAATTCTCGAATTCGGCTTTGGCAGCTTCCAACAAGCCTGCATTCCACAGCTTTTGGCCCACAATCAGCCGGGGATCGCCTGCAAGCGTGGCACTAAGCTGGCTGACCGGGGCGTCTTCATCCAGCAGCAGCCAATCTCGCAGCCACATTTCAGCGTCTGCCTGCAAACTTTCCTGCTCGAAGGGAGTTGGCGGGAAGAAACGGCCGTTGCCCACAAACGCCTCATCCCCAGCAGCCAATCCCTCCGCCCGCAACCAATAATAATCCACCCGCCGATTGGTGAGCAGCAGCCGCTGCGCGTCGCTGGCAATTTCGTCGGGATCAATGGTGGGAACGGCCGCTTCCGGTTCGCTAGGTGCAAGCGTTCCCGTTGGTGTTGGCTCGACAGTGGCATCTGGATCGGGCGTGGCGGTGGGAGTTGGCGCATAATTGGGCAGCGTGCGCTGGAGCCAGAGTACGCCTGCGCCACCGTACTCGGTTTGTGGGTAATTTAAGATGAGTTGATGCCAGCGATCCAGAGCAGTTTCCACATCCCCCGCTTCATTCGCCAACCGACCCGCCAAAAACAAACTTTCCGCAGACTCATCAAATTCCGGGTAGTTATTGCCGAGCAGCGTGTAGAGGGAAACGGCCGTATCCACATCCCCCAAATTTGCGGCCGCATTGGCCCCGCGCCATGCCGCCAGCGGCGCATCGGCTCCGTCGGGAAACTGCGTTAAATAATCTTGATAAAGCGACAAAGCAGCAGCCCAATTTCCAGCACGGGCGCGCAAATTGGCTTCTTCAAATAGTCCAGCGGCGGGTTCCAGCGTGGCGTACTGCGCCAGGGCAACCAACGCCGCTGCGCCGTTGCCCAACGCTTCGTAGCTCCAGGCAATGTAAAGATGGGTATCGGCAGGATAGTCGTCCGGGCGGATGGCGATGACCCGCTCAAAGGCAGCGATAGCGGGCTGGTACGATTGGGCGTGGAAGTTGACAATGCCGCGCTGATACTCGTCCACAATGACGCCAGCCTCTACCAACTGCACCAGTCCCAGGTACGATTCGTAAGCGCGAGGATATTGCGTAAGGCCGATGCGGAAACGGCCGTACGCCGCCTCCGTATCTTCTATGGCCAGATAAGCCATCCCTGCCAGGTAGTTCATCTGACCTTTGGTGAATTCGGTGCGGGCCAGGTTGCGGATGGCGTCGTATTGGGTGATGGCTTCGGTGAAACGGCCGTTTTCCACGTAAAGCTGAGCCAACTGCTGCCGGTTGGCCACTTCTTTCAGCCGCTGGGCGGGGGCCTCTACCGCTGCCTCATAGGCGGCTATCACCAAAGCAGTTTCGCCATTGGCCGCATAGATTTCGGCCAGCAGCGGCTCCACGTAGGCGGCCATGTCGGGGTTTTGCCCCAAATAAAATTGGTAGGCAGCAATGGCCGATTGGCTATCTCCCAATGCGGCGTGAAGCTGCCCCAGCCGCAAATCAACGTCAGTGGGCACAGAGTCTGGGAATTGAATTGCCAAATCATCAAAAGCAGCAATAGCTTCGGCGAAACGGCCGTCTGCCTGCAAGGCCACCCCCAACTGATACAAAATGTACATCTGCTGCGAGGCTGTGTAGCTTTCCTGGATTTGCTTGGCGGCGGTCAGATTTTCGACAGCGGCGGCAAAATCGCCATTGTATAGCTGTGTTTCTGCCAGCGTCAAGCGAATTTGTGGCGCAGGAGACGGGGTTGGCGAAGGCAGCGGGGTCACGGTGGGCAAAGGTGTGACGGTGGGGATGGTGGCAACCGCCGTTCCCACTGCCTCTTCTGCCTGATTGGGCTGCGGGGTTGGTGGGGGCAAGGATGGCACCCCAGATGCCAGTGTTGGGGTCGGTTGGATGGCTAAATCCGCTGTCGGTTCAGGCACCTTGCTCGTCGCCGGAGTGGATTCACCACAGGCAATCAGCACTAGCATAATGACTACAACCAGCCCAGCGTACCATAAATGTCGCGCTTTTCGCATGGAAAAAGGGTATTCAGACAGGATAAAAAGTGAAATAGGCAGCAATGAAAAGTGAGAACTTTCTCACTTTTCACGGATGGAGCAAAGCATTGTCATTGAATTTCACGCAGAGGCGCGAAGCCATACATTTTTCCTTTTGCACCTTCGCGTCTTTGCATGAGGTAATCAATCTGCCTAACCAGTTGTTTATGCTCTATCCTCTTTTGCTTCCCGTTCTTCAATCTCTTCCAGTGCCTCTTCTACTGCCTCCTCAATAGCTTCTTCGTCCAGCTCCTTACGGGTCATCAAATCCCAGCCAAGATAAAGCAGCGAAAATTGGAGGAAACCCAGCCAGGCAAAAAGGACCTGCAAACCCAATTTGATATTGCCCACCTGTGCCTGGATCGTACTTTGGGTTGTGCCTAGCGTCGTGTTGATATTTTGCACCAGCCCAATGTACTCACCTAGCAGCGGGTCTACTTCGGCGACACGGCCGTTTATTACCGCCAAATCATCCGAAACTGCGTAGATGTTCTCAGATACCGCACTCAGGTTTTCGTTAGCGGCCGTCAGGCTCGGTTCCAGTTCGCGCAGGCGATCCGGGAAGCCATCCAGACTGCTGCCCAAGCCAGACACTGTTTCATCAAAGGGAACGGTAGGCTGATAGTTCACACCCAAATCGTAATTCAGCTCAAAACCAAAAATTTCTTCTTCAATTTTGAAGGCATTCAGCGTCAGCAACGTGTCGTCAATAACGCCAGCCACTTCAGCCACGGCCGGGATGGCACCTTGCACTGATTCGATACTGTCCGGCGCATCTTCTCCGGTAATTTGGGCTACCTCTTCAAGCAGTGGCTGGGTGTCCTCAATTGTTTTGGCCAGGGAATCGGCCGTTTCTTCAACCGTCACCAGGCTGGCATTCACGTCGCCAATGGTGCCTCGCGCCAGAGCTAACGTATCTTCCACCGTTGCCATACTGTCACCTGTCAGCCCCAGCGTGTCGTCTACTAGCTTAACGGCCGCATCAACAACGCGGCCGCTATACAGAATGCCACCAACACTCAGCAAAACGCCAATCAAGCCAATGACCAACAGCACAAATCCCGAAATTCTACGAAACATTTCCCTCTTCCTCCTCTTGATGAGGAGTAGCCATCCTCAGATGCCGGTCGCATATTACGACTACGTTCAGCACAAGCCTGAGGATGCTCTCTCCTCGATTGCAAAGATATAATTGAGACAGTCTTATGTATTTGGCTCCCGCCGCCCGGTCACCAATTCCCAACCTAAATACAAGGGTGCAATTTGGGTTAACGCCAGCCAAACCATCCCAACCGTGATGCCATTCTTTGCGCGATCAGACTCTTCCCGAATTTGGGCACGCATCTGGCGAGTGCTGTCGTTGATGTCGGTGACCATCACCAGATATTCATCTAAAATGGGGTCGAATTCGTTGATACGGCCGTTTACCGTCTCCAAATCATCTGCCAGCGTTTTTATGTCCTGGCTCACTGTTTCCAGATTGTCGCTGGTGACCGTGATGTACGCTTCCATGGCGCGTAGGCTCTCGGGAATCCCCTCCAACCCCTCGCTCAACTCACGCACCGACTGGTCGAACGGTATTTCTGGCTCGTAATCAATACCTAAATCATACTCAATATTCAGGCCAAAAATTTCCTCGTCAATACGGAAGCTGTTCAGCGTCACCAGCGTGCGATCAATCACCCCGGCCACTTGCTCCAAACTAGGGAACGCTTCCTGGATTGTCTCTAGATTATTGGGAACCTGATCCGAAGCAACGACAGCGATTTGGCCGAGCAACGGCCGTGTGTCGGACACTGTTTCTGCAAGATTTTCGGCGGTGGTTCCGGCCGTGTTCACCACCGTGTTTACATCCGCAATGCTGCTTTTGGCTAGCAGCAGCGTCTCCGACACAATATCCAGGCTATCTGACGTTTGTGCAAGGGTTTGCGTAAAGCTGGCGGCTACCCGATCCACTAGCTGATGCCCCAATCGCGCCCCAATAAATGAAAAAACAATGCCGCCCAGGGCAATGATCAGCAGCAAAATACCCATAAATCGCCGAAACATATTCAACTCTCTTATTCACAATTTGTTTAAAGCAAACCGCTCTCAAGGCTGATAGACCGTTCCCGCCAGCCCATCGTATTTTAATGCAGCGAGCGCATTTGTCACGGAATCGCGGGAGATTGCACCGCTTTCTGTTTCGCCTTCGGCCATTGCCTGGAAGATTAGCTGCATGGCGTCGTAGGTAGCAGCCGCGTAGGGGCCAGCAGTCTCATCGAAAGGGGTGACGGCATTGTATGCTTCATGAAATTCTGTTGGCAACAGGGAAGGGTCTTGCGAGGTGAAGGGGGTGTCACCTAGCGGCAGCAAGGGGACGCCTGCCTCGGCGTAGATAGCCTGGGCAACGGCCGTTGTTTCCCCAATACCATGCCCAATCACTGCTACCACCGCGGGATCAATTGCAAGAGATGCGGCCGTTTCCTGCGCCAACTGCACATCACCACCATCATCCAACGCCACCAAAGCAACGCGATAGTCACCAATGCCGCCCGCTTCATTAATCTCCCGCACCGCCAGCCGTGCCGAGTAAATTGCGTCGTACCCTAGCTCTCTTTGCGCCCCCTCAAATGGAGCCACCAGCCCGATTTTCACCACTGGTTGGACGCTAGCACAGGCCGTCAGGACAGTAAACAATAAGCAGTAAACAGTAATAAGTGACCAGTGGCCAATAACTGAAAATCGATTACCGATCACTGAATACTGATTTCTGACATCAGCGACATCGCTGCACATTGGCCAAATGCTCCTCATACGTGATGCTAAAAGCGTGGCTACCGGCAACGGCCGCTTCGCAATCGGCCACAAAAAAGATGAACTCCGTCTGGGTAGGGAAGGCCACCGCCTCTAGTGAAGATAGGCTAGGGTTGGCAATGGGGCCAGGCGGCAAACCGGCATAGCGGTAGGTGTTGTAGGGCGAATCCAGCTCTAAATCCTCCAGCCAAAGCGGTGACTTCCACCAGCTATCGCTTTCTGGCTGGTAGCCCAGCGGGTACTGCACCGTGGGGTCTGCCTCCAGCTTCATCCCCTGCCCCAGCCGATTGTAAAAGACGCCCGCGATGATCGGCCGTTCGGTTGCCACTACCGCTTCCCGCTCCACAATTGCTGCCAGCGTGACGGCTTGGTGAATGGACAAGCCTTGCGCCTGAAACCCTTGCTGCATTTGCGGCGTCACCCGCCCTTCAAAGGTTCGCAGCATCAAATCCATCAAATAGACTGCATCCGCCTCGGGTGGCAAACGGTACGTGTCCGGGAACAGAAAACCTTCCAGCGTGGCGGTTTCTGGCAAAGTGGCCAAAAATGGGTACGGGCTGAGGTCAAACACTACCTGTCGCTGGACAATCGCTAAAAATTGGTTGGCATCGACGTTGGCTGTGGGGTTTTCCGCCAGGTAATCTGCCATTTGCTCCAGACGCCAACCTTCAACAAAACGCACAGTTTCTTCCTGCACCACCGCTTCGGTCAGTGTAGCTGCAATTTGGGGGATGGTTTGCTGGGGGTCAATAATGTATTCGCCCGCTTCCAGTTGGGCATCCAACCCGTGAAAGCGCAGGTAGTTGAGAAATAGCTCCGTGTTGTTTAGCAGCCCCGCCGCCGCCAAATTAGCCGCAATCGTATCGGCGGATTCGCCAGTGGCGATGGTAAATGGCGCAGGCGTAAAGCCATTGCCCGCTGGCTGCTCCAATTCATCTGCGTTGGCGGTGAGGTAGGTTTGTAGGTAAATATCGCGAGCTTGCAGGGAACGGCCGTTTCCCGTCACATCATCCCCCAGCCACCTAAAATAAAAAAGTAGCCCTGCCGACAAACAGGCCGTGAGTACCACCAACAGCAGCAGTGCCCGCGCCGTGCAGCCCAACCTGCGCCGCTGGCGGCTCTGGGGTGACTCCTGATAAGGGTCTCTGCGGCGTACCTTTTGCGTGCTAATAACTCACCTCAAATATTTGTAGCCGCGGATTCTTTCCGCGCCACAGATACGCGGAAAGAATCCGCGGCTACAGCTTGTTACGTTCGATGGGCATCCAAGTAACTCTGCAAAATGAAAGCGGCAGCCACAGCATCTACCTGCTGACGCGCTTTTTTGCCGCGCGTACCGCGCTGACGCAGGCTTTCCTCAGCGTGAACGGTCGTAAAGCTCTCATCCCAATACTGAATGGGCACCTCACACTGCTCGCTGAACTCGGCGATGTAGTTACGAATCCAAACGGCCGTATCGCTATCTTCACCCTCGCTTGTAGTGGGCAAGCCCACTAGCAGCAGCGTTACCTGCTGCTCGGCCATGATTTGCCGGTAGCGAGCAAAATCTTCTTCGCGGGATTTGCGCTTCACCACACCATAGGATTTGGCAATTGTTCGCGTCGGGTCGCTGATCGCCACGCCAATGCGCTTGCTGCCCAAATCCAGCGCCATGACACGGCCAGGGTACGTTTCGCTCATGAGCCCAGTTCCCCCAAAGCGTGGAGTGCAAAAAAGAGGGCACTTTGCTGCACAGAATCTACAATTTCTCCAGCAAAGAGCAACCGCTTTGCTTCGGCGATGGGCAGCTTGAGCAGCTCCATCTCTTCGTGAGCATCCCAGGTGGGAACGGCCGTTTCCACCACCCCCGTCGCCAAAAAGTAATAGGCGTGGCAGCTCATCCGCGCCGGATCCGGCGAGCCGCTGCCGATGAGCTGCATCTCAGCACAGTCGCAGCCAGTTTCTTCCAGCAGTTCGCGCCGTGCCGCTGCCAGCGGGGATTCGCCATCGTCAATGAGGCCGCCTGGCGTTTCTAGCAGGGTTTGCACCACCCCATGCCGATAAATTCGCACAAACACAATCTCGCCCACCGCCGTAACGGGCACAATGTTCACGTAGTCGCTGCTTTCCATGATGTAGTACGGGTCGATGAGACGGCCATTGCCCATCTCGCAGGTATCCGCCCGCACGGCAATCCACTCATTTCTGAGCAAATATTCTGAGTTCAATACTTTCCAATCTAGCTGATGCATATTTTTTTGCCACAGAGAACACAGAGAAATTTGAGATTATTCTGCGACCTTTTCATTGTCTGGATTACGGCCGTTCTGACTTGCCGTTTTGCCTACGATTTACGAGTGAAGTTTGCATACTCCCTCATGGCTCAACCACCGTCTGAATGCGCGTCGTCAGGTAAGGGACGCGATCAAACCAAAGGGGCCAAACGTCTAGCCTGGGAACGGCGCGAAGCGGAAGGTTTTCATAAAGGTACGCTGCGGCCGTTTCGGGAGATTGTCCGGTAACGGCCGTAATCGGGCCATCTAACGCCAAATTCGCCGCCACGATGCCTTCACCAATCATAGAAAAGGTTACCCGACCCGCCTCATCCACCGCCACCACGTTACCGCTGCGAAAGCGGATGCTGTCTGGCACCAGCGTAAAACCATCTGGCACGGCTTGCCCCAATGAATCAAATGCCAATCCAGAAGCAACGGTGGTGTCAACGGCCGTTCCTTGCAATTCTGCTCTCATCACCAACGTCAGTTCGGCCGTTGGCTCCCCCACATCGTGCGAAAATGTCTCGTCCAAGATGGTGACCACACGCACGGCATCTTTCGATAAAAATTCCCGCTCGGTAAGCTGTGCTTCCATGTTGGCCAACGCCACTGCTTCCAGAAATTGCAGCACCTGCGCCCGTAACCGCTCCTGATCTTCTGGGGTCACAGCGGCCGTTTCTCGCACAGCCCCGCCGCTCATCGGCTCCAAATTACGCACTTCCACCTGCAAATCTAGTGCGCCCTGCACCCGGTTTACCAAATTGGCCACTACGTTGCCTTCTGGCCCCGGTTGCTCGGCAATTACGTCCACTTCGGCCGTGCTGCCCACCGCCCCACCTAGCGTCACCTCTTCCACCGTCTGGAAAGCGATATTGCTGCCGTCAGACGTGCTGACGCGCGTGCCAGCCGGAACGGTGACGGCTTGGGCTAGCTGATTCACAAATAGCACGGTGCCACGGGCTGGCGCATCTGGCAGTTCCACAATGCCTGTGGTGGCGACGCTGGTTTGCCATGATTCAGTCGTGGCGAGCAGCCGCGCCGGGACAGTGTTTAGGGCATAATCTACAATCTCAACCGCCGGATCAGCAACCACTGGACGTTCTACCTGAACGGATTCCGTTTCCGGCTGCAAGGTTATGGTAGCACCGGGGATGGCGTAGGTAAAAGCGGCATATAAAATCGCCAGGGTAATACAGAAAAGGAAAATTGCTGCGTAGCGCACCAGCCACAGCCGCAAGGTGGACTTAGGCTGTAACCGTCGGCTGGCTTCTTGGCGGTCGGCGGGGTCTAGCGAGGGATACGGCCGTTGCGCCAAACTCCTTGGCGTTCCCAACACTGCTTCCCACTCACCGACGCCCACGGTAGGCAGCCCCACCTGCTCACGTCGTTTGCGTCCGCGCCACCAACCTCGGCGGCTGTTCTCAGCAACATCCACCGATGGGAAAACGGGCAGCCCAATGGCCCGTGCCTGCCGGGAGATCGGCACATCGGGCGTCACCAGCCCCACTTCCAGCCGCTGCCTATCGGCAAAACGACGCAAGCGCACCAAATCAAGCCCCTCACGCAGCACACCGCCATCATCCGGTAGAACCAGCAACGCCTGCTGCATCTCTGCCCAGGTCAAGCGATCACAAATGGAGATGATGTCGTCTGATTCGTCGAGGTGGATTATCTGCATAAAAGGAGAAGGGGAGATTGGAGATTGGAGATTAAAAACAGACTCAATCTCCAATCTCTAATCTCCTTTTACTCAAGTGCCGCTTTAATTAGGCTCGGTACCAGTGCCAACGCTTCGGGCAATTTGGAGGCATCTTTGCCACCTGCCTGGGCCATGTCGGGGCGACCACCACCACCGCCACCAACCGTCTTGGCAACTTCGCGCACGATGTCGCCAGCCTTGATGCCGCGCGGAATCAAATCTTTGGTAACGGCCGCAATGATGATTGGTTTGCCATTGTTGACGGTAGCCAGAACGGCCGTACCCGACCCCACATTGTCCCGGAACCGATCGGCCATCTGGCGCAAGCCATCCACCGGTACGCCCTCAACCTGAGCTGTGAGCAGCTTCACGCCCGCCACTTCTTGGGTTTGCGCCATAATCGAATCGAACTGGAAGGCCGCCAGCCGCTGCTGCATCTGCTCAACGCGCTTTTGCGCAGCTTTTTGCTCCGCCTGCAACGTTTCAATGCGGGACTCCAGCTCAGAAACCGGCACGTTTAGCTGTCCCGCCAGTCGGTCCAGCAAGTTCAGCCGCTCGGCGATGAGCTGCCGCGCAGAACGCCCCGTTACTGCTTCCACGCGGCGCACCCCGGCCGAAACTGCGCCTTCGCTGGTGAAGCGGAACAGGCCAATGTCGTTGGTTTCGGCAACGTGCAGGCCGCCGCACAGCTCAAAGCTGTACGGCTTCTCGCCTTCGTATCCAATTTGTACAGTACGCACAATATCACCATACTTCTCGCCAAAGAGTGCCATTGCCCCCTGACCGATGGCCTCTTTTTGTCCCATGTATTCAATCTCAACAGGATAATTGGCCAAAATCGCATCATTGATCTTGCTTTCAATTTCGGCTAATGTCTCACTGTTGACGCCGCTTTCGTGGGTAAAGTCGAAGCGCAAACGGTCTGGGGCGACGAGCGATCCCGCCTGAGTAACGTGCGTCCCCAGCCGGTCGCGCAATTCCTGATGCAAAATGTGGGTGGCGGTGTGGTTACGGCGAATATCACTGCGGCGAATATCATCCACTTGCAGGTGAACTGGCTGGTTCAGCCTAAACTCGCCCTGAACCACCTTGCCCACCTGCACCACCAGGCCGTTGAGCGGCTGGCGCGTATCGTCTACCCGAAAGATTGCGTCGCCGTCTAGCCCCAAAATCTGACCCGTGTCGCTGACCTCACCACCGGATTCCACGTAAAAGTTGGAAACGGCCGTTACCATCTCCACCTTATCTCCTTTCTTTACGGACTCAACCAGTTTGCCCTCGCGAATGAGACCCACAATTTCAGACTCGGTCTCTGCACCCAAATACGGATCGTACTCCACGCCGGCTTCCAGTTGGCCGCTAGTTTGGAGGGTTGTTAGGAGACGGCCGTAAACACCCGTCTCGGCGCTGTATTCACCAAATGCGCCCTTGCCGCTGGCAATAGCGTGAGCCTCTCGCGCCTCGTTGTACCCCTTTTCATCAACGGTGAAGCCGCGCTCCTGCACCACGTCGCGAGTAATCTCCAGCGGCAGGCCGTGCGTGGCGTACAGATCAAACGCCACCTCGCCAGAAATCTCCTTTTCGCCCTTCTCATTTAGCTCTGCCACCACATCATGAAGCTGAACCAAGGCTGATTCCAGCGTGCGGGCAAACCTCTTTTCTTCCTGCGTCAGGGTACGCAGCACGTGCTCCTCACGCAGATTCAGTTCCGGGTACGCTTCGCCCATCTGCTGGATGTATACCTTGGCAACTTCTGCCAAAAATGGCCCGGTGAAGCCAATGCTGTAGCCAAAGCGCACCGCCCGCCGGATAATCATACGCAGCACGTAGCCGGCGCCGGTGCTGCCGGGGCGCACCCCATCGGCAATGAGCAGCGTGGCCGCCCGTCCATGATCCGCAATGACGCGGTAGCCAACCAGATGCTCCTGGCGCAGCGCGTCGCTGTGGCCAAGCAGTTCCTGCACCCTATCCAGCACGCCGCTGAACAGATCGGTGTCGTAATTGTTGTCTTTCCACTGCATGATGCGTACCACGCGCTCCAATCCTAACCCGGTATCTACCGAGGGCTTGGGCAGCGGGGTCAGGCTGCCGTCTTTTTCCCGGTTGAACTGCATGAAAACGAGATTCCAAAATTCCAGGAACTCTTCGTCATCGTCGGCGTTGAGCCGGGACGGATCGCAGGTTTCCATGTCGCCCATGTAGTAGAACATTTCGGAGTTAGGGCCACAGGGGCCGGTTTCACCCATCTCCCAAAAGTTGTCTTTTTTGCCAAAGCGCAAGATTTTTTCGGCAGGCAGATACCGCTGCCACAGCTCAAATGATTCGTCATCATCCGTATAAATGGTGGCCCAGAGCCGCTCTTCTTCTAGCTCTAAAACGCCCGTCACAAATTGCCAGGCATAATCTATGGCTTCTTTTTTGAAGTAATCGCCAAAGGAGAAGTTGCCCATCATCTCAAAAAAGGTGTGATGGCGCGGCGAGGGGCCAACGTTTTCCAGATCGTTGTGCTTGCCCTGTACGCGCATCACTTTTTGGGCGGTAGCGGCACGGGTGTACGGCCGTTTCTCGCGCCCCAAAAAGACATCTACAAATTGGTTCATCCCGGCGTTGGTAAATAACAGCGTAGGATTGTCATATTGCGGCAGCGGCGCACTGGCAACCACCTCATGCTGCTGCTCACTAAAATAATCTAAAAATGCTTGGCGAATCTCGTTACTGGTTGTGGGTCTCATGTCCTCTCCGTTTTTCATTTATGGGCAATGTGCCGGCACATTGCCCATAAATGGAATTTTACCGTAGCAACAAAAAACCGCCAGACTGTTACAGGCTCAGTCTGGCGGCTAACGTGCTGCGCTTAAATTGTGGTGAAAACTCAGGCGGCAGCAAGCACCAGACTATTTGTCTGGGCGGCTGCGGCGGCACTACTGCGCATTTGAGTCATCACAAAAACCATCATGGGGCAAATAGTAGCAAATCAGTTCTGGGGTGTCAACGGCAAAATGATTGGCTCACCGCCGGTGACGAGGATGACGCTTTCGTCAGCTTCATACCAACCCGCAAGCTGAGCATCGTCAAATTGCTGGATGATTTCGGCCGTCCCAAACGCATCCCCAAATTGATAGATGGTTACGCTAGGGCCAAACATCCCTTCCGACTCCGCGATGAGCTGGTTGGTGGTTTGGGAGTAGAGCATGGTGAACGGCCGTACTGGTGGCAACGGCTCTCCGTTATTCGTTGTTGGCACAATCGTCTCACTGCCATCAGCCGCTACGATACCAAATGGCGCATCTGCATAAAGCAAGTAACCAGAGTCGCCCAGCCAAAGCGGCGCATCCCCAATCCAGCCACTGCTGGCGTAAACGCCATTGGCAACGTGCGCATTGCCGGAGTCACCAGCAGCATCTGTTATGAACAGGTTGTTATCGCGCAGGTAAGCAATCTGGGTGCCATCAGGCGACCAGGAGAAGTAAGGCTCAATATCTTCTACCAGTACCGTTTGATTTTCGGGGCCGCGCATGAGCACTAAGTCAAAGCTTTGCCCGTTATGGATAGCGACGGCCACGGAAGGCGGGCCATCCATCATGGTCAAAGGGGTAGCAGCCGCCCGACCAACCTGCTCCGCCCAGATTTCATCCTCCCCACTTGCAAAATTGTACAGGTGTAAATTTGTCACGGATTGCTGATTGGCGGTGGGTTCCCAAAAGGTGCCACCATACGCGAGCCAGCCTTTGTCATAGCCAAAAAAGATTTCCACCTCAACTGGCAGTGGCTGTGGGGCTACTTCTCCTTCTTCCAACATGAGAACGGGCTGCCCGAAGTTCCCCGATCCGTAGGGCAGCCAGACCAAATCTGGCACGTCTGGCGTTAGTGGCACCGGCGTGGCGGTCGGTGGCTCTGGCTCCGGTGTTGGTGGCATTGGGGTGGGCGGTATTGTAGCTGGCAGTGGTATATCGGTAGGCTGTGGCGGAACGGCCGTTGCCGTGGGCACAACTTCGGCTGCCGCGTCGGCTGCTGCAGTGGGCGCCGGAGTAGGAACGGCCGTTGGCCGAGCAGTGCGGCCACAACCCAGCAAAAACAAGGCAACCAATAACCAGAGCACTCTTTTCATCTCAAAAAATCCCTTTGCCCCTTTCCCAATCAAACCAGAAGATTAAGGAGAGCTTCTTTTTCCAATGCGCCAAAGTACGGTTCCAAATCTGTATCTGCCAAGGCATTTTGAATGGCGTCTCGGTCATACCGCAAGCCAATGAGCCGCATTTCTAGCTCTGCCACATCTCGGCGACCATCAAAATCGCCATAAATTTTGATTTCCTGAATGCGCCCTTTCTCCACTTCAATGCGGGCATCCACTTTGCCCACGGGCAGTTGCTCGCTTTTTTGAATGTTGAAAGCCGGGGAACGGCCGTAATTCCACTCCCATGTTTTATACCTTTGTGCTGCAATCTCATGAATCTGCTCCCAATCAGCCTCCGTTAGCGTGAAAAGCGGAATATTTTGCGAGCCAAAAATGCCAAGCAACAGCTTCTGCCGAAAGGTGACAATATTCATATCTTCAGACAAATGCTCGCGAATGTTGGTCACAAAAGAGCGAATAGATTGCACCGCCTTCGATTCAATTATCATTTGGCGGGGATTGATCGCCCGCAGCATCGTTTCTAAATTTGTATCGAACAAAATGGTGCCATGACTAAACATGCGCCCCATGGCAGCGTATTGAGCGTTGCCAGAAATCTTTTTGCCAGCCACAAAGAGATCGCTTTTACCTTGCAGAGCTGCATCCACCCCCAACTGGTGCAGCACGTCCACAACTGGGCGGGTGAATTTTTCAAAGTTGTGTAGATCCCGCTTACCTTGCGTAATGAAGCTGAAATTTAGATTACCCAAATCATGGTAAACAGCTCCGCCGCCGGAAAGTCGCCGCACCACGTAAATATTGTTTTCGCGTACAAAATCTGGGTCGATTTCCTCAATGCTGTTTTGGTTTCTGCCCATTATGACAGAAGGGGCATTGATGTAAAAGAGAAGCAGCGGTTCTTCAGTTTGTACATTACGCAGCAAATGCTCTTCAATAGCCAAATTTAGCCGGGGATCGGTAATTTCCTTGTTATCAACAAATCGCATCGTTCAGTTCCTTTTGGATGGATTTTCTTTGGGTGACGTGATTTTAACGACTCCCTCACGTTTTCGCTATTCCTGCGCGGTAAAACGGCCGTTAGTTGGGATGTTTTCCCTATTGTTGCCACCGCAATTTTTTTTGTAAGCTACCCCTATTGCTGCCAACAGGAAAATATCAAAAGATGGCTAAATTACTAATTGTAGATGACGATCCATTTATCACCGAATCCTTAAAACTTGGGCTGGGTGAACGCGGGCACGAAGTGTTTGCCGGGCACAACGGCCGTGAGGGTGTTCAACTGGTCAATGATTTAACACCAGACCTGGTCATCATAGACATGACCATGCCCATCATGGATGGGCTGGAAGCGACCCAACAAATTCGACAAAGCTCCAATGTGCCCATCATCATGCTCACCGCAGAAACGGATGAAGAGGATGTGGTGGAAGCTCTGGAAACAGGTGTGGATGAATATTTAGGCAAACCTTTCCGGCTTAACGAGTTAGCTGCCCGCGTTCAGGCACTCATTCGGCGGCACAATTGGGCCAGCGGTAATTCTGTATCCGATGTCAACCGGATCAAGCAAGATTTGATGGCCACAATGACGCATGAGCTGCGCACCCCCATCGCCGCCATTCTCAATACGCTGGAAATTGTTTTTGCCTCGGCTCAGCAAGATAATTTACAGTCCCAACTGCGCTTTCTGGAGCGCGTGCAGCAAAACACCCATGCCCTGAACCGACTGGTAGAAGATTTGTTGCTTTTGGGGCAGATTGACGCAGGTTTAGAGATTTTGAGACGGCCGTTCCCTCTGCGCAGTGAGCTACAAAGAAATATCGAAGAGCAACGCGTTGATTTAGCCAAACGGGGCTTAACCGTGTGCAATCAGATTCCGGAAGAGCTAGAAATCAACGGGGACACGAACAAATTGCGGCATCTTTTTTACCACCTGCTAGATAACGCCATCAAGTTTAGCCAAGACGGACAGCAAATTCGCGTGTGGGCCAAGACCAATCAAAAAGGGGATGTGCAGCTTGTGGTGGCAGACCAGGGCATTGGCATAGACCCTGACAAACACGGCCGTATTTTTGAGCGTTTCTTCCAAATCGACAGCGGAGACAATCGCAGCTACGGCGGGTTGGGGATTGGTCTCACGCTGGCCAAAGCAGTTGCCGAGGCGCATGATGGGCACATTTGCGTAAGCAGCGAGCCAGATACGGGCAGCCAATTTATTCTCACCCTGCCCACTGCCGAAGCGGATTGGACCGTGTAGCTTAATTTTGTTCGGTGGGAACGGCCGTTGGCGTCATTTCTGGCGTTGGCGGTGTCTCCACGGTTGGTGTAGGCGTTTTGTAAGGCTCCGTCACCATTTCCACAGTCGTTAGTTCCCCAGCCACCACTTCCACCGACTGCCGATATTCCACGCCCTGCAACTTCACGTACAAGGTATATTCCCCTGGTTTCACATCTGCAAACAAAAAGTTTTCTGCCAACAGTTCATCTGGGTTGATGAGGTTTTGCGGATCGCCCTGGTAGCTGTAGGTGTTGATGAACTGCGGCTCATCTTCGCTGGCATCAATGAGCGTGACTGTGATACCCTGCCACGGTCGTCCTTGCGGATCGATCAGCCGCCCAGCCACCACACCTCGCGTGGGACCGGGGTGAATCCACAACATCGGGTTGCGAGTGCTGCCAAACTCGTTGGTGCCGACGCGGACTTCCAAATGCAGATGGGGCACAATAGCCGCCCCCCCAACCCCAACTTCGGCAATCGGTTGGCCTTGTTCAACGCGCTGCCCTACGTCTACAGCCAAACCCAGCACATGCCCGTACAGTACGTAAATTGGCTGATCTTGCCACGTTTGATCAAGCTCCAACACCACTAACTGCCCGTACCAGTTGCACCGCCAGCCATAAAGTGCTTGTTCATCAGATTGTGAGACAACGACAGTGCCGTCGGCCACGGCCAAGACGGGCATTCCTAGCTCGCCAGCAATGTCGATGCCATTGTGCAGCAGGTAACGGCCGTTGCCATCCGAGCCATACGGAAACGTTTTGTTGATAATGGTGCGCCCACCGCCAGGCACGGGCTTAATAAAGTCAAAATGCGCCATCGGGTCCCCGGCTGGCGCAGGCCAAGGGGTGACGGCCAAGAAGTTGCGCGTATACTCTGGTCTAACCGGTGATTCTTCTGGGCAGCGGCGGTTGATAGGAACGGCCGTTGCTGTCGGTGTCTCAGTTGGCGTCGGCGTGGCTGTATTCGTTTGCGTAGGCGGCGGTGTCAACGTCGGCGGCACGGTGGCTGTCGCTGAAGACGTCCAAGTGACTGTTGGCGAAGGAATGAGCGTGGCACTGGGGATGGTTGTGGACGGTAGCTCCGTCGCCGCAGCCGCCAAAGAGATAGACGCCTCGGCATTAGCTGGTTCTGTGGTAGTAGCTTGTTGGCAGCTGCTCCCCAAAACCATCAGCAGCAGGCTCAATGCAAAAAATAGTCGTTTCATAATGCTCCAATCACAATTTCATTGGGCAATTGTCGCTGAGGGTGAAACGGCCGTCAAATGAGACAATTCTCAAGTTCGGCCGTTGCAATAGATTTCGGCCTTGCCCGCAACGGCCGTTTCCCCTTATAATCTCCCCACAACAAAATAAACCATCATCTCCGGGAGGAGTAGCTGGCAACGAAGCTGACAGGAAAGATGAGGCCATGCAAGCGAGCTTGCATGACTGAAAGCCTCCACAGCAAACGCCCAGCGAAAGTCGCCCGGATTGATTACCGAAGAAATTTGCGGAATTTCATTCCACTAAAAGTAGACCGGTACGGGTAAGCCCGTTACAGCGCAATCCTGATGTTGGTCAGGAAAAAGTGTGGCCCTTAGCCTGGGAATTCACCCCCAGGAGCCAAAAAGAGGTGGTACCGCGGAATCAAGCCCATTTCGTCCTCAACGGATGCTTTGGGCTTTTTAGATTCTGGCCATAGAGAACACAGAGGTTTTTGAGGCTTTTCTCTTTTTCCTCTGTGACCTCTGTGGCAAAATTGGAGGTAATTATGTCTTTACCCAAGCGGTACAATCCCAAAATGGCCGAACCTGCTCTGCTGGCCCAGTGGCAGGCGGACGGCACCTATCATTTTGATCCCAATTCAGATATGCCCGTGTTCAGCATCGACACGCCACCGCCGTCGGTGTCTGGGCATTTGCATTTGGGGCATGTGTACTCTTACAGCCAAACCGACTTCATTGCGCGGTTCTTTCGGATGAACGGCCGTAATCTGTTCTACCCCATGGGCTTCGATGACAACGGCCTGCCCACCGAAAAGCTCATCGAGCGACAGGAAAATGTGCGTGCCAGCGACATTGGGCGGCAGGCGTTCATCGACCTCTGCTTGAAAGTGAGCGAGGAAACCGAAGACAAATATCGTGAGCTGTGGCAGCGGTTGGGGCTTTCGATTGATTGGCGTTACACCTACCGTACCATTGATGACAACTCGCGGCGGCTGGCGCAGTGGTCCTTCCTAGATTTACACCGCAAGGGGCTGGCCTATCGGCAAAAATCACCCGCTATCTGGTGTCCGGAATGCCAAACAGCCATCGCTCAGGCGGAGCTTAACGATTTGGAGCGTGAAAGCATGTTTTACACGCTGGCCTTCACGCTGGCAGATGGCAGCACCCTGCCGATTGCCACCACGCGGCCGGAACTGCTGCCCGCCTGCGTAGCCGTGTTTGTGCATCCTGAGGACGGCCGTTTCACCCCCTACCTCGGCCAGCAAATAACCACGCCGTACACAAACAAAAAGGTTCCCCTGCTGGCTGACCCCGCTGCCGAACCAAACAAAGGAACGGGGGCAGTCATGTGCTGCACCTTTGGCGACCAGGCCGACGTAACCTGGTGGCGCACCCACAACCTCCCCCTCATAGAAGCGATTGGTGCAGACGGCCGTCTCACCCAAGCCGCTGGTTCCGATTTAGCTGGGCACACCACCACCGAAGCCCGCCAAATCATCATTGCCAAATTGCAGGAAGCAGGGGAGCTGCTGAATGAGGAGCAAATTAGCCAGCACGTACGCACCCACGAACGCTGCGATACGCCTGTTGAGTACCGCGTAGTGTCGCAGTGGTTTATCCGGCTGCTCGATTTTAAGGATGAGCTGCTGGCGCAAGGTGAAATAATCAACTGGCAACCAGCTCACATGAAGCTGCGCTACCGACAGTGGGTGGAAAATCTAGCCTGGGATTGGTGTATTTCCCGGCAGCGTTATTTTGGCGTACCCTTTCCGACTTGGACCTGCGCCAATTGCGGCGAAACGATTTTGGCTGATGAGGCTGATTTGCCCGTTGACCCATTGGCTGAACGGCCGTCTCACCCATGCCACAACTGTCAATCCACCAAATTCATCCCAGAAGCGGACGTGATGGACACGTGGGCTACCTCATCGCTGACCCCTCAGATTGTGGGTCAGTGGCAAGTGTCAGATTCGCTATACGAACAAACGTATCCATTTTCGCTACGGCCGCAGGCGCATGAGATTATTCGTACCTGGGCCTTTTACACCATCGCCAAATCGTGGCTGCATTTTGGTACCCTGCCCTTTAAATCGGTAGCAATTTCTGGCTGGGGTTTGGCACCGGCTGGCGAAGGCAAAATCAGCAAGAGTAAAAAGAGCAGCGTGGCCGCCCCACTGGAGATGATCCAACAATATTCGGCCGACGCGGTGCGCTACTGGGCGGCCAGTACGGGCTTGGGCAAAGATGCCATCATCAGCGAGGAAAAAATTCAGGCTGGGGCAAAGTTGGTGAACAAGTTGTGGAATGTGGCACGGTTTTGCAGTCGGTTTTTGGGAGATCGGAGATTAGAGATTGGAGATTATTCTTCAAGCCAACCAATCTCCGATCTCCAGTCTCCAATCTCTTTCACTTTGGCGGACAGATGGCTGCTGGCTAACACGCAGCAGCTCATTGAGCGCACCACGAAATTGTATGAGCAGTACGATTACGCCACGGCAAAAAGTGAAATTGAGCACTTTTTCTGGCAAATTTTGGCAGACAACTATCTGGAGATGGCCAAGCTGCGGCTGTACCAGGGCGGCGCGGCCAGCGATGGGGCGCGGTATGCATTGCATCACGCGCTGCTAACGACAATTAAACTGCTGGCACCCATTTTGCCCTTCGTAACGGAACGCATTTACCAGGGGATGCTTGCCGCAAATGAGGATTCAGATTCGATTCACAATTCGGCCTGGCCTGTGGGAAACGAGGCCTGGTGGGATGAAACGGCCGTAACCCACGGCAATCAGCTTGTAGAAATTGCAACGGCCGTGCGCCGCTACAAAAGCGAGCAAAATCTGTCGCTGGGCGCAGAGCTAGCCAGCCTGCGCCTGCACACTGACGATGCCGAACTTGCCGCACACCTGCAAACGGCCGTCACCGACCTCACCAGCATCACGCGGGCAAAAGAGATTGTGTTAGATGGGGAAATTGAGGATGTGTTGGTGGGAAACGGCCGTTGGCAGCTAAGTATCCAGGCCACATAGAAGTAGCCACCAGGTGACAGGCACTTTGAAAGTGCCTGTCACCTTTTTACGCTTTTACAAATTCGGGATCACGTCTACCCACAGTCCAAAAATGCCAATGGCTACCAACAGCACCCCAGAGATGCGGGTGAGCAGCTTGTAATTTTGCCCCAGCCAGCGAGTAAATTTGCGCTGGAACGGCATGGCAATGAACGGCAGTAGCACCAGCGGCCAACCAAAGCCAATGCCAAAGAACAAAAAGTAGCTCAGGCTGCTAGACAAGCTAGCTACGCTGCCTGCTCCCAGCAAAAAAGCACTCACAATCAGCGGACCCGTGCAAGGGAGCGTCATCGGCCCTAGCATCAGGCCATACACATACGCTCCCGCATACGGATTGCTCAATACGGGCGTTTGGGAGACCGCCAGCCGGTTAAACGGATTACGCCCTGTCAGCATGAGTAGCCCTAGCAAAATGACGACCGCGTAGATAATGGGCAAAATAATGGGGAGAATGCTGCCAAAACTTTGCTGCAGCAGGTACAAAATTAGGCCAACCAGCAGCATCATGCTGAGTACACCCCCCAGTACGAGCAACCCCAACCATTTGGTGGCCGTTCGGGCGCGTTTATTTTGGGCGTTACCTGCCAGGTAAGCAATCAAACCCGGATACAGCGGCAAAATACAAACATTGGTGAGAATAGCGCTGTTGCCCAACACAAACGCCTCGATCAATTGGCTCATTTTTCAAACTCTCTTCTTGTAGCCGCGGATTCTTTCCGCGCAGAAAGATGTCGGTTACTGTAGTCTCGTACCCATGAAATCTCGAAATAATCGTACCCCTCTTCTCTGGCATAATGACGCGAGTCACATAGCTTGCGCCAATTATGATCGTAAGCCAATCGGCGTTATGTTTGTCATTTGGGTAATCGCTCTACTTCTTACTCTGGTGCATGGGTACGATAATCTCAATACAATAGGGGTACGTGACTACAAGACCTGACAAGAATCTGCGGCTACGAGTTGGTTACCCTTGGGAAGCAGCTTCGATGCGTTGCAGAAGCTGATCTGGCTCTTCAAAGCCGGTTTCTAAGTCAGTTGTGGTGCCATCCGGCCGAATAATGAAGCTGGGTGTGGACGGAGGATTGGTAACTGTTTGCCCGAAGGTATCTGCCAAAGAAACGAGTGCTTCTGGCGTTAGCACGGCAAATGCCCAATGGAAGTCAGTTTCATCGGTGTAGCTGGCCAAATTCTCGTTGCTCAGTCTGGTTTCCACGCTGAGACTCACAAAAATCACATCCTCGGTGTCCCCCAACGCAGCGCGGGCTGCAGATACGTTGCCCAATTGGCGGCGGCAGTTGGTACACCAGGTTGCCATCGGCTCCACAAAGACGGTTTTGCCAGCAAAATCGGCAAAGGTGAAGGTGTCGCCTGTGCGTACATCGGTGAGCGTCGTCGTCATCCACAGAGGCAAATCGCTCATGGCGGCTTCGTCGGCCATCTCTTCGTCCATCGCCTCGGCCTCATCCATCGTCTCTTCTAGCTCAGCCATCCCTTCGTCGTGATCTGTCATGGCTATATCGTCATCCATAGACTCGTCTTCCATCATTTCTTCATCGTCCATGGATTCATCCATCATTTCTTCAGAATCATCTGCCATTTCTTCAGATGCGGATGTGTCGGTGGTGCCGGGTTCAACGGCCGTTTCCTCCGCCGCGCCCCCACATGCCACCAGTAACAAGGCCAGAAAAAGTAAAGAATAAAGTTTCCAATTCTTCATTGTGTGATTCTCCTCAATTGATTTACTTTATGTAAATCACAAAAAGTATCTTGATAAAAATGAGCCGCGATATTGTGATTTACTCAGGTAAAAGCCAAATAAGCGCTCAATCTAATTTAAGATATTTGTTGGCTTTTACATAAATTGCAGCTTAAGTGATGCTGCCAGCTTAGAAATTAGCTCGCAACAATTAACACCAGCTTTTCAAATGATTACAGATTGATTACAAAACAGTGTAGGGGAACTTACAAAATTGGATTGGCTACTCATCCCGCTCTAAAATGAGCCAGGTAAAGGCAAAATTGTGCTGCTCATCAGCAGGGTGGTGTTCGCGGTAAGTTTCGCGCCAGTCAAACCAATCAAGTTCAGGGAAAAAGGCATCCCCCCCTAGCTCTGCTTCAACCAGCGTGAGGTAAATCCGTGTCGTTTGAGACAGCAGTTGGGCATACAAATTCGCCCCGCCGCCAATAATAATCTCCTGGGCATCGCCTGCCGCATCCAGTGCAGCTTCAATCGTGTGGACAACCGTCGCGCCAGGTGCTTGGTAGAGCAGATCGCGCGTCAGGACGATGTTATGCCGCCCCTTGAGCGGCCGAAATTTGGCCGGAATAGATTCATATGTCTTGCGCCCCATGATGACGGGCTTGCCCATTGTCTGCTGCACAAACCACTGCATATCATCTGGCAAGCGCCAGGGCAGCCCGTTGTCCGCCCCAATCAGGCAATTTTTGTCCATCGCTACGATGATTGCTATGGTTGGATCGTGTAGGTTCATATTCTCGGCCTCAGGGATTGGAGATTAGAGATTGAATCACAGCCTAATCTGATATGGCGGGCAACAAAGTTTTTGATTGCCACATTTTATGAGCGGCACGGGCGTATTTGTCGTGGTTTGGATGCCAATGTTCCACTTCGTCCAGAGACCAATAGCGCAAATCGCTGCCCTCGTGGGAAAGTTTGAGTTCGCCGCCGATAATCTTGCAAAGATGAACCACGGCAATCATCGTGTGCGGCCCGTTTTTGGCGCTGGCCTTGCGGGTAAACACGCCAACAAATTGCTCTACTTCTACCTCTAAACCAGTTTCTTCACGAACTTCGCGGATTGCGGCATCAATCGGCCGTTCATTCGCTTCTACCCAGCCACAGGGTAAGCACCAGCCGCTACCATCTGCCCGTTCCATCAACAAAATTTCGCCTTTCTCGTTGAAAACGGCCGCATCCGCCCCAACTTTTGGGGTAATGTAGCCAGTTTCCTGAGCAAAACGCTGTTTAAATTCCACACCGGGCAGTTCGGTGAGCAGCTCAAAGTTTTCAGCAGCCAACTGCAACAAACGCTCGTATCGCTCCCGATCATACAATCCGGAAGTGAAATGCAAGCCAGTTCGGGCAATTGATTGAATTTCGTTCAAAAGTGAAACTATATCCATGCTAAATCTTCTCGTATATTCAAATCCACAAAATCCATCCTCCATTTGTCATTCCGAACGAAGTGAGGAATCCTTCTATCTACGTCAATGAAAGATTCCTCGTTGCCTCGGAATGACAGTGGCAGCGTTTGCTAAACAGCAATTGGGGCTTTGATGGTGGGGTGGGATTGATAATTGACGAGCTCAAAATCGTTGTAGCGGAAGGCGAACAAGTCAGTAACCTCTGGATTGAGGTGCATTTGAGGAAGTGGGAAGGGGTCGCGGGAAAGCTGCAATTGTGCCTGCTCCAAATGATTGAGGTACAGATGGGCGTCACCCAGCGTGTGAACAAATTCGCCGGGTTCGTAACCCAGCACCTGGGCCATCATGAGCGTCAGAAGGGCGTAGGAAGCGATGTTGAAAGGCACGCCGAGGAAAATGTCGGCGCTGCGCTGGTAGAGCTGGCAAGAGAGCTTGCCGTCGGCTACGTAAAATTGGAAGAGGCAGTGGCAGGGTGGCAGTGCCATTTGGTCAATATCGGCCACGTTCCAGGCGGAGACAATGTGGCGGCGGGAGTCGGGGTTGTGTTTGAGACTGTGGAGGACTTCGGAGATTTGATCGACGGTACGGCCGTCTCCACCCAGCCATGACCGCCACTGAAAGCCATACACAGGCCCCAGCTCACCATCTTCATCCGCCCACTCATCCCAAATGGTGACTTTGTTTTCGTGCAGGTAGCGAATATTGGTTTCGCCGCGTAAAAACCAGAGCAGTTCGTGGATAATCGAGCGGAAATGGAGCTTCTTAGTGGTCACTGCTGGAAAGCCATCAGCCAAATCAAAGCGCATCTGGTAGCCAAACACGCTCAGCGTGCCCGTCCCCGTACGATCTTCCTTGCGAACACCGTTATCTAACACGTGTTGCATCAAATCCAAATATTGTTTCATCCTGCCCCTCTTTTTTTAACGCAGAGGCGCAAAGACGCAGAGAAGAATTGAGAGAATCTGCGTAATCTGCGTAATCTGCGGATAAACTCTTTTGACGCGGGAGTATAGCACAAGGGAAACGGCCGTCCGTAAAAAAGTTGTGCAGAAAATTGCTTGTTGCGATTTTTTAGTCGTCTCGCGTACAATGCGTGCCAATGACCGCTGAGACACTCAACCAACGAAAATTGCGCCAGGCCATCGAAGACGCTTTTGACGAAAGCGAACTGCGAACGCTCTGCTTTGATCTCAAAATTGATTACGAAGCATTGCCGCCTGGCAGCAAGGTGGACAAGGCACGGGAGCTGGTTGCGCTCTGTTTGCGAGAGCAGCGGATTGACGAGCTAATCTCGCTATGCGAAGAAAAGCGGCCTAGAGTAAACTGGCGGGGGATGATGGCAACGGCCGTTTCCGACGAAGAACCGCCATTCATGGGATTGAAATATTTTGACGCCGACCATGCCGATCTCTTCTTTGGCCGCGAAACGATCACTGCCGAGCTAACGGATCATCTACAACAAAACAACTTCCTAGCCGTCGTTGGCGCATCTGGCAGCGGAAAGTCTTCGTTGGTGCGTGCAGGGCTGGTGCCTGCCTTGCAAAATGCGCAGCCAAACGCAAAAATTCACATCTTCACGCCTACAGACCATCCGCTGGAAGCGTTGGCCACCACGCTGACCCGCCATACTGATTCCGTCGGTGTAACGGCGAAATTTATTGACGCCATGGCCAGCGATCCCCGCAGTTTGCACCTGGCAGCCCGCCGGTTGGTGAATGAGGGCGAACAGCTCCTACTGCTCATCGACCAATTCGAAGAGTTGTTTACCCTGTGCCGATCAGAAAACGAGCGACGAGCCTTTATGGATAATTTGGTAACGGCCGTATCCAATCTCAACGGCGAAACCAGTAACCGCCCCACCCGCGCTGTCATTGCCCTGCGTGCCGATTTTTACCATCACTGCGCCCAATATGATGCCCTCCGCCGCCTGCTAGAAACACAGCAGCGATACATCGGTGCGATGAATCCCGCCGAACTACGCCGTGCCATCGAACAACCAGCCCAACAAAACGGCCTCACCTTTGAAGATGGCCTGGTTGATTTACTGCTGCGTGACGTGGGCGCAACAGGTGAACAAACGCCAGAACCGGGTGCACTCCCCCTGCTCTCCCACGCCCTGCTGGAAACGTGGCGGCGGCGCGAGAGCAAAACGCTCACCTTTAGCGGCTACAGTGATGCGGGCGGTGTGCAGGGTGCCATTGCCAAAACGGCCGAATCTGTCTACGCACAAAAACTGACACCTGCCCAACAAAATATCGCTCGCAGCATCTTCCTGCGCCTCACGGAGCTGGGAGAAGGCACGCAAGATACCCGCCGCCGCGCCCTCATCAGCGAACTATTGCCCACCAACGCTGCCGCAGTTGAAACGCAAACTGTCCTCAATTTGCTCTCGGCAGCACGGCTGGTGACGACAGATGAAGAAACGGCCGAAGTGGCCCACGAAGCCCTCATCCGCGAATGGCCCACGCTGCGCCGCTGGCTGGATGAGAACCGGGACGGCCTGCGCCTGCACCGCCACCTGACGGAATCCGCCCAGGCGTGGCAGCAGCTCAACCGTGATTCTGGCGAGCTGTATCGCGGCGCACGACTGGAACAGGCCCAGGAGTGGGCCGCTCAGCACAACGACGAGTTGAATGATTTAGAGCGGGAATTTTTGGTAGCGAGCGTTCATGCCGTTGAGCATCGCGCCCGCAGCGAGCGGTTGACCCAGATTCTAGGCATAAGTGCTTTGGTGATAATCTTAGTCGGTGCCGTCGTAGCCAGCATCGTTTTTAGTCGGCAGGCTGAGGATAATCGTGAATTGGCAGAAACGGCCGTTGCTGGACAATCAACGGCCGTTGCCGCTGGCGAATTAGCCCTTGAAAGTACATCCGATGCGCTTGCGGCAGCAACCGTTAATGCGCAAGCTACCGTAGACGTCGGGGCAAATGCCACCAGAGAGTTCTTGGCAGATGCAACCGCAACGGCCGTTTTGTTAAACCAAGATGAGGATGCGGACAGCTTAACGCTGATTCAGGAAGAAGAATTAGGCACCGACCCCACTATCCCCGACACGGATATGGATGGCCTTCTAGATGGTGTAGAAGTCGCATTAGGCACAGACCCCAATCATATTGATACTGATCGTGACCTGTTAATTGACGGCATAGATAACGAGCCATTTCGGCCATTTATTTTAGCTCCTTTTGGAATTCCTGATGAACCCGGCACGTTTGAGCTAGAACAAGTCTTCGTTCTCGATAATATCTTTATCGCCGATGAAGACAGGCTACCACTTTACGGACTCTCTATGTCACCTGACAATGCCAGAATTGCGGCTAGCAGCTTTGCAGCAGGTACAAACACTACCATTTATCTTTGGGGAACCGATGGTTCGATGTTGACTCCTTACGATACAGGCATGGAAGCACCTGTATGGGATACAGCGTTCTCGGAGAACCGCATATTTGCGGCGGTTGGTCCTGAAATTCAAGCACTCGATCTTAGTGCCCCGGACGTAGGCTGGAACTCGGTCCCAGGCGGAGGATATGGTAATAACAATCTTTACAGCGTAGACATCTCTGCCGATGCTACTTACATCTTGTTTGGTGGTCAGGCAGTTTGGGATTTCAGGCAGATCGTTGGGCGAGAAGTACGCTCAATTAAGCGCGAGTCACAAAATGAAGATACGAATGTCCAAAATTTTGTTTCCTATTTTTCTTATGATGGGAACTTCTTTGGTCGTGTCCGTGATGATGGATCCGTATTTTTGGGTGAAACGTTTGAGCGTGGCTTTGCACGGCCGTTCAACAAAAGTGCCGATGGTGCCTACGACATGGGCGTGACCTCCGATGGCAATATTTTGATGGTGGGATATGAAAACGGCCGTGTTGAACTGTACGACTACAGCGACGGACGTGGTGGCCCACCACTGATTCATGGGTTGGACGCCCACCCCAGCTTTGCCCGCGCCGTCTTTTCACCAGATGACACAATCATCGCCACCAGCAGCCCGGAAGACAGTGTTGTGCGCTTGTGGCGAACCGATGATGGCGCACCGCTGCTGGAACTTGATGCCGAAGCCGATGGCGTTACTTCGCTGATTTTTTCACAGGATGGTCATTACCTGCTTTTTGGCACCACAGCTGGGGAAGTTCACGTGTACGGAATGCCAGAAGTTGAGCGGTGATGGGCCCAGGACTGGCAGTCCTGGTTGCTCCGAAAGTTAGTTGCTTTTTAATTAGGACTGCCAGTCCTTGAATAGTTGGCTAGAATAGAAAGTATGAGCAATTTACCAGAAAGATTAGAAGAAATCATTGAAGATTTTAGCGTGTGTGTTGGCCAGGAAAAGCTGGAATATTTGCTAGAGTTTGCCGAAAAACTGCCGCCTGTACCGGATCACATTGACACCAGCGACGCCAACAAAGACGAGGTTCATGAGTGCATCTCCCCCGTCTTTATCTTCCCGGAATGGCAAAACGGTAAAATCTTTTACCACTTTGACATCCCCGAAGAAGCGCCTACCGTGCGCGGCTTCGCCTCTGTGCTACAAGAGGGCATCGGCTGGACCACCCCAGAGGAAATCCAAAGCATTCCGCTCACGTTTTATTTGGGGATGGGTCTGCAACAGGTGCTCACGGGGCAGCGTTTGAATGGCATTACGGCCGTTCTCGCCCACATGCAGGCACTCAGTAAACAGTAGCCAGCGGTCAGTATTCAGTAAACTGACCCACTGACTATCGACCTACTGAATACTGACATATTGAACACTGAATACCGTCTATCGTCCCCTTGGTTGCGTAATCGCAATGGAGCCAGAGCCGCCATCAATAATGATTAGCAAACTATTGTTGCTGTTGGCCTCGTAGTTGGGGGTTTGCCAGACACCATCGTCGCCGTCCCCAGAAATTCGTTCAAAGCGATCATCCAGCGAAATGCGCCCGGAACCGCTATCAACCTCTACTCGCGCCTCCATGTTGGGCGGCAAGAAGAGGTCCATCGCCCCAGAGCTGCCGTCAATTTCTATCTGGTGACGGCCGTTTGGCGGCAACGTCATCACCAATTTGCCAGACCCGCCATCTATGTCAATTTCAGAGGCACCACCAGGTAACTGCACATTTGCGGCCCCAGAACCAACATCTACTGCCAATTCCTGAATCGTTAACCTGCCCAACATCAAATCGGAAGCACCAGACCCCAAATCAACGGTTAGGTCCATGGGGACATCCTGGTTAAGACCAATTTGCCAGGGCGGCTCTTGGTTGCTGAAAGAAAAGCCGCTGTTCCAAAAGTTCGCACTGCCCTCGCCCAACGACACATTAGCTTCAGAACCACGCATCGACTCCTGAAACTGGAGCGGCCCCACCATGCTCATGGTACCTTCCAACAGATTTTGGCTGCCATCCAACGCGGCAACATCAGCCCCCAAGGCACCAAAATCCAGATAAATTTGGGCAGAATCTGCGCCCTGCATGGGAACGGCCACACTTTCTGAACGATATTCAGCCGAGGATTGCAAATTAAACCGCTCCAGGAACGGAACCTCAACCCCAAACAGCAGCACTGCCCCAAACAGGCCAACGGCCACTAAGCTAACAATACCGCTCAAAAAAGTGCCAAACGGCCGTCTCACCTGCTGTACCAAAATATTTAGCCCCAGGAAGATGAGCAACAGCGGCCAAAGCTGGAACGCCAATCCCCAATTAAGGCCAGACACTATTCCTAGATTGCTCAGCAAAAAGTAAACGCCCAGCCCAATCAAAAATATCGGCCCAAATAAAGAACGGCCGCTTTTTCGTGTACGACTTCGTTGTAAATCATCCATAACCAAAACCTCCAAATGTCAAAACTTCGACAATGATACACCGTTATTTACCCAATACGCAGCACCGAAACGGCCGTTGCACTGTTTTGACAACTGTCCCCTTTTCCAATAAAATCACCGCCGTTCCCTGCTGCTCCGTCAAGCAATTTTCATTTGGTAGAAAACCAGGGCGGAACAGTGAAGCTGAAGCAAATTTGTGTGCCTACTCTGCCATAAAGCAAGTTGCTTTAGTAACAGAACCAAATCAAGAAAGGATCCACCCACTTGATTTCCCCGGTCAGGTGGCGGTTACCAAACCATCATTGATACGCTTTACGCACAAACTAGCCAATTCCCCAAACGCATCAATCCACTGGTCTCGTCACCTGCTTAAAAATATCTATAGAATATGTAAAAAGCGAGAGTTATGGCTTTGTTCTTTTCAAGAACTTCCTCGCATTTACATAAACCAAAATCCAAGAGGTTTTTAACGAATGAAAGAGTTTAAGACAGGACAAATCCGAAACATCGCCCTCATCTCACATAACGGTGCGGGCAAAACGACCCTAGTTGAGCGGATGCTGTTCAATACCGGCGTCACTACCCGCATGGGAGATGTGCAAAGCGGTACGGCCGCTATGGACTTTGAGGAAGAGGAAATCAGCCGCAACAGCTCCATTGCCACCGCACTGGCTCCTATTGAATGGAAAGATACCAAAGTTAATGTGCTGGATACACCTGGCTACGTAGACTTTATTGGTGAAGTGAATGCGGCCCTGGCCGTTGCCGAAGGTGCAGTTGTGCTGGTAGAAGCCGTTTCTGGTGTAGAAGTTGGCACAGAAATTGTGTGGGGCGAAGCAGAAAGACGCAATTTGCCGCGCCTGGTCGTCATCAACAAGATGGATCGGGAAAATGTACGTGCCTCTCGCGCCTTCCAGAGCATTCAAGATAACCTGAACGGCAACTTTATTCCCTTACAGCTCCCCATTGGAGAAGGCACTAACTTCAAAGGCGTGGTCGATTTACTGTCGATGGAAGCCCGCCTGGGAGAAAAAGACGAGCGTGGCCCCATTCCCGACGACCTGGCCGATGCGGCCGAAGAAGCCCATCTGGCCATCGTTGAAGCTGCTGCCGAGGGAGATGACGCCCTCATGGAAAAATATTTTGAGGATGATGGCCTGTCGGATGAAGATATTATTCGTGGCCTCAAACTCGCCATTCAGCAAGGGTCGGCCATCCCCGTCATCTACAGTGCGCCCCAGGCCAACATCGCCGTGGTGCCGTTGATGAATGCTCTGGTGCGCCTCTTCCCCGCACCCAATGAAAACGACGGGTTCTCGGCCACCAACGCCGCTGGCGACGAGGTGATCCATCCGGTAGACGACAGTTCCCCATTGGCTGCCTTCATTTTCAAGACCAGGGAGGATCCGTACGGCCGTATGAGCTACATTCGCGTTTATGGCGGCATTTTGGAGTCAGACAGCCGCATTTGGGATACCTTAGGTGACAGCGAAGTTCGGGTTGGTACCCTGCAAGTGCTTACCGGTAAGGACCAAACGGCCGTTGCCAAGCTCCACAGTGGCGACATCGGTGCCGTCGTAAAATTGGGTGATGCCCACACCAATGCCACCCTTTGCGATAAAGGCAATAAGCTGCAAATGGCGCATATCGAGCAGCCCAATCCGATTGCGCAGGTTGCCATCCATCCCGTCTCTCAATCAGATGTGGCTAAGCTCAGCCAGGCACTCAACCGCCTTACCACAGAGGACACCACGCTGAAATGGTACACCGAAACGGCCACCCACGAAACGATTCTCTCTGGCATGGGCAACACCCATCTGGACATTGCCGTCAAAAAGGCAGAATCCAAGTTTGGCGTGCATTTCAACACCACCATTCCCAAAGTCCCTTACCGGGAAACAATCACCAAGACCAACTCTTCTGAGTACACCCACAAGAAGCAGTCTGGTGGTGCCGGGCAATACGCTCGCGTCTTCCTGCGGGTCGAATCTATGGACGATGATGCCGAATTTGAGTTTGGCTCCGAGATTTTTGGTGGCGCAATCTCAGCCCCATTTGTAGCCGCAACGGAAAAAGGGTGTCGGCAAGCATTGGAATCCGGCCCAGTGGCGGGGTTCCCCGTCGTTGGCGTGAAAGCAATTGTGTACGACGGTAAGGAACACCCCGTAGACTCGAAGGAAATTGCATTCCAAACGGCCGGACGTGAAGGATTCAAGAAAGCGATGCTTGGCGCAGGCCCCGTGCTGCTGGAGCCAATCTACGAAGTGTCCGTGACTGTTCCCTCAGACAACATGGGTGATATTTTGGGTGACATGAACACCCGCCGCGCCCGCGTATTGGGAATGGACCAGGAAGGCACCAAGAGCATTGTGAAGGCAGAGGTTCCCCTGGCTGAAATGCAAACCTACACGGCCGACTTGCGCTCCATGACGCAGGGACGCGGCGTGTTTGGGATGAAATATTTGCGCTACGGCCGCGTGCCCAACCACCTTCAGGCAGACATCATCGCCAAAGCCAAAGCTGCCGAGGAAGAAAACTAAAGCCGGTAATCAGTAGTCGGTAATTTACTATTCAGTGAAAGGGTGGCCCTCCAATGGGTCGCCCTTTTTTGTTCAGAAAGAGGAAGTTAAAACCAAATTGTGGAACTGGTCTACGGCCGTTTCCCAACTCGGTGAAATCACAATCGTTGTATCGTACTGAAACACTATCGCGGGGCCGTTGAACTGGTGACCAGGGCGCAATTTTTCTCGACTGTACAGGCTGGTTGTATACGGCCGTTCCTCGAACCAAACTGTTTTTTCACCAATCAATGCTGTGCTGGGATCTGGGTTACCTAATGGTTCCTGTTGAATTGCTGGTGGGTCAACGGGCGCAACGGCCGTTACTCGCAGCGTCACCACCTCCAGTAACTCATCTTCTGGCAAACGATAGCCATACCGTTGCTCATGAGCAGCATGGAATAACCCGCTCACGGCCATTTCACCCGCTTGCCAGGGAATCGTTAATTCATGTGACTGCCCCTTGTACCGCACGTCTAGCCGATAACGCAGCGCAATGGCCGATTTGGTATACCCCTCGGCAACCATCTCTGCCATAGCGCGGTCTGTCAATGGTGCGGCCTGCGCTACCAGCCATGCCTCATCTTCCTCACGCCACTCCTGCACGGTGCGCATCACCGTTTGCGAGTAATCTTTGGTGGGCGCAGCCGCCAACATCCCCAAAGCAGAGAGCACGCCGGGGATTGGCGGGATCAGCACGCGCGGAATTTGCAGGCTTTCGGCCAGTTCACAGGCGTGCAGCGGCCCTGCCCCGCCAAAAGGCAGCAGCGTGAAGCGGCGCGGATCGTGGCCACGCTCTACAGAAATACGCCGAATAGCCCGCTCCATGTTGGCATTGGCCACCTGAATGACGCCCCAAGCGGCCGTTTCCACATCGGCCACATTCATCGCTTTAGCCAGGTCATTCATGGCCTCACGTGCCGCCCCCAAGTCCAACCGCATCGTCCCACCCAAAAAATTGTTCGCATCCAGGCGACCAAGCACCAGGTTGGCATCTGTGACGGTGGGTAGGGGTTTGGGATTTGGAGATAGCTTAGTCTCTAATTTCCAATCTCCAATCTCGTCTTTGGTACGGCCGTAACAAGCTGGTCCCGGCCACGCCCCCGCACTCTCTGGCCCCACCTGCAATGCGCCCCCCACATCCACGCTGGCAATGCTACCACCACCGGCACCAACCGTGTGAATGTCGATGATGGGCAGGCGCAGTGGCAAGCCAGCAATCTCGCCGCTGGCTGTGGTGGGCAGGCGGCCGGGGCAAAGGGCTACATCGGTGCTGGTACCGCCCATGTCGAAGGTGATGATTTCGGAGAAGCCAGCCTGCTCCGCCACAAAACGCGCCCCCACCACGCCCCCGGCCGGGCCAGATAGCACCGTTCTAGCCGCCTCACTGCCTGCCGTCTCAGCGGAAATGATGCCGCCGTTGCTCTGCATCACCGAGAGGCGGCGCGGCTGTACGCCAGCAGATAAGCGGCGCAGGTAGCGTGTCATCAGCGGGGCGACGTAAGCGTTAATCACCGTCGTCGCCGTGCGCTCATATTCGCGGTATTCTGGCAAAATATCGGAAGAAAGGGAAATGTGCAGCGTATCACCCGCCTGTGCCCACAAAAATTGGCGGATTCGCCGTTCGTGCTGCGGCTGTAAAAAAGAAAATAGTAGGCAAATAGCGACCGATTCGATCTGCTCCGCTTGGAGCGTTTGCCAGATATCGGGCAAATCCTCCACGTTCAGGGGATAGAGCACTTCACCGCTGGCGGTGACGCGCTCGGCTACTTCCAGCCGCCAGCGGGCAGGCACCAGCGGCGGTGGCTTTTGCGGCACCAGGGCGTAAATATCGGGTCGGTTTTGCCGCCCGATGGCCAGCACGTCGGCAAACCCTTTGGTGGCGATGAGGGCCGTCCGCGCTCCTTTGCGCTCTAGCAGGGCGTTGGTGGCTACCGTGCTGCCGTGTACGATATCGGCCGTTTCCGGCACCCTCATCGTCTCTATTCCCAACAAAATCGCTGCCGAGGGGTCCTGCGGGGTACTGAGCTGCTTGTGGATTTGGGTACGGCCGTCTGCCCCCAGCCATACAAAATCAGTAAACGTTCCCCCCGTATCTACACCCAACCGCTGCGCCATACTTTCTCCACCGGTGGCTAGTGGCTGGTTAAGAGTTGCTAGTACAGCACTCGCCACCAACAACTAACCACTATCAACCAAATTTTTATGCGCCAGCGTCCAGGCGATAGCCACAAAAGCAGTGACACTGCCGCGCACCAGCCAGACGGCAAAAGTGGTTAGCAGCAGTGCCAGCCAGGACGTTGCTTGCAGGGCGATTGTATCTGAATTGGTGAGAGGCGTCAGCCAGGTGAGCAGCGGCGAGGTGATAAGGTTGAGTGCGCCCAAAAGCAGCGTTTGCCCACCCCACAGCATCACAATGAGCACAAACAGATCGCCAAAGTTTTGCCGGATGCGCTGCCACGTTTGGCGTACGGCCGTTTGCCCTGCCACTCCCTGCAAAACCGCCTCCCGAAACGTGAGCAGCCGGAACCAAAAGGACGCTAATCCCACTGGCATAAGCAATACCGCCAAACCAATGATGCACATGAGTCCCAGCCCGGTAGTGGCAAAAACAGTGCCTGCACTCGGCTCGCTGGTGGCAAAACTAGCCAGCACTAAGGCCAAAATTAAGACAGCCGCCAGCATGAGCAAAGCGATGAGAAACCAGGGGAAAAAGACGAGCAGATCAATCGCCAAGAAGCGACCCAGCCAGGCCTGCCCCTGGCGCAGCGACCGCCACAGGTTGATTGGTTGGTTGGGTTCGGTGGTAGCAACGGCCGTAATAATCCCCGCCTCCACCATGAGAGCAATGAGCCAAACCAGCACAAACTGGCCAAAAGCAAGCAGCAGCCCCCGTAAAAAGAGCTGCTGCATTGGCGCAATTGCGCTAGCAATCTCACTGCTAAACAGCAGTGACTCAACTGTTTGAATATCCGTTAGCTGGGCAAAATCCAGCGTGATCAACTGCCCCAGCCACAGCCGCCAACCCGTACCAAACAAGCTGCTCAAGCTCATCCCTAACCCCAACCAAAGCAGGAACGGGTGCTGCCGCAGCAGCTTCCAGGAACGCGAGAGTAAGTCAGGGGTCATAGCGCTTATCGGTACTCGGTTAAGAGCGCTCTGTCAAGGTGTCAAGTCCTGAATACCGATTACTGATTACCGATTACCGCTTTTTGGCCCCCATCTTTTTGCACAAAATGTTGGTAAGCCAACGTAACCGTGGCCGACCGATAAGCCGTAAGAACGGAATTTACGGCCGCACCAGCCAACCCCAAACAAATACCACCAAATGCCAGCGTGATAATTTCTGTCATGCCAAAATCAATCTGATTGCCCTGGATAAGATCAAACAGCACAGGCCCAGCCGCCAAAAAGGCCAGCGGAATCATGACAACCAGGGATACCAAACCCACCAGGAACCCCAGCACCAAAAAGGCAATGGCCAACAAGAAGATGTCCCCCAAGTTTTGGCGCAGCACATCCCAGCCATGCCGAATGCTGTCAACAACGCCAAGCTGTTTGAGCATCAAGCCACGCTGGGCAAACGGCTGAACAAAGGTCACAATGAGGCCCAAAGGGATGAGCAAACAGGCCAAAAGCCCTCCACAAACCGCCAAAAGGCTTATGGTGCCGCCCATTGCATCAGAAATATTGCCACCGTTTTGAAAAATGGAAAAGCCAACATAGGCAAAACCGCCGCCAATCACCAAGCCAAAAAGGATAAACGGCAGGTTAAGAAGAAGATTTAGCCCAACCAAGCCGCCAATCCGAGCCACACCCGCTGAAAATGCAGTACCGAAGCTCATTTTTTCGCCTACCTCGATGCGGTCTACGGCTTCAATAAGGCCACCCTGGGCGGCCAGACGAATCAGCCAGAAGACGATGCCCAAAATGAAGAAGAAGCAAACCAGACCAAGAACTAGCCCGCCAAAATCTGTCCAAAACGTGTTAAACTGATCGATTATTTCCGGGGGAAATGGTTCAGATGAGGAGCTGCCAGACGGTACGCTGAAATTAAAGTTGCCGTTGCCACCACCACCGCTGCCGCCACCCAAAGCGGCCAAAAACCCTAAAATAAAGAGGAACTTATTTTGCCAAACAATCTCCCAGCCACGCCGGAAAAGCTGCCCGAAATCCATTGAAACACCTCCTAAACGCTGTGCATTTTGAAATTAGAAACTGGAGACCACACGCTTAAATGTCCGATCTCCAATCTCTTTGAAAGTCACCAAAATCTATATACCGTTACGCAAATAACGGCCGTTCCGTTGCACTATTCCCACTCGATCGTCCCCGGTGGCTTGGAGGTGATGTCTAGAACAACCCGGTTCACGCCAGCGACCTCGTTGACGATGCGGCGGCTTACCTTCGCCAGCAGATCGTAGGGCAATCTGGCCCAATCTGCCGTCATGAAATCCTCGGTGGTGACGGCACGCAGGGCAATCACTTCCTGGTAAGTACGGCCGTCGCCCATCACCCCCACACTCTTCACCGGTAGCAGCACCGCAAACGATTGCTGCGTTCCCGCGCGTAACATCTCCGCCTGGCGCAGCTCATCTACAAAGATGGCATCTGCCAACCGTAGCCGCTCCAACCGCTCCCAGGTAATCTCCCCCAAGCAGCGAATAGCCAGCCCTGGCCCCGGGAACGGCTGCCGCCAAACAATGCTGTCTGGCAAGCCCAGTGCCGTGCCGACCGTCCGCACCTCATCCTTAAAAAGCTCGCGCAGCGGTTCCACCAACTCAAAATCTATATCATCCGGCAAGCCGCCCACATTGTGGTGCGTTTTGATGACGTGGGCATCCTTTTTACCCTTGCCCGCGCTTTCAATCACGTCTGGGTAGATGGTTCCCTGCGCCAGAAAATCGATCTGCCCCAGTCTGTCGGCCTCGCGCTCAAAAATCCGCACGAACTTTTCGCCAATGATGCGCCGCTTCTGCTCAGGCTCGGTGACACCTGCTAATGCTTCCAAATATTCTTCCACAGCATTCACGGCAATCAGATTCATTCCCTGCTCCTGCTGGAATGTTTCCACCACCTGCACGGCTTCGTTCTGTCGTAACAAACCGTGATCTACAAAAATGCAGGTGAGCTGCTCGCCAATGGCTTTGTGAATGAGCGCAGCCGCCACGGCCGAATCTACTCCACCACTAAGGCCAAGCACAACACGGCCGTTCCCCACCTGCGCCCGAATTAACGCCACCTGTTCATCAATGAAGTTTACGGGCGTCCAATCGGCACCACAGCCACAAATGTGGTGGACAAAGTTGCTTAAAAGCTGTGCCCCCTGCGTCGTATGGACCACTTCTGGATGAAACTGTACCGCGTAATACCCTCTCGCTACGTCAGCCGCCGCCGCAAACGGTGAATTGTCTGAATGCGCCAACGGCCGAAAGCCACTTGGCAAAGCCTCTACCTTATCACCATGACTCATCCACACCTGCTGGAGATTGGAGATTGGAGATTGGAGATTAGTTGGTTCATTCTCCAATCTCCAATCTCTAAATAACGGATCGTCTGTTTGATCGACAGTTAATATCGCAGGGCCATATTCTCGATGCTGACTATACCCTACCTTTCCGCCAAAACGCCTGGCCAAAAGCTGCATGCCGTAACAAATGCCTAGTACCGGCAAGCCACTGTCAATCACGTAATCTGGCAAGGTCGGTGCGCCGTCGTCGTAAACGCTGTTAGGGCCCCCGCTAAGGATGAATCCTTTGGGCTGGTAAGCCATCACCTCAGCCGCTGGCGTAGACCAAGAAACGAGGCGACTGTACACCTTCGCTTCACGCACCCGTCGGGCAATAAGCTGGCTATATTGTGAACCGTAATCGAGAATAATGATCGTATCGTGGGCTGTTATCAACTTATATGCCTCCTGGAGTTGATGGCAATGTCAATTGTCCGGTTGGGCAAGAAATTGGACGCTAAATTGCGATACGATGTTTCCCGAACGTCACCACCTTCAACAGATAAAAATATTTGTTCACAATAGACGGCAATGTCCTGAATAATGCGTTCACAGCGATAATATTCTAGCAGTTCATACATTATCTTAGTTGAGCCATACCCTTCGTAAAAAAGTGCTTCTTCGCGCGGTGTGTGCCAGATATTGCCTAACCCCGCGCCAACAAACATCAAACCCCTCTCTTTGGGTGCCAAAATGGGATCGTCCCAATCCACGATGTAGAGTACGCCACTCTCGCTGATGAGTAAATTCCAGGCGTGAATATCGCTGTGACAAAGGACATTTTGCTGCGGCCGTTTCTGCACAATTTGGGCTAACTGTTCCGTATGCGCTACCAATCGAGCCACGCTCGCCTGCTGCTCGGTCAGGAAAGTCGCCATTTTACGCGCCACAGGCTCCTCAAAGAGTTGCTCCTGAATTTGCTGCATGAATTTTGTAACCATTTGCCGCCACTTGGGCGAGTAGGTTTCCCTTGGGATTGATTTGGCAAGGGATTGTGGCAGTACGGCCGTATGCACCTTCTTCAACGCCCTGCCAAACTGCCGCCACAGGGCATCCGTCAGAGGCACATCATACGCATCATGTCCATTGATGAAAGGGTAAAGCATCACCTTGTAATCAGCCAAAGCGACCCACAGCGTGCCTGATTTTGTTAGGCATGGTGAAATCAATTCGCTAACTCCCTGCTCAAGCAAAAATCGAGGCAAGGTTACAGAGGTTTCCTTAAACAGGCCGCTTCTGAGTTTGAGAAAGTAAGGTTCCTGCGCTGGTGTGATAAGACGGTAAACGGCCGTATTCATATCCGCCCCCAACGGTAAAAATGAAATCTCACGCACCTTCAACCCAAATGCATCCTGCACACAGGCCACAATGGCTTCATCAGCAACAGTAGGCTTTTCAAGCATTTTTTTACTTTGCCACAGAGGGCACAGAGGAATTAGAGGTTTTCTCTTTCACCTCTGTGTCCTCTGTGGCCAAATTCTTAAGCGAGTTGGATACGGCCGTCTGACATATCGACAATCGCTACGGCTGAAAAGATTGGCACGTCCCAATCCGCCAGCATATCGCGCCCACCTTCAAACGTTTTTTCCACCACCGTGGCAATGCCCACCAGCGTCGCCCCGCTGCTTTGCACAATGCGCGCCAGGGCGGCAATAGTACGCCCAGTGGCCAAAAAATCGTCCACAATCAAGATTCTGTCCTCTGAATGCAAAAATTCTGGAGACACCATCAACGACACCACGCTACCCTTGGTGTGGCTAGGTGCATTTTCCACATACACAGGTTCCATCATCGTGATTGGTTTCTTTTTACGGGCGTACACCACAGGAATGTTGCCCAACGCTTTACCCGTCATTGCCGCTGGAATCAAGCCACTCACTTCGGCGGTGAGCACCCGTGTCGGCTTGGTATCCGCAAACTGTGCGGCAATCGTCTCGCCAATCTGCTCCATCAAGATTGCATCAATCTGGTGGTTCAAAAAACTGTCAATTTTGAGGATGCCCCGCCCCAAATTTTGCCCTTCTTGCTCAATTCTGCGCTTTAATGCGTCCATTCACCTCTTCCTCACTGCAAATTCAAATATTGGCCACAGAGACCACAGAGATTTTTTGAGGAGAAGGTTTATTTCTCACAACTCGCTCATCCCTCTGTGGCTGTTTTGGATAGATTCTTAAGCGAAAATTATTGAAAACGGCCGTACCGCCAAACAGGACTATACTCTAGAATGAATGGCCGACATTCACATTGCCAAACAAATAATATCTTATATCATCATAAACAGGCGAAAATACGGTGCCACAGAGATACCGTGATAAAAATCAAGTGGTACCCTGCAGATTAACAAGATAATTAGGGTCAAACGGCCGTCGATGCTTCAAAACACCAAAAGCCAAATGAACCAGTTTTCGCATCGCTGCCCCCACAATCGTCATGCGGCTCTTGCCCTTGGCGGTCAACCTAGCGACGAGTGCCTGGACAATTGGATTGTGACGCATCGCTGACAAGGCAGGCATATACATCACAGCGCGAAAACGACGATTGCCTATCTTAACCAAACGGCCGGGTCGATGAATGGATGAGCCTGAGTGGTGTTTGCGTGGCGATAGCCCGGCATAGGCTGCCAACTGTCCAGCGGACTCAAACCGGGTTACATCAGGGACTTCGGCCATGAAATTGGCAGCGGTGATGTCACCAATACCAGGAATCGACGTCAACAACTCATGTTGTTGGCCAAGGTCAGGGTCTTGGTCAATTAGGTCACGCATTTGCTGTTCAATCTCAGCAATCTGGTCGTTAAGAAAAGCAATATGGGCAGCAATGTTGGTCAGAACGGTCTCAGAGGTGAGACCAGATTGTTGCCGATTCAGTTCTCGGGTTCGGTCAGCTTTCAACGTTTCCAAACGACGAGACAGGGCTTGCAGCTCCTGCACCTCTGGCGATGGCGGTGCCCATAGGCTTGGGTTTTGGGTGGCACAGAAATGGGCAATCACCTTGGCATCTTGCTGGTCTGTTTTATTGCGTTGAAGCTGGCTCTGGCCATAGGCTTTGATGCGAGCTGGGTTGACCACACTCACAGCATAGCCACATTTGTCTAAGTACATCGCTACCCCTTCACCGTATCGACCCGTGGCTTCAAGGCAGACATGAACCCCTTTGGCCTTTTGCTTCTTGAGCCATTTAGCCAACCGTCGCCAGCCGTCTTTGTCGTTGCTGAAGCTGCCTGTTTTGTAGCGACCTGTTTGATAGAGAGCGACATCTAGCTTATCTTTAGAAATATCGATACCAAGGCTCATCGTTAACATCGGTTCCATCCTTGAGGGTTAACTCTATCCAGCGAACCTTCTTGCGAATTCAAGCTCAACCCTGAAAGTGGCTTTAGATACCGTTCGTCCTCTTGATAGAGTATGCAGCAGGGGCGTTAATCTCTGTGCCGAGTTTGATGACTTTGGTCACAAATGAACATCACCCTGCTGCTTGAGAAGTAATCTGTATACGCTGATTATCTCTCATTTTCAATCATACAAGGACACAGAGGGTTTAGAGATATTTCTCTTTTTTCTCTGTGTCCTCTGTGGCCAATAATTAGTTTAAGAGGTTGCGATAATTTTCACAATTCCCTTGACGCCGCTCTGACTCTATTTTATAATTCACATATCGTTCAAAAAAAATTGAAAGTTGTGAACAAGGTAAATCTTATGCTAAATAACATTGTGCAAGAAGGACTGGAAGCAGTAGAAAAACAGTTGCGAGACATCGTAAGCAGCGACGTGGATGTGCTGCAAGATGCCGGATTGCACATCATTCAATCTGGCGGCAAGCGGCTACGGCCGCAGCTAGGCATTTTGGCATATCTGGCTGCTGGTGGACAAGACATCCAGCGCGTCATTCCCATGTCTGCCGCCATCGAGATGGTACACACCGCCACCCTCGTTCACGACGACATCAACGACCACAGCACCACGCGGCGCGGGCAAATTACCGTCCACGCCCGCTGGGGGCGCACCTTTGCCCTACTGGCTGGTGACTACCTCTTCACTAAGGTCTACGAGATGATGGCCCCTTACCCGTCAGAGTACAACGTCATCATGGCCACCGCCACCACCAAACTGGTAGAGGGCGAAACGCTGCAGGCGGCCGCCGCCAAAGCGGGTGATATGGACCGCGAAACGTACAAAACCATCATCAGCCGCAAGACGGCCAGCCTGTTTGAAGCCGCTGCCCGTATGGGTGCCATGCTGGCCGATGCCGACGAAGATACGATAGAAGCGCTCGCCTCCTACGCTTACAACCTCGGCCTCACCTTCCAAATTGTGGACGACATTCTGGACATCATTGGCGACCCAGAGACGCTGGGCAAGCCCGTTGGCACCGACATCGCTCAAAATCGGGGCGTGATGGCCGCGCAAAATGGCGGTTTGGCCGTGAAAGAAGCCGTCGCCGAAATAGAAGACGACCCCATTGCCCGCATGATGGCCAACCTGCGCGAATCCGGTGCGGTAGAAATTGCCAGGATGCAGGCGGAAGAAACGGCCGTACGCGCCCGCACCGCCCTGGCCAACCTCCCCTCATCCCCCGCCCGCACCGAAATGGAAACCCTCATCGAAATGGTGCTGGACCGACAAAACTAGACCCCCCCCCTAACCCTCCCCCGACGGGGGAGGGAACACCAACCTCCCCTCCCTCCGGGAGGGGATTAAGGGGAGGGAGATTTCCACCCAGCCAAAATGAATAAGAAACCACCAACAAATCCCACCCTCCTACACCACGCCCGCGAGATGCGCCAACAGCCAACCGAACCAGAACGCCGCCTGTGGCAGCACCTTCGGCGCAAACAGTTGGGTGGCTTCAGGTTTCGGCGGCAGCAGCCATTGGGGGCATACATCGTGGATTTTTATTGCCATGAAGCACGGCTCATTGTCGAAGTAGATGGGGATAGCCACGCCTTCCAAGAAAAATATGACGCAGAACGCACGGCCTGGCTGGAAGAGCAGGGAAATCACGTTATTCGCTTTTGGAATGTTGAGGTGATGCAAAATCTTGACGGGGTTTTGCAGGTGATTTTGGCGAAGTGTGAGGCGTTGGTTTCTAGTGAGCAAAATCAGCCCCCTCCCTAGCCCTCCCCCGGCGGGGGAGGGAACCTGATCCCCCCTCCCTTCGGGAGGGGGTTAGGGGGAGGGAGAACCGCTGGGGGCAAGCCCCCAGACCCCCCAGAAAACAGAAAATCCAGAATTCAGGAACCAGAAATGGAGAGATGTTCGGCAACCCGAAAGCCGACGGCGTAGTCCCTGAGGCCGGGATCGTTGATGCCCCGGTACGCGGCGCGGCTGAGCCACTGATCGTTGAGGAACGCGCCCCCGCGCAAGCACATCCAATCTTTGTCTTTCCGATATTTTGAAGCCGTCCACTCCCACACATTGCCGCTCATATCCACGCAACTATAAGGGCTGTCACCTTGGGGTGAAAACTGCTCTACAGGTGAAGTTGTGCCAATGCCAGCTTCTTTCGAATTGCAATGCTTTTCCTGCCAATCGTTACCCCATGGATACTCGCGCCCATCAATACCTCTGGCTGCTTTTTCCCATTCTTCCTCAGTCGGCAACTGGCAGCTAGCCCAATTGGCATACGCCTCGGCATCATGCCAGGAAACGTACACGACCGGATGATCGGCAATTTTTGGGAATGGCGATTTGGCATCATCCCAATGGCTTGGCGGATTGTGCCCTGTCGCCGCCACAAAACGGGCATATTCCTCATTGGTCACGGGCGTTTTGGCAATCCAAAATTCAGGCAAATGCCGCCTTTCTTTTTTCTCCCCGTACAAAAAGTCACCCGCCGGGATGCGTATCATCTCCTTGCCCGTATTTGGATGCACCCGAATATCCGGCGGGGTGGGTATGAGAATTTGGGGTTTTTCACGTGGCTGCACATCAATTCTGGCCGGTGAAGGTTTTGGTTTTTCGGTCTTTACAGGAGCAGGTTTAGCTTCAACTTTTGGCTGTGCGGGCTGGGAAGCAATCTCCTCGCCAGCCAACAGCCTAAGCAGACGGGCTACATCAGTCAGGTAATCGTTCTGGAATGGAACGAACTGATAGCCACGCCATAGGGCTGGCGGGCGGCAGGACTTTACATCCAGCGGGTAAAACGTAAGCTCCCCTTCGTGCTCCAAACTCAGCGCCACGTTGGTTTCTCGCTTCACCCATTTGGAGCGCACGGCCTCTGGCGTGAGTAACACAATAAAAATGCCGCTCTCTTCCAAGCCGCGATTGATGGCTTCAACCCACTGCTCTCCCGGATGAATGCTGTCAGGGGCAATCCAGGTTTGCCAGCCGTTATCGCGCAAATCAGCAGCCAACCGCTGCGCCAGCTCCGCATCCTGGTGAGCGTGGCTGATGAAAATTTGGCGGGGGTTTCGCTGGCCAACGGGAACGGTAACTATTTCTGTCTGTACATTTGTCCGGCCAAAAGCAGCGCGAAACGGTCTGGATCGTTCCCGCTGCAAAATGGTAAGCAATTTATCTTCCTGGGCGTTTCGCTCGCACCAGCCGATTAACTCCAAAACCTTGCGCTTCTTGCCCCAGCCGTCGGAAAAATCATGGTACACACTCCGAAATTCCACGGCGCAGAGGATGCGTAGCTCTTCATCGGTAAAATGTTTGATGATAAATTCGTTGAGTTGGCGTCGATCGTAATTCATGTCGGCATCTAAATTGGTTGCTGGTTTGAGCAATTATACAAAAAACAGCATTATCTTCACCTGTCATTCCGAGCGAGCGAAGCGACGAGGAATCTTGCCTGTGGTAGCAGAAAGATTCCTCACTTCGTTCAGAAAGACAATTGTCGGGGAATCGTTGTCAGGCAGCGTCCCACCATCTACAATCTTTGTCTATGCAAGATAAATTGGTGGAATTAACGGCCGTTCTCCCCCTCATCCAGAACAATCAAACCATCGCCCTGGGTGGAATGACCATTTACCGGCGTCCTGTTGCGTTTGTGCGAGCCTTGCTGCAGCGGGAGTCCCGCCCACAAAACCTGACGCTGCTGGCGTTTACTGCCGGGCTGGCCAGCGACATGCTGGTGGGTGGCGGCTGCGTCAGCCACACGCGCACCTGCTACTTCGGGCTAGAATCGTTTGGATTGGCTCCCATGTTTACGAAGGCGGTGGAAGACGGCCGTCTCACCATCATCGAAGAGAGCGAAGCAAGCATCGCCTGTGGATTGCGGGCGGCGGTGGGCAAGCTGGGTTTCATCCCCAGCCGCGCCTGGCAGGGGACCGATCTGTTCAAAGTGCGCCCCGACGTGAAAACAATCATTGATCCGTACAGCGGCGAAACGTTAACCGCTTTCCCTGCCATCGAAGTGGACGTAGCCATCATCCATGTGTTAAAAGCTGACCGCTTCGGCAACGCCATCCTAGGCGGCAATCCCACAATTGATGAGATGCTGAGCAACGAGGCTAAAACGGTGATTTTGACGGCCGAAGAAGTGGTGGAAAAGCTGGAAGGGCCAGTGGATTTAACAGGGCTGCCGGTAACGGCCGTTTGCTATATTCCCAACGGCGCGTGGCCCACCTCCTGCTACCCCGCCTACCCCCTCGACGGCGAAGAAATCCTGCGTTACATTGATGCCTGCCATACCGGGCAATTTGAAGCGTACATTAAGCAAGAATTTAACGCAGAGCCGCAAAGTCGCAGAGAAATCAAGCGGAAAAAATCTGAGAAATCCGCGTAATCCGTGGCTAAAAATTATGTGCACAATTGACGAACTGATTTGCGTTTGCATTAGCCGCCAGATTAAGGACGGTGAACTGGTCGCCCAAGGAATGGCCACGCCGCTGGTGGCGGCCGGCTACCTGCTGGCCAAGGTCACCCATGCCCCCAACCTCACCTTTATTTCGGCTATTGGGCAAACGTTTTGCCAGGAGTTCGCGCCCCTGGGTCTGGCAACGGTAGAAAATTTGTGGCTGAAAAATGGTCTGTTTAGCATCAACTTCATCACCGGCGTTTGTGATTTTTTGCCCCGCTACCAGCCCAAAGAGTTTTTCCGGCCCGGCCAGGTTGATCCATTTGGCAATTTCAATAATGTGTTTATGGGCGGCAGCTACGAAAAGCCCCGGCTGCGGCTACCTGGTTCGGCTGGCATCCCCGACGTCACCGTTTATGAGGAGCATGTTTGCCTTTACGTACCACGCCACGGCCGACACACCTTTGTGCCGCAGCTTGATTTTCGCAGTGGGCTGGGACATTCTCCAAAGCGTACACAAGGCAGCGGACCAACGTATCTGGTGAGTGATTTGGGGCAGTTTGATTTTTGGGGTGAGAACGGCCGTCTCCGACTCACCACCCACCACCCAGGCATTTCGCCCAAGCGTATCCAGGCCAAGACAGGCTTCCCCCTGGAAGTTGCTCCCAATTTGCACGAAACCGAGCTGCCCACGGCCGAAGAAGTTCAGTTGCTACGCGAGAAAGTTGACCCGCTCGGCATCCGCACGCTAGAAACGCTGCGTGGCGCACGCCGCAAAACCAAACTCCGCCAAATCATCGCTGCCGAGAAAGCGCAATCAAAATAAGCAGACTACAAAAGTCTCAGGGCAATCTGCTTGAAACCTCGCTTTAGTAAGACTTTTGTAGTCGTTGCACAACCCTCGTCATGCCAGCGTTTCAAGCATCCAGCGGCTTGTTTCCGCAATCACCCCGGTTGCCACAGTGCAATCTCCGGATAAAACGTTGAAAGTGTGATTTGCTCCGTCAATAATTACCAGCCGCTTTTGAGATGTTGCGGCCGCCGCGACATAGTTTCTGGCATTCTCCGCTGCTGGAGAATCCGAACTGCCCGCAATTGCCAATAAAGCACCCGGAAATTTTTTGATAGCATGCCCTGGATTGAACGCTTCTAAGCTGTCGAAGAAGTCATTTTTTAATGTCACGGAGTGCCAGCCCAAATCAATCGTCACCTGACCGTGCTTTTTAGCGGTGGCAAAATTATCTTCTCCCAACGACTCAAGAAACTGCTCCCGCAAACGTCTTGCCGGTGACCACAAAGCCATCGTCTTGAACCGTGCAGGATTTTCCGCAGCGGCAAGCAAGGCAACGGCCGCACCCAAACTGAAACCAATGATGCCAAGGCGAGTCGGGTCTACCTCCTGGTGTGACAGCAAATATCGTGAGGCAACTTGGGCAGCTTCCAACAGTCGGGACACAGTCGTATCTGCCATATCGCCCCCGCTTTCACCCCAGCCCCGGAAATCTATCCGGAGCGAGCCAACCCCCTGTTTTGCCAATTCAATCGCTAAATCGGCAAACATATTGCCAACTTCGTCTTTGTGGCTGGCAAAGCCGTGCAAAAGCAAAACTGCGGGATTGGGTGCCTCTTTCATGGGCAGCATCACAATCCCTGCAATATTGTTCTCTTTACCAATCAAAACCTGGTTTTCTTTCGTTTTCACAAGAGTCTCCTGTTTGCGCTTGCTCAGAAGTCCAACTTTTGACAAAAGTTGAACTTCTCTGAACACGGCAGCGTGTCCAAATATCGTTGGCAGAACGGGGGGCGGCGTTGTAAGATTGCCGCCATGAGCAACCTGAACCCAAACATCCCCACATCTGAACTAGCCGGATTGATGACCACAGCAGGCAGCAAGCTAAAAGAGTACCAGCTCAAGCTGCTAACGCCGCACCTGCTACTGCGAACCTTTTTAGACGATCCCAAATCGGTAGCGCACCAAATTTTGCAGCAGCTAAAGGAACAGCGCGGCTTTGATTTGGATGATTTGACGCGGCGGGTAGAGATGATGGCGCACACCAACAAGGGTCGCAATGCCAAATTCTACTTTACCGATGATTTTGGCAAGGACGTGCCGCTAGACGAGGAGATGCTGGTGGTTATCGATGAAGGGTTGACAATGGCCCAGGCGCGAGAGGAGCTTAAAGCGGGTTCTGGCTATGTTTTGGCGGCAATGGCCCAGCATCCCATCACCACATCGGCCGTTTTGCAGCGGGCGGGGGTGAACCCAACGGCCGTACTCACCCTGCTCAACGACGTGGGGCAAGACGGCACGCCCATCATTCACGATTTTGTCTCTGAGGCGAAGGAAGGTCGCGCCACGGTGGTCTATGAGCGGCAGGAATTGTTGCGTGATTTACTCAGCCTGATTGCGCTGGCACAAAATCGGCACGTCATTTTGGTGGGGCCAGAGGGTGCCGGCAAGCAAACCCTAGGGCAAAGCCTGGCCCAAGCCATCGCCGAAGGGAATGGCGTGACCGAGTTACGCTCGCTGGTGCAAATTAGCGAGACGGCCCTGCTAGAGAACCCGCTGGCAGCGATGCGTGCCGGGCTGCGCCGCGCTAGCGGCGGCATTTTGCTGGTGCCAAACATCCAACGCTTTTTTGCCGATAAGCTGCGCGCCCCCTTCCCCGATCAGGTAAATCGTGAATTGCAAAAAGCCCTGCTGGGCAATGAGCAAATCATAATCGGCACGACCACGCCGGGAGATTATGAGCTTCTGAGCCAGAATAATCTCATCCGCCAAAACACACAACGGTTAAATGTGCCGCCAACCACGGTAAAAGAGACCATTTCCGTCCTACATGCCCACCAGGAGCGGTTAAAAAGTGAGTACGAGGTTGAGATTAATTTGGACTCGATGGAAACGGCCGCACAGATTGCCAACCAGTACATGAAAACCATCGCCATGCCAGCCGCCGCCGTGCAGTTGGCGGAGCGCAGCTGCGCCCTGGTGCGGATTGCCTCATCTAGCCCGGAAGTTGTGTATCCGGGCATCGCCTCCGACAATCGACTTGACCCGGAGGACGTGATGGAAGGCGCAGCCCAAATCACCAACATTCCGGTGAGCAAGCTGGGTGAAGATGAGCGGGGCAAATACGCCAACATGGTGGAACATTTACACAAGCGGATTATTGGGCAGGAAACGGCCGTTCTGGCCGTGAGCCGTGCCGTAAAAACTGCCAGAGTGGGTTTGCGCGATCCAAAACGGCCGATTGGTTCCTTCTTGTTCCTGGGACCCAGCGGTGTGGGCAAGTCTGAGCTGGCCAAGGCGTTGGCAGAATTCATGTTTGGTTCGGAAGATGCGATGCTGGTGCTCGACATGAGCGAGTTTCAGGAAGAAGCCAGTGTCAACAAGCTCATCGGCGCACCGCCCGGATACGTTGGCTTTCAAGGTGGTGGGCAGTTGACCAATTTTGTTAGGGAACGGCCGTACACTGTCATCTTGTTCGATGAGGTAGAAAAAGCTCATCAGCGCGTCTTTGATGTGCTGCTACAGGTGATGGAAGAGGGTCGCCTGACGGACAGCCAGGGGCGGCAAGCCACCTTTAGCGAAACCGTCGTCATCATGACCAGCAACTTGGGTGCACGCCACATGCTCGTCCCATACATTGGCGAAACCGAAAAGAATCTGGTGATGGATGAAGTACATCGTTTCTTCCGCCCGGAATTTCTCAATCGGCTCGATGAAATCATCCTGTTCCACCAGCTTACCAGTGACCAGCTTGGCCTCATCCTCGATTTGCTACTCAAAAAAGAGTTCCGGCTGGCGGCCAACCAAAATATCTCGCTAACGCTGACGGATGCGGCCAAGCAGTGGCTGTTAGCCCAAAACGATCAGCCGGAGTTTGGCGCACGGCCGCTGCGCCGTATCATCGCCCGCCATTTGCGCGAACCGCTGGCTAATTTCTTATTGAGTCAATCGGGGGCGACTGGGGATGAAACGGCCGTGACCGTTAATGCCGCCAACGATGAACTCATCTTCAAAATGGAATAAATTCCAGGACTGGCAGTCCTCTTTGAAGTGCTAGCATCTAAATTCGGTTAAGGACTGCCAGTCCTCTATTCAAAAACAAGGAGGGTTTCATGTCCCAAACATTCACTGGAATTGTGCAGTTTGCCAATGGCTCACCTGCCGCTAACGTGTCTGTGCGTCTGTTCGATGCCGATGTTTTTAGTGAAGATGACGATCTTACCGTGGAACCCGGCTTGTCCGATGATAAAGGGCTGTTCACCGTCATTTACGACGAGGCGCGTGACCTGGATTTTGCCGATATTTTTCGGCCGTATTTGCAATTTAGCTACACGTATCACGGCGAACCGCGCAACCACAAAGCAGACGTACAGCCCAACCAGCGAGATTACCGCCTGCCAGAAACACCGCCCATCGAGTTCATTCCCGCAACTCACGGCTTCCAATACGTCAACCGCTACCCTGGCTATTGGATTCCCTTCTCAGTCCCCTCCATTCCCGATATTCCCAGCGTGAGCAATATTTACGGGCTGTGCGGCGGCATGATTTCCACCGCTATGGACTTTTTGCTGGCTGGGCGCACAATCCCCCAGCGTCGCCGCCGACCAGGGCGGATCACGCCGCTGCATCGCTACATCCACAAACGGCAGGTGGACAGCCTGACGGCAGGCACGCAGGTGGTGCGCTTCGTTCGCTGGATGGCTATGTCTGACAAGGCTGTGCATTTGCGAACGGCCGTTGAGCTACAAAAAATTCGCGCCAATCTAGACAAAGGCATCCCCACTCCCATCGGCATGGTATACGTGAGCACCCGCGACACAATGCAAATTTGGCAAAATCACCAGATTTTAGCCTGCAAATACGAGGAACTTGATGAAGGACGCATTCGCATCCTTGTCTATGACCCCAACTTCCCCCGCCGCAACGACGTCTTCGTGGAATCCTGGCCCGATAAAGAGACGGGCGGCGTTGCCAGCGTCCAACGCATCGGCAAAAAAGAGAAAGTCACGCGCGGCTACTTCACTATGCCCTACCGCCCCGTTGTCCCCCCCACCATCCTCGACGACGACACCGCCAGCGACGAAAAGGACAAACGCGACTTTGGCTAAAATTTCTGTTGATGGATATTTTAAAGTTTATTTGAGTAATTATGATTTGTGACCTGTGCAAAGATATAGTTGATCGAAAAGACGTCCCACATTCCATTCGTAAATGCGAAGGGTGTGGTCGAACGATGTATGTTCATGAACGAGTAAACCATGGTCAAGGGATTAATATCCGAGAAGGAGACACTTTTGTAATTCCTCGCAAGTGGCTAACCCTATCTTTCAATCCTATAAAAAGCACTGGTCAATTTTTTAGGTCAGGACTTCAATGGTTTGCAAAGCTTTTATTTATTGATGATCTACCAAACAAAAAAGACGAGCTAGATTTAGAAATAGCTAAATTAGGGGATTTATCAGACTCCTACTTAAAGAATTCAGACTTATTGAAAGAATTTGATATTGACAATCCAGATCATTCAGACGAAATAATTGAACTTCTTCAAGAAAATAAAACAAGCATTGAATGGTGGGCTTTTTTACATGGCGTCTTTATAAGTATTGTCAAAGACGCCATCGCAAAAAACGACACACAAGAAGCAGTATGGGCAATGGCTTGCGCTGAGCGATTTCGATCAATGACCATCTTTAAGGAACATCTAGAAGAAGTTATTTGGATGGGACATTCAGCACGGCGATTGATAAATATGCTAAGAACTTGGGATAATAATCAATCTAATAGTGACGAAGAGTATTGGCAACAAGTCTTTACCGAAAACTCATATGCATTGTCTCAAGTTTTCTCGGTTCCAGTAATTTTTATTCAGGACAAAGCATACGTTGGCGGAATGAATGTCGAAAGAAAAGATGCAAAATTCGTTGATTACTTGTTTTCCAGCGAGTCTTCACGAGAAGCAATATTGATCGAGATTAAAACACCAGTCACTAAACTATTGGGTGCAAAATATCGAGGGATTCATAAACCATCTTCTGAGCTATCTGATGCTGTCATTCAAGTACAAGATTACCGAAATACTCTCAGCAAAAGTGTAAAAGAGATCACCGTTAATACCCCGTATAAGTTAGCTTCTTTCAATCCAAAATGTATTCTAATTGCTAGCAATGGTAATAAAGAGCTTTACGATGACGCACGAAGAAAATCTTTCGAGCTTTTTCGAACGGGACTGAAAGATGTAGAAATTGTCACGTATGATGAATTATTTCGGAAAGTTGAAGTTTTAGCTACTTTGTTTAATTTGACTCGAAAAAAAGAATCCGAACAACCTACAGAATGAAGCTATAATTCGAACTTTAAAACGGTTCCCGCGCTGATAACGGCCGTTCCCGCCAACACCCCATCATTCAGCACCCTTCCATAAAAAATCAGCGATTCATGTTATAATTACAGTCATGCTGAATTCAAAGCGGGATTCCAAAAACATGCTTGACAAAACTATTTTGCAGCAGAATCAAAAACGGTGGCAATTGGTGGCGCAGTTTGAGCGAGAAGAGGAGAGCCAGAAGTCGTCCCTTGATCGTTGGAAAAAGCTCAATGCCCTATTTAGAATGGCAACCGATCTTAATTTAGCAAAAGACGTAAATACTCAAGATGAGATGCTCGTTTGGGGTCGGTGGAATCAATTAAGGGAACTTCATCTTAGTCGCAGCAATTCATGACTGTAATTAATGAATTAGAACCACTATTATCTCCCATTGCAGCAATTCAAAAATTAATTGAGCATTTTGATGATCAAGGCATTGTCATCGGCGGGGTGGCTGCCAGTATTTTGGGAAAGCCCCGACTCACAGCAGATGCCGATGCCATGCTGTTACTTTCCATTGAAGACGTCCCGCAGTTGGTTGAACTTGCCGAAAAAGTTGGCTTAACTCCGCGCTTGCCTGATGTTGTTGAATTTGCTCAACGCAGCCGGGTTGTTCTCCTTGAACATCAAGCAACTGGCATCAACGTAGATATTTCTCTTGGTCTCCTTCCCTTTGAGATTGAAGCGGTTGAACGCAGCCAAAACCATCAAATTGGAACGATTAGTGTGCGCCTACCAACGCCAGAAGATTTAATCATTCTTAAAGCAGTAGCTAATCGCCCAAAAGATTTATTGGATATTGCCGCAGTTATTTCATCAAATCCAAACTTGGATCAAAACAGAATTGCGCTTTGGGTGCGCCAATTTGCTGAACTGCTTGAGGCACCAGAATTGTGGCTTGAAGTAGAAAAACTGCTTCAAGATGTCAGCCAATAATTAAAATACACATGAAACAATTATGAATCAATTCTCCAAAAGGTTTAGACAAGGGCTTGTGCAAATATTGAGCACATCAGAGCGAGCGATTCGTTCTACTTTCACCGTGGCGATTGGTGCCAGCACGTTGCTGACGGAAACATTGATTCCAGAATCTTTGCGCGGCACAACAACTTACAAAGTCACGCTGGGCATGATCCAGCAATACATTATTGAGCAAGTCGCGGAGATGAAGGATGAGGAAGCGCTTGAAATTAGCGAAGATTACGCCCAAAGAAAGATGGTGGGAACCGCGTTAGAGGCAGCAGGCTTGCTTACCATCGGATTTTCACCACTGTGGGCCTTTGCCATCATTGGCGATACAGTGGGTGGCAGCAAAGTGTATCTACATCGGCTCGTTGCGAGTCTCAAAGAAGATGGCGTTATTGCCGCAGAGACCGAGGTTGCGGAGCTGTTTGAGGCAATTCAACAGGCGACCAGTCACAGCGCAACGGCCGTTGACATGCCACCCCTCTCACGCGAAGAACTTTCTACCCTATCTAACGAGTTAACGAGTGGGTATCGTCAAGCATTTTCAAACCTATCTAACGAGTTAACGAGTGGGTATCGTCAAGCATTTTCAAACCTATCTAACGAGTTAACGAGTGGGTATCGTCAAGCATTTTCAAAGTCTGCCAACCTGCTTCCTCAGCTTGATTCCCTCTGGCAGCGCATGGTGCAAACCGCCAACCGTGAGAATATTTCAGTCGAGCAGTTGAGCGGCATCATGACCATGGATGCGATGAATTGGGGCAAAAAGGGGACGGGGATTGCCAAAGCTGCCGGACGTACTGGGGCAGCGTTGTTTGATGAAAAGATTTTGGAAAGTTATCGTCAAACGTTAGCGAAAACGACGGAACAGGGCGTTGAACAGTATATGCGAAACCATATGCGGCCGTTTATGCAAGCCGCCCACTCCCACTTCGATGCCAGCCGTACCACCTGGATTGAGCGGAAATTTGGGAAGCCCACAGATTCAAAGCTCTAGTTTTAGAACGATTAAGACATGGCTTTTGCTTCATTATAAGCGTCAATCGCCAAAACCGTTGCAGCTACAAAAACAGCACCGAACATAATTGGAAACAGGGTCGGTGCGACCGTCCGTAGCTGATTCTCCACATAGATGAAAACCACCGCCGTCACTGTTAGCCCGATGCCAGTGAGTTTACGACGGCCGTTATACAATGTACCCAACCCCAAAAAGAAAAAGTTCAATACAGCAGCGACCCACGGATTTTTATTCATCTTAAATCTCCTTTCGCTTATAAAAATGTGTAGAAGTAAAGACGAAAAAGCCAGTGGAAACTTCCCATTTTAGACTATGCCTCTAGCTTTAACTGGGTTCCCCCGACGGCGATGACATCACCCGCACTGATAACGGCCGTTCCCTCCAATACTACATCATTCAGCAGCGTCCCATTGCGGCTGCCTCGGTCTTCCAGCCACCATTTACCTTCGCGGCGAGTGATGAGGGCGTGTTCGGCACTGGCGTAGCCATCTGGCAAAACCACCGTGTTGCTGGCAGCGCGGCCAATGCTGGTAATGGGTAGCAAAGGAAAGGCGGTGTCGATGGCAGGCTGCTCTACCTCGTTGGCAATGATGCGCAGACGGCCGTACGGCCGCTCCTGCTCCACCAACGCCGCGGCTGTCACCTGCATATCGCGGTAAATGAACCAGGCGATTCCCGCCAAAAAGCCCAACAGCAGCAAGCCACTAAGCACACGGAAAATGAGTAAGACAAGTTCAGGGGTCATTTGGCAGGTGGGCGGATTTGCGTTTCGTCAACAAGATTATTGGTTGGGCGCGAAGGACGGGGCTGTGTATCACCTTCACCATAAATGAGCAGTACATCACTCAAGGCAATCACATCGCCAGATTTAAGAACTGTCTCATTGATGGGCTGGTTGTTCACTTTGGTGCGTCCCCGATTGCTCACATCGTAGAGGATGAAACGGCCGTATCGCCAGCGAATCTGAGCGTGTTTACGGCTTACGGTAGGGGCATCCAACACCACATCATTGTCGGTGCTTCGCCCCAGGTGCGTTACCGGCTTAGTCAAAGGCACGTGCCGCTGGCCCTCCACAATGAGGTAAGCATCGAGGGCGGCAATGTCTGTGGCCTGACTCTCTGCTTCCGGTACAGCCTGGCGAACTTGGGTGACGGTGTGGTGTGAAGGCTGTTCTGCCTCGCGACCTTCAATAGCAATCTCACGTATCCCTTTGGATGGGTCAGCCACCAATGTTAAATGTGGCAGCTGTGGCAAAGAGAAGTCTGCTTGCTGCACAAAAGCGGCCAAATAGCTTTTTAGCTCCGCGGCCGCATCTGGTTCAGCTTTTACCAGCGCATCAAACGTCTTGTCGTTTAGATACATCGTGTATTGCGTGGGGGCCAACCCGGCGAGTACGTCATTTTCGACCGCGCGGGCTAGCTCAGCGGCAACATCCGGCAAGGCCAAGCCACCACCGAAAAAGCGGTTCAAATTGCCTTCAACAAGCCGCTGCGCCAATGCCTCGAATTTCTGGAACGGTGTCTGCTTTGTCATCTTGCGCGTCATTATAAGTTTGGAAAATGAGTGCGTCAATCTGTAAGCCAGCTACATTGCATGGTCATAGGCATCCGGTATACTTTCCCTCATCTTCGACCAATAAATTAAGGAGATTAGAGATTAGAGATTGGAGACTGGAGATTTTTAATCTCTAATCCCCAATCTCTTTTTAAGGAAGCAGCATGAGCACTGCTAAACAAATCCGGCTGACGTCCTACGCCAGCTGCGCTGGTTGAGCATCTAAACTGGGGCCAGGGGACCTGGCTCAAGCGATTGCCCCCCTGCGTAATTTGTTCAAGCCGGAAGATTATCCGGAACTGCTGGTGGGGTTAGCCAAAGCAGATGATGCGGCCGTTTACCAACTGAACGACCAGCAAGCCATCATCACCACCACCGACTTTTTCCCGCCAGTCGTTGATGATCCATACGACTTTGGCGCGATTGCCGCTGCCAATGCCCTATCTGACGTTTACGCGATGGGCGGGCAGGTGCTGTTCGCCGTCAATCTGGTCGCCTTCCCCGATAATCTGGGCATGGACATTTTGAGCGAAATTTTGCGCGGTGGTGCCGAAAAAGTGGCAGAAGCGGGTGCCGTCATTGCCGGTGGCCACAGTGTGAACGACAAAGAACCCAAATACGGCCTGGCCGTCACGGGGCTTATTGATCCCGAAAAAGTGAAAACCAAAGGAGGTGCACAGCCCGGTGACGTGCTGCTGCTCACCAAGCCGCTGGGCGTGGGCGTGGTTACCACCGCACTTAAAAATGGCTCTGCGGATGAAGGTGATGTGGCCACGGCCGTTTCCAGCATGAAAACGCTCAACAAGACAGCCGCTGAAGCTGCCCAGCTCGCCAACGCCCATAGCCTGACAGACATTACCGGGTTTGGCCTGCTTGGCCACGCCCACGAAATGGCCCACCTGGGGATGGTTGATTTTCACATTGAGGCGAGCAAGCTGCCCTGGTTGCCCGGCGCATTGCGTTATGGCAAAGCGGGTGCATTCCCCGGCGGCATGGGGCGCAATCTGGATTATTTTGGCCGCTGGGTTCAGTTTGGCGATGGCGTCAGCCAACTCATTCAAGACATGCTGATGACCCCGGAAACGTCTGGCGGTTTGCTGGTGACTCTGCCTGCCAACCAAGTTGAGACATTTATCGCGCATTGTGAAACGGCCGTGCCTATCGGCCACGTCACTGAAGGAAAAGGATTTATTCGGGTGAATTAGCATGGAATGGGAAACATTCTTGAACCATCCCGAAGTAAAAAATTTAGAATATCGCAGTATTCCTCCAGGACAATATTTACTTGGAAAAGTTTTGCATGATGTTTTAGATTGCTTAACCAGCTTTAGGGCTCTTGCAAATATGGCAGCTTCCACGACAGATATTCCTGCCGACATCCAAATTTGGTTATCTAAATGGCTTCCAATATTTGAAAATTGGATAACAACCTTACAAGCTTTTTGGGAATATGAAGAGGCAGATAGTGAGTATATTCCAGACATTCTTCAAGAGATATGCGCTCTACTTTCAAACGCCCGTTTACCTTCTCTAGAAGTAGAAAGATTAACCGTACCACAGGAAAAAATTTCAAAAGATATTATTGAATCCGCCATTAATAATGCGGTTCGTTTGAACCTGATTTACCAGGATTTACTTGCTAAAAAATACCTACGCCTTTGGAAAACCAATTACAAAGATTTGTAACGAAATATCTAGAATCTAATTACTTGATTGCTTATTTAACAATCTCCCACCCAAAACCCTATGGACCGAACCGTACCCACCTCTGGCAATGAAGAAATCAACCTCTACCTCCGTACCTATTACTCCTTGCTGCGCAGCAGCCGCGAGGTGCAAATAAAAACCCTCATTGAAGCCCACAAGCGCATGAACTCTGCCTTGCACGTCCTGGCTGATGAGCCGCAGCCTGATATGGCTGCCTTCATCTATGCCATTTTGCGCATGCCTGCCTGCCTGGATCAGTTAAGATTGATAATCATGGGGCAATCTGAGCAGGTTTTTGCCCAGCATGGCTTTCCTAAAGTGGAGAGTTGGCACCAGGTAAACGCCCCCGGCAGGCGGCGACGCAGCTTTTTTGATGGCAAAGATCAGCTTGCCGTCTACATTGCCAGCCGCTCCGATATTGATGATATTGTTCCCATTTTGGTTGCTTACCAGATTGAACGACGCAAGCTGCGGCAACTGCTTAATAAAGAAAACGTCATCAATGAGCTGGAACGCATTCGGGATAGCAAAGGGGGCGTGCCAACAGGCAACAGCCTCGTGCGGCTGTCTCACATGACCAAAGTTCCGGCAGAGGATTTGGCCCGATTGGCTCAGGTGTGGGGGGAAGATACGGCCGTCAAATTCCTTCGCATCGCCAAAACTAAACAAGCCTTATCCATTCGCTCATTGGCAGGTTCGCTGGCCGACTACAAACGCGCGACCCGCCGCTGGTGGCGCAACGTGGAGCAACACCTGCCAGAGATACAGATGGAAGACCGACCCATCTATTTTGTCTCTAGCAATACGCACAGCTTGCCCAATCTTCTAAGCGGCTACGCCTTGCACATTGAGGATGAGATACATGCCTTTATTCGGGAAAATGGCTCGGAAGAGTTGCACCGCGAATATCACGACATTTTAGAGCGCAACGTGCCCAGCAGCCGGGAAAACTTTTTGTATTATGCCCTAAAAAAGCTAGAGCAAGCCAATCCGATGATTACGGCCGCACGGCTGCAAGCAGAGCAGGATATTGGTCTAGTGCGCATTCCCAGCGAACACGCTTTTGACATCGAAGTGCAAATCATCCCCCTGCGCAATATCAATTTAACCAGCATGGACAGTCGGCTGCGCCTGCCCACAATTGACAAGCTACAACAGAGCAACGCGCTCATCATTAACGTCGATTATCCGCTGGGCATGGCTGCCTACCAGGTACTCACGGAAATTGCCCGCAACATCGCTGAGGTACGTGGCGTGTACATTATGGGCAAGTCGGCCACGCTAAACGGCCGTATTGGCGACGTGATGATTCCCAGCGTGGTGCACGACGAGCACACCCTCAATACCTACCTCTTCGACAACTGCTTTGCCGCCGATGATGTGGCACCCTATCTTGTTTATGGCACCGTCATGGACAACCAAAAGGCAATCACCGTCCCCGGTACCTTTTTGCAAAACGAAGGGTATATGTCCGTCTTTTATCAAGAGGGCTACACCGATATGGAGATGGAAGCCGGGCCATATCTCAGCGGCGTTTATGAGATGGTGCGTCCCAAACGGCATCCGTCTAACGAGCTGGTGAACCTGTACAACAGCTCCTTTCCGGTTGGCATTCTACACTACGCCTCAGACACACCTTTTAGCAAAGGGAAAAACTTGGGTTCGCAAAATCTCTCATATTTTGGCATGGACCCTACCTACGCCACCATGATCGCCATTTTGCGCGCTATTTTTGAGACGGAGTTGAACCTACTCTAAATATAAACAGATTTTTCTTTCTTTGGAGAAGCAGCAATGACACGACCATCCATTTTTCAAAAGCGAATCACGGCCGTTCGCCAAAAGCTGGCGGCGTGGGAAGTAGATGGGGTGCTGATTAGCAGCCCCACCAACCGGCGTTGGCTCAGCGGCTTCACTGGCTCTAACGGCCAACTGCTCATCACGGCAAACAGGGCAATTATCGCCACCGATTATCGCTACTTCACCCAGGCCAAACGCCAAGCTCCGGATTTTACGCTGTTCAAGCACCAGCGGACTCTGGAAGAAACCCGCAATTTTCTGGCAGAGGCTGGCGTGCAGCGCGTGGGCATTGAGGCCAAGCACACCACTCTGGAACAGATGGCTGAGCTGGATGAGGTAGAAAATGTCGCCTGGGTTCCCCTGCGCCAAACTTTAGAACCGATGCGGATGATTAAGACGGCCGTTGAAATCGAAGCCATCCAAAAAGCGTGTGCCATTACCGATGCCGTGATGGGCCAGGTACCACACCTGGCCCAGGTCGGCATGACCGAAGCGGAGGTTGCCTGGGAATTGGAAAAAGCGATGCGACAAGCTGGGGCTGAGGCCGTAGCCTTTGACATTATTGTCTCTAGCGGGCCAAACAGTCCGCTGCCGCATCATCATCCCGGCAGCCGCCGCTTGCAGGTCGGCGACCCACTCATTGTGGATATGGGGGCGCAGGTGGATGGCTACAGAAGTGACGTGACACGCTCGTTTTATTTGGACAAAAAAGCGTCTGTGCCTTATTTTGAACTGTATAGCTTGGTGCTTCGGGCGCAAACGGCCGTTTTCCAAAACGCCAAACCGGGCATGAACCTAAAAGAAGTGGATGCCATCGCTAGAGGCGTGTTTGAGCAGGCTGGACACGGGGAGCATTTCGGCCACGGGTTGGGGCACGGTATCGGGCTAGACATTCATGAAGACCCGTTTTTCTCTCCCCGCGCCTCGGAGGAAGATACGGTAGAAGTCGGCATGGTCGTTACCATCGAGCCGGGCTGCTACCTTCCCTCAGGTGTGGGCATCCGCCTGGAAGACACCGCCCTCATGATGGATGAGGGGCTGTTGCCGCTAACCCACTGCCTCAAACAGCCCAATATTCCTTAACAATATGTCCACTTACAAGATGCTCCTCAGCCAAAGCAGCTACAGCCGTGCGCAAACATATTTGGGTGCACTTCAGGCAGGTCAGCCAGCAGGCCGCTATCTGCAAGCAACGTTGGCAGGGCTGAATTTGGCTTCGTTAACAGTAGAGTCGTTTTTGGAACGGTTAGTGCAAACAAAACGGCCGCAAATCTTTGCCGAAAGTGCCGTCGCCGGGGATGGCTCAGATTGGAACCTGACCGAACTGGGCCTGCTGGGCGACATCTCCGTCGCCGCCCAGGTTACGTTTTTTGACAACGGCCGTCACGCCAACCCCAACGTCCACAATCCGCCATTCACCGGCTGGTTGCTGTTTGTGCCGGGGGCGTTGCTAAGAAACGGCCGTTCCCACACCCCCGCCGATTGGCAAGAGGTTGTTTTGCCCGATGGCAATATTGATGAGGAGGCCTACTTTCGACTATATGAGCGGCGGCTTCTACCTGGGTTTTTATACATCAATGAACAGATGGAGTTACAAGGCAAACAAGCACTGATCACCGTGCCAGGGCTAGGCTGCGGCATGTTTGCCGGGCCATTTCAGGGGCAGCTGGGTGAAAAGCTAAAGCGCGTCTTACAAGCGTTTGTTCTCAAACATCAGGCCGCATTCACCCACATTCGCGTCGTTTACTATGATCCCTATCGGGAATGCCAAAATGAGCGGGTTGAATTACCGGGGCTGAGTTTTTTGGTACGGCCGTTAACCCAGGGCAACGAAAGCAAACCCCAGCTTTGCCATCCTACAGCCTACCAAGAACCGGGGGATGATTTTTCAAATTGTGAATTGGTAAGCGTTGTTGCCTGGGATCATGTTTCCTGGCCGGGGAATGATTTTTACGTTGGCTCACGCGCCACAGATGACGGTGTAAAAGGAGCAGCGACAGACGTAACGGCCGTTCTAACGGGCATCACCGGCCACTACAATCTCCAAACCTACCAATATGAACCGCCGCTAGGCTACACAAACTGGCTTGATGTCATCGAAAAACAAAAGCGCACCCTGGCGGTCAAAAAAAATCTGCAACTCTTGCCACCCGCTTAAACCGGTATTGGTCAAGTAAGGAGGGTGAGACTCAAGCTGACGAGCCCTTGCCTTTGTACCCAAAAACAATGTGATGAAATTCAGGATGTGTTCGCAAATAGCTGGTGACAAATGGACAAATCGGGATAACTTTTAGATCATTGTCGCGGGCAAACTCCAGCGCATGACGCGCCAGCTTACCACCAATTCCCATCCCTTTTAACGCAACCGGAACTTCTGTGTGTGTATAGGTGATGTTTTGACCCGCCCGAATGTATTCCAGCAAAGCCATCTGCCCATTTACCTCAACCTCAAACCGCTTTTCGGTCTCATTGTTCCGAACCGCTAACGAATCCAAATCGACGCTCATTCCGCTGTCTCCGATTGAAAGTTGATTGCTTTATGCGTGCCGTCGCAGAACGGCTTGTTATCGGACCCACCGCAACGACACAGGGCAGCTCTTTCACCCCGAAATAGCGTTTGACCATCGGCACTAACCAACTCAAAGTTGCCGCGCAGCAAAATCGGGCCATTGATGGCTGGCGCAACGATTAGCGAGCCAGTCGGTTCCAGTTCTGCCCCGCTGGTTTGGGCGATCTGGCCAGCATCTGTAAATTCGACCGTTTTGTGGGCATCGTCGCAAAACGGTTTGTTGGTTGACTGTCCGCAACGGCACAGAGCCGCCCGCGTTTCCGCCACTGCCTCTGCTGGCATCTCAATTTGCAGATCGCCTTTAATATAAAGTGGACCATTGGCCGTCACCAAAATGCGATTTTGCTCGGGCACAGGCTCTGCCGCCCCACCATCTTTGCGGACGTAATGTAATGCGCCAGTTGGGCAGCGTTCTACAACATCTGCGACGACATCTGCCGCCTCGTTGCCGGGTTGAACCCACGGCCGTTTGGCTGTGTCAAAAACGGCTGGCAAGCCACGCACACATTCGGCGGCATGAATACACCGCTTCATATTGTACGAAACATCAATTGCTTCACTCGTATATTGCTTCACGTTTTTGCTCATGTTTGCTCCTTTTTCTTATCTCTATCCTGATATTACCAAAATGAGCAAGATTTCGACAGTCGGCAAGCAATTTGGCAGGTAGGCTCCCGCCGAAACAGCGAGGAGGTAATGCGCATGCGTAAAATGATTTGGCTCTTACTGTTCTTTGTTTGTGTAACGATTGCCTGTAATGCGGCCCCAACAGAAACGGCGGAACAAGTGGCCACGGCCGTACCCACAAACACCCTGCAACCAACAGAACCACCACCAACCGAAACACCTACCAATACCCCGGCCCCAACAAATACGGCCGTTCCCCTACCAACTGACACGCCTGAACCAACTGCCACCGCTACACCTGCGCCGACGGCAACGGCCGTTCCCGTCATTGATCGCTTTTCATTAGATGATCGCTTCACCATTTACGGCGAAGAGCCTGCCGTGCCGCGCGGCAACAAACAGTTCACCGACCCCGGTGCGGTTGTTTTTCATGAAGGCCAGTTTCATATGTTCCACAACACCTTTACCGGTTGGCCTGCCTCTGTAGATATTGCTTACTCCACTTCAAGCGACGGCATTAGCTGGACGCGCGTTCAGGAAGAGCCTGTGCTAAAAAGCAATGCCGTGCCATTTGCAGGTGTGGCTGCTTTGGCATCAAGCGCGCTGGTGCAGGAAGATGGCACCTGGTACCTCTATTTTTACACGTGGGATGATCGCACCTGGCCCAAATCGGAGGGCAGCATTGGCGTGGCGACCGCCACCAACCCACTTGGCCCCTGGACCGTCGTCGAAGAGCCAATTTTGGAAGCTGGCGATGATGGAAGTTGGGATGAAACGGCCGTTCGCTCACCGAGCGTCATTCAAACCGAAGATGGTTTCGTGATGTTCTACGCAGGCTATGGCGGCAGCAGCTCCGCCATTGGCCGTGCCACCTCGGAAGATGGTCTGAGCTGGGCAAAATTTGATGATCCAGCAACTGAAGCCGAGCCATTCCAAAGCAGCGACCCAATTTTTAGCGGCAGCGGCAGCGGTTGGGACAGAAGCCATGTTTTCCAACCCCACGTTCAGCAAACGCCAGACGGCTGGGTGATGCTTTACGCCACTGCCACCAACGTCTCCAACACGCCCATTCACAATCGTCACGGCATTGCCGTCAGCCAGGATGGTCAGGAATGGATGCGTTCCGACGCGCCCATCTTCTTACCAACGCAAGTGAATCCACGCGGCAATGATATTTGGTACGCAGAAATTGCCTATGCCCAAGGAACCTACTTCGTTTACGTTGAGCTAGGACGCGGCAACAATACAGAAGTTTTTGTGGCCACACTGGCTGAACCCTTGCTTAGTGAGTAGACACCCTTCCCGATTTTGACGGACGAATGACAGTTGGCTACACTTTTTTGGTGGCTAGCTATCATGCAAAAGAGCAATTGCCGTTGGAAAAACATCTCTACGTCAGCGATGTGGTGTGGATTGGCATATTTCGCTGCCCGGCAGAGCATCCCGTTTTTGACAAACCTGCCTATTTTGCCTGGCACAATATGATCACCTTCCCACGAACGGCCGTTGAGCTGCATCTGCTCGGCCAGGAAACGGTCATCGGATCACCCAACATGGTTGCCTTTTACAATCATGGGCAAGAATATTTTCGCAAGAAACTGTCCGACACGGGGGATTGGTGTGACTGGTTTCAATTTTGCCCCCAGCTGCTTGCCGAGATAATCCGTCAATATGATCCCAAAGTGGGGGAAGTCGGCGTACGGCCGTTCCGCTACAGCCACACCCCCATTTCTACCCGCTCACTTTTGCTACAGCGGCAAATCATCCACCACCTGTTAACAGCCAAACAGCGGAATAGCTGGTGGCTTGATGAGATGTCACTCCAGTTACTCGACGGGATCGTGGCAGAAAGTTACCACTGTCGGCAAGAAAAAACGCCCAAAAGAGCCAAGACGCAACGCAGCCATCAAGAGCTGGTGGTGGCAACACAAAAAGCGTTGGTAAACCAGTTACATCTGCCCTTAACCCTGGCCCAACTTGCCCAACAGGTGCACACCTCGCCGTTTCACCTCTCGCGCGTATTTCGCCAACTCACTGGCAAAACGGTTCATGCCTATCTAGAACAGCTTCGGCTTCGTACGGCCCTAGAATGGCTCCCTGATTACCAGAACAATCTCAGCGGGCTGGCATTAGCGGTTGGCTACAAAAACCACAGCCACTTTACGCAAGCATTCCGAGACGCTTTTGGCAAGCCCCCTTCGCAAATAGCCTTTTAAGATTTATTTGAGTAGCTGCTGGTAGATTTCTAAAAACTTCGGCACGACAACACGCCAATCATACTGTTTGGCAAACTGTTGGGCTGCCTGCCCCAGCCGCTTTCTCTCATCTGGATTGTCTAGCAACTGCAAAACGGCCGTTCCAAACGCCTCCGCCTCATCCACCAATAGCAGCTCACGATTGTGCGCAACGGGAAAGCCTTCAGCACCAACGGCCGTACTCACCAATGCCTTACCTGCCGCCATCGCCTCAATCAGCTTCAGCCGGGTTCCGCTGCCTACGCGAAAAGGTAGAATGAACACCTTTGCTCCTACCAAATATGGTTCTACTCGATCTACCCAGCCCGTGAGCGTGATGCCCGGTTCATTTTTCAATCGATCCAGCCTTGCGTGTGGCTTTTGTCCCACGATGGTGAAGGTGGCAAACGGCCGTCTCTGCCGAATCTGGGGCCACACCTCATCCACAAACCAGAGCACTGCATCTACGTTTGGCCGATAATCCATCTTGCCACTGAACACAATGTCGCTCGGGATCGCATCCGCTTCTTCAAGTTGGAACTGCTGCACGTCCAGGCTGTTGGGGATAACGGTGATGGGCGCACGGCCGTTTGTCAATGTTTCTAGATGCGCCTTGTCGGGCTGGGAAACGGCCGTGACCCAATCCGCCTGCTGGCACACCCAACGCTCAAACTTACGCAACCGCCGCACCTGCTCTGCTGAGTACGCTGCCGCCACCCAGCGACGCGGCTGGCCCAAATCTGTGAGGAAGTTGCGTCGCTGCAATTCAGTCTCCGCATTATGGTCATCAAACACAATTTTGCTGCGCGGGCTGCCATGCCGAATAACAGGCAAATAACGCGCCAGTTCAATGCCTTCAATCTGCACAACGTCAAAATCATCCGCCTGGAGCATCCGCAATAGCTTAATGTTAAACGCCTGGCTAAACAGGCGGTGCGCCATATCTGGGCGACGGGTTGTGAGCAACTGCTGCAACCGCTTGCCCGTTGTGCGCTGTGGCACGGGCACCGTCTCAATTCGTCGGCACAGTTGGGCCAAAGGTGCAATTTTTTCTGCCTCAACAGATTGCCCCGGCTCTAAAAAGCTCAGCAACGAAACCTGACACGCCTCCGCCAACCCGCGAATAACGTGGAAATTCCGCAAGCTCGTTCCCTGGTGTGGCGGGTATGGCAGTTGTGGTGTTAGCAGTAAAACTTTCATGAGCAAAAGATTTACCGCAGAGAACGCGGAGGGTGCGGAGTTTTTTTATTTCTCTGCGTTCTCCGCATTCTCCGCGGTTAAAAAACTGATTCGTAAATTTGCAGCGTCATGTGGGCCGCGTTTTGCCAAGTGAACGTTTTGGCCTGCGCATAACCCCGCTCAATCATCTTCTGGCGCAAATCATTGTCGGTGAGAACGCGGCGCAGGGCATCTGTCCACACTACCTCATCATCCAACGGCAGCTGCATGCCTGCTTCGCCCGCCACCTCCGGCAGCGAGCCACGATTGCTCACAATAACCGGGCAGCCACAGTGCATCGCTTCCAGCGCAGGCAGGCCAAATCCCTCATAGTGGGAGGGCGTTACCAGCACGCCGGCCGCATGGTAAAGATGGGCCAATTGCTCATCGAAGATGCCCGTCAGATGATGCACTTTTTCGTGCAAACCTAGTTCATCAATGGTGGTAAAAACTTCTTCGTACAGCCACCCTTTGCCACCCACCAAAACCAACGGCACCTCCAGATCGCCCTCTTGCAACAGCGCATCGTATGCACGAATGAGAAACGGTAGATTTTTGCGCGGCTCCAGCGTACCCACAAACAAGATAAAATCGCGGGGCAAGTTATGCTTTTGCAGGGTAACGGTTACGGCCGTATCCTCATACACCCTCTCATACAATGGATTAGCGGCTAAATGTACTGTTGTGATTTTTTCTGGCGGAACCCGCAGCTGCTCAATCAAATCATGCCGCGTGGCGTGACTATCGGCCGAAATGTGGTCTGCCACCCGCACTGCTCGCTCAATTTGGTCGGCGTAATACGCCATGCTGTCCCGCGTCAGAAATTGTGGGTAAAAGATAAAGTTTAAATCATGCACGGTGATCACGTTGCGCCGCCCCCCCCACTGTGGCGGAATAAAGTCGGGGCTATGCAGCACGTCCAGGCGGTGTGGCAGCAGTTCCAGCCCCAATGTCCAGCGTTCTAATCTGTGGTGGCACGGCGTCAGCACATTTTTCCGCTGAAAATTGGCAGGAGGTGGCACGTGAGAACGGCCGTCTCGCCGCATTTGAAACAACGAATATTGATTTTCCTTATCAATGGCCGCCAGTGCGGGCAGTAAGTGCAAAATATATTGGCTAATACCCCCCATCTGGTAAAACGGCAGGCGAACGTCAATTCCAATGTGCATGGCAGGATTATACCGTCGGTAGACAGTTATCGGTAAACAGTATTCGGTAATGAACAAATCGGATTATTCAGAACCGATAACGGATTACCATTTACTGAATACCGCCCCTCCAACTCGCCCGCTTGCCCTGCCCAAGCTATAATGTTTTGCAGGATGACACGAGAAATCTGCGCAAATCTGTGTAATCTGTGGATAAACGGAGAACAGCTATGGCAACAAACGGTACAAACGCAGCAACGGAACAAGCAATCAAAGACCTGCAAAGTCGGCTCGATTGGCTGGATGATGAACGGCGCAAGCAAACGCGCAAAATTACGGAGCTGGAGCAAAAGCTCGTTTTACAAGAGCGCGAAATTGCTGGGCGCGAGCAGCGCATCCAGGATTTAGAGCGTCAATTATCGAGTGCAACTGCCCAAATCGGCCGTATACCCAAAGTGGACCTGCAACTGGCACAATTTAAGGATGAAGTTGTGCAGCTTATTGAACAATACGACCAGCGGCGCATCCAATCCGAGGCGGAGATGGACCGGCTGCGGCGCGTGGAACAGGAGGCCAACGCCCGTGAACTGGCTGAACTACGCAAAGACATTGGCCAGGTTCCCCAGCTGCAAAACGATATGGAACTGCGTGTGGCTGAAGAATCTCGCCTGGCAAATCTTATTGGGCAGCAAAAAACCAAAATTGACAACCTCAAAAATCGGCTGGAAAATTGGGACAGCAACTTTGCCTTTCTAGAGGAAAAAGAGAAGCACAACAATCGTACGATTTCTGAGGTGCAAACCGATATTGTTGAAATTAACAAGCGATGGGAATCAATTTACAGTCGCTTGGACACATCCAACAGTGCTATTTTGCGGCTGGAATCCAGCCTGCAAGGCATTATAGATAAGCAAAACCAGGTACAAGAAAGCACCAAAAATTGGATGGAGCAAATTCAAATCGGGGAATATGAACGGAACCAGCGACTAGAAGGGTGGCGGCGTGTGCTAGAAGAACAGCAAGACACCATGGATCGCTTCAATAAAGAGTTTGTGAAATTCTCCGATATGTACAAAGAAGCCAAGATGGCCGTGCAGACACTGAGCGGCTGGCAAGAAGAGCTAGAAAAGCAGCAACGTGAAGCATCTGAGATTTTGCGGGTGGAAACCAGCAGAATGCAATCTCGCTGGGACGATTTCCGCCACGAAAATGACAAACGATGGAAAAGCCAGGGCGTTGACGCTGAACAACGCTGGAACACGGTTAATCGTCATGAGCGGGAAATCCGTGAAATGATTGATCTGATTGACGAGAAAATCAGTAAGCTGGAGCAAGAAAAGGATTTGCTTTGGCGTGTGCAAACGGCTCAGTCAGATGCCTTAAAACAGTTCCCACGTATGTGGCTGGAAGAAGTGGAAAAAGCAATCCAGCAAAACCCCAACCGCCGCCGCCAGCCAGCCCTGGTGCCAGTGCGTGAAGAGTTTGATTAATTTTTTGCCACAGAGGTCACAGAGAGAAAAGAGAACATCCTCCAAAATCTCTGTGCCCTCTGTGGCCAAGCCCAAAAAACTCCCAAATGTATGTCATTGGCACTGCCGGGCATGTAGACCACGGCAAATCGACTCTTGTACAAGCCCTCACCGGCATTGACCCCGACCGTTTAGCAGAAGAAAAAGCACGCGAAATGACGATAGACCTGGGCTTTGCCTGGCTTCAGCTTGGGGACGGCGATGCCCAGGTGGAGGTCGGTGTGGTTGATGTGCCGGGGCATCGAGATTTCATTGAGAATATGCTGGCTGGCGTGGGCGGCATTGATGTGGCTTTGTTTGTGGTGGCGGCTGATGAAGGGGTGATGCCCCAGACGCGGGAGCATCTGGCAATTTTGGATTTGCTGGAAGTACGCGGCGGCGTGGTGGCCTTAACAAAAACAGACCTGGTGGCAGACGATCCAGATTGGCTGGAGTTGGTGATGCTAGACGTAAGCGAAGCATTGCAGGGAACTGTGTTGGCAGAGGCTCCCATCATCCCCGTTTCAGCAAAAACGGGGGTTGGCGTGGCCGAGTTGAAGCAGGTGCTGTGGCAAAAATTGAGCGATTCACCGCCACGGCCAGACAACGGCCGTCCCAAACTCCCCATCGACCGCATCTTTACACTGTCTGGCTTTGGCACGGTGGTGACGGGCACATTGGTAGACGGCCGTTTCCAAATCGGCGACACGGTTGAGATTCAACCAACCGGGTTAAAGGGGCGTATTCGCGGCCTGCAAACCCACAAAACCAAGCTGGAGGTAGCTCGCCCCGGCAGCCGCGTGGCCATCAACCTGACGGGAATTGACAAGGATGACTTAGCACGGGGGCACATTGTGGCCGCGCCGAATGTCATTGGCAACACGATTTTGTTTGATGCAGCCTATCATCATCTGCCCGATGCAACTCAACCGCTGAAGCACAATACGGCCGTTAAGCTGTTCGTCGGCGCAGCAGAATTGCAAGCGCGGGTGCGCGTTTTGGGTAGTGAGCGGATTGATCCGGGGCAAGAGGGTTGGCTGCAACTGGCTACCGTTACCCCAGTGGCTGTTACCCGCGGGGATCGCTTCATTTTGAGACGGCCGTCTCCCGGCGAAACCATCGGCGGGGGGCGGGTGCTAGACCCACATCCGGGCCGTCGGCATCGCCGCTTTCGCCCAGACACTGTGGCGCGGCTCAAAACGTTGTCGCAAGGCACGCCCGCCGAGCTGCTGCTGCAAACGGTGCGTCGCCTGGAACCCACGTCGGAACAGAATCTGTCGCAGACAGTGGGGTTGGATAAGGAAACGGCCGTATCTGCCTTGGCAGAACTGGTTGAAAATGGACAAGTCGTCCGGCTAGAAAAGCAGATCATCTCCCAGGCGGGCTGGCAAACATTGGTGAGTCAACTCATCCAACTCGTCACTGATTTCCACAAAAATTACCCGCTGCGGCTGGGCATTTCCCGCGAGGAGCTACGCAGTCGGCTCAAGCTCAAAGCGAATGTGTTTAATCCGCTCATGGCCCAGGCTGCCAACGACCATTTGCTTACGGAGGCAGGGGCATTGGTTCATGCGCCCGGTCATGAGGTCCGCTTTTCAGCGGAGCAACAGGCAAAAATCGACCAATTGTTGCGGCAGTTCAGCCGGGTTGGGGTTAATTCGCCAAGCGTTAAGGAGTGCAAAACGGCCGTAGGCGAAGACGTCTACTTTGCACTGGTAGATTTAGGTAAGCTGCACCCCCTCTCGGCCGATGTGGTGTACGATCAGGCCACCTACCAGCAGCTCATCCAGCGGCTGCTGGATGAATTAGCCGCCAAAGGCAGCCTCAACGCGGCTGGCGTGCGCGATTTGCTCAACACCAGCCGCAAATATGCCATCGCTCTGCTGGAACATCTAGACCAACGTCGCCTCACCCGCCGCGTCGGTGACGACCGTGTACCATATTAAAAAATAAAATCTGGACTAGACATAACATTCACTTGTCTTTCTGAGCGCAGCGAAGAATCCCAACGGTCTTCAAAAACCATAAGATGCTTTCAGCAGGTAGTTGGTTGGGATTCTTCATTTCGCTGCGCTCCATTCAGAATGACAGTTTCAGATAAATCTAGGAGAAACTCATGGAATACAGACAACTTGGCAATTCTGGCGTGCGTGTTTCGGTTATTGGCATGGGCACCAATCAATTCGGCCGTAAAGTCGATCAGGCAGGCGTGAACAACGTGATCGACGCTGCTCTGGATTTAGGCATCAACTTTATTGATACGGCCGACGTGTACACCGGCAGCGAATCCGAAAAAACGTTGGGCAAGGCGCTCAAAGGGCGTTGGGACAAATTTGTCTTGGCTACAAAAGTTTATTTCAAAATGGGAGACGGCCCTAACGATTACGGTGCCTCCCGCTACCACATCATGAATGGTGTAGAAGCCAGCCTGCGTCGCCTGCAATCAGATCACATTGACCTGTACCAGATGCACCGCTGGGATGCCCACACACCCATCGAGGAAACGATGCGTGCTCTGGATGATTTGGTGAGCAGCGGCAAGGTACGCTACATTGGCGCGTCGGCCTACGCCGCCTGGCAGTTGGCACAAGCCAATTTATTAGCCGAAATGCGCGGCTGGGCCAGATTCGTGACGGTGCAGTCTCATTACCATATGCTGGAGCGCGAGGTGGAAAAAGAGGTGATTCCCTATTGCCAGGCAGACAATGTAGGCTTCATCCCCTACTTTCCGCTGGCGGGTGGCTTTCTCACGGGCAAATACAGTGGGGAAGCGGGCGCACCGAAAGGCTCACGTGGGGAATCGAGCCAGTACGTGCAAAATTACATGACGGAGGCCAACTATACAAAGGTGGAAAAACTCACCGCCTGGGCAGAAGCCAGCAACCACACGATGGCAGAACTGGCCCACGCTTGGCTGCTGGCTCAACCACAGGTTTGCTCGGTCATCTCTGGACTAACACGGCTAGAGCATTTGCAACAAAATGCCAAAGCCGCCGACTGGCAGCTTACGGCTGAAGAAGTGGATGAAGTCAATGAAATTTTGGCTGATTAGCCGGGCAGATCAGAATCTGAAAAGTAAGGTGAGATGGAGAAGAAACAGAACACATCGTATTTATTGAAGCTATGGATACCCATCATTATTTTTGGAGGTATCCTTTTGTATGGGATAGTTGCCATGATTCAACGAGGCAACTACATCATCATTCCGGCGATGGCAATTGCCGGAATAATTATTTGGCGAATTTGCTCTGGCACAACGGCAGAATTCAACAAATTATTAAAATCAAGTTCACCCGAACCATTAATTGACTTCTATGACAAGAAACTGGGCAAGGCAAGAATCCCGCACAAAGACGCTCACCTGGTATTCTCAAAGGCACTTGCCTATACTTTGTATGGGCATTTTGATTCTGCAAGAACAGAAGTAGCTAGAATTGACTGGGAGCAAAAGCCGCCATTTTTTCAAGCTCAAAATAAATATCTTCTTGCTTTATGGGCATACTTGGAAAATCATGATTTTCCACAAGGCGTTAATCTGGCGAAAGAGGCACGACGATTGGCGAATAATTCTAAATCGTTCCCTGGCGCAAAAACCTCGCTTATTTCTTATGAGATAGCCCTTGAGATTGGCGAGCTTCTAAGTGAGAATACTGACTCGATGACAGTCGCTAGCTTAGAGTCAAAAATAGAAAAATCTCCAGTCCTCCTGAAAGTCCTGGTTGCTTGGGGATTGGAAGGCTTTTATATTCAGTCCGGTCAAGCTGAGCAAGCGACAAAAATGCGAGAAATACTCACTAATTTTGCCCCATTCTGCAACGGCTTATCAAGCATTAGCAAATAACAATACGCCAGATGGGAAACTGCTTGAAATTTCAGTTTATGCAGAGATCAAATTGAAACAGAACAACCGTAATAACAACCGTAATGCCGGTTACTATTCTTCTATCTATTCTTTCGGGAGTTTCATTTGCGGGGGCAGGGCTTGGGTACAAGATGGCAGAGCGTTGGCAATGCCGACCATCAGTATTCATACTTGTTTTTGCTGTAACCGGAGGCACTTTTGCGGGGGCTAAGACGTTTTCCGAATCGACAACATGGCTTGACCCAAAATTGTGGCTATTGGGAATTGGCATGGGGCTTTTATTTGATCTGGCTATTTATTTTGTCATGCAGGCCAACCGTCTTGGACCGGCATCGGCGAGCTGGACAGTATTAAATCTGGGATTGCTGGTGCCAATTTTTGTTTCGCCGTTTATCGTTGACGAAGCAGTGCTATGGTTAGATCCAATTATTGTAATACTGTTTGTATTGATGTTGTTGATGTTTGCCCGTGGAATGAAAGATGCTGGCGAGGTAGAGATAGGGAATCAAAAACTGCATACCCTGATGTTGTTGGGCATATTTTTTGCGCAAGGTTTGTTTTTGTTGGGCAACAAAATCAAGTTCATACTGTTCAATGAGACAAATACAGCTGTGCTGACATTTATTGTTTATTTGAGTGGTGCAACGGCCGTATTGTTCGTTATGTTTACCAGCCAACAACGGCCAACCTTCCAGGGGAGCGAGTTGAAAGCTGGTGCGATAACAGGGATTTGTAATAGTCTTGGGGTTATATTGCTGTTAAATGGAATGAGTCTGCCATCGACGATAGTGTTTTCCTTGAGCGCATCTATTGCCTTGTTAGGCGGTGTGTTTTTGACCAGTTTGATGTATGGAGAAAGACTCAATCGAATGAAAACGCTAGGCGTGATGGTGGGGTTAATGGCATTAATTCTGGCTGTTTTTCGGGAAAAATTGGCAAGTATTTTAGGCAGTATCTGAAAACAAAGATTTTAAGATCAATTTTTGCGGCAGGATTAATCTGCCTAAGAATGCTAGTAGTGGAAAAGCGAGTGGTAGGTTCGTTTGATTCTTTCTATTCTATGGCGTCGGTTTTTCGACAAGACACGGCAAGGTAGGCGGCTGAACTGGCTCATGTATGGCTGATGGCTCAACCGCACGTTTGCTCTGCTTTCTCTGGCCTCGCGCAGCTAGAGCATTTGCAGCAAAATGCCAAAGCCGCCGACTGCTAGCTTACAGCGGAAGAAGTTAGCGAAATCGACGAGATTTTGGTGAATAAGCCAATTGAAGCATGATGGCATCCAATTGAACCTCCCGCAGGTTTCTCGATTGGCCTTGTCTTGCCAGAAACCTGCGGGAGAGGGGCTTTAATTTCCAGCCACGGCCTTCACCCGGATGATAAACTGCTCGGTGCCATCGGCGGAACGGCCGTAAAAGGCCCAAACCGGTTCTAGCAGCGTCGTCTCTGGTTCCTCGGCATCACTGCCGTAGGGTGCGGGCTGCGGCTGATAAGGATAGAGCAGCTCCACACGCTCAATGATCACATCGCCGTGCAGCACGCCAGCCACGCCATCACGCGGTGCCATATGAGACTCATCAATAACCGGAATGCGATCATGATCATACACTGGCAGTTCGCTAACATCTGTGGCGGCGGCAACGTCTGGCCCAGCACTGGTACCGCGTCGTTCCAGCAGCGGCAGCCCGCCAAAGCTGTCTGTGGGATGCACAATGCCGGTTAGCAAAATCTGCTCCTCTTGCAGCATGGGGTCATGCTCATAAGCTTGTGGTGGCACATCCAGCGGCGTGATGACATATTGCTGATCGGTGGCGTGATCAATGAAGACGAGCACCTGTTTACCTTCAATCTCTTCGATGCTGGCATGGCCCAGGAACCGCTCCATCCTTTCCTCTGGCCAGGGACGGTCGAAGCTGACTACCTCAATGGCTTGCGACAGATGAGGCATCATGAACATCTCGGTATCGGGCAGCGGGACGATACGGCCGTAGACGCGAATATGTAATTCATGAAATTCTGCCATCTCTTCCAGCAATTCCGGCGAAGCCAGCAGGGGGTACGTTAGCGGATAAGTTGCCTCGCCCTGGTCGCCATCATTGCGAAAGGTGGCTTCCAGCCGCTCTTCGCCGTCTTCATTGATGATGCGGAATAGCTGCACAACGCCAGTTAGCGTCACCTCGTCGCCAATTTCGTAGGGATCGGTCGGTTCAATGAATTCGGCTGTGGGTGCTGGCAGTGGTATAGCTTCCACAATCCCAGACCCACCTTCTTCGCCACCCTCACCCACTTGTTCCACCACAACGCGAGTAACCGCTACTTCTACAGCCTCTTCAACCACCACCATTTGCTCCGACACCACACCGCCTGGCGGTATGCCAGGGCCTTGCGGCGGCACGCTGATGTGGTACCAGGCTAGGTCAGTGCCCGATTCGGCAGGCGCGGCACAAACCTCTATCTGCTCCGCTGCGGCAATATCTTCTGGTGCATTGGGCAAACCAAATTCATCACCCGCGTCACTGACAAAGCGAGCCACCCCCTCGGTTCGCGTCAAGGTGCCGATGAAGCAAGGCGCACTAAATTCATCTGGCGTAACGGACTGCCAATTTTCTACCGCCACTTGCCAGCCGTTGGGGCCATTTTGTACGGTAACCATTCCCTGCACCCGCACAGCACCCTGTTGTGCCTGTTCAGCAATGGTCGCCAAATCCTCACCTGACAAGAGATAACTTGCCTGGTCTGGCCCCGACAGTTCTACCAGCGGCACACCCGTCTGAGCATGAACCAAAACGTGGAGATAGCCTGTCACATCAACCGTTTGCCCCACTTCCCAGGTGGGTGTTGGCGACCAATATATGCGGTAACCGTCGCCTGCGGTGGTCATTCTGCTATAGGTGCTGCCCAGCACGTTGCGGCTGTCAAGCAAATCTTGGTAAGCAGCCTCGGCTGAGATAACCGTCGTGGTTCCGGCTGGTTCCAATTGAAGCTGGCTCAGGCTGGCGTGAACCACCTGCCCCGCAGCATTCACCCCCAGGCGCAGCCCAGAATCGCCGCCAATGATGCCGCCTTCTGCCGCTGGCTGAATAAGCACCTGCCGAATTGGGCCGTTGTCTCCCAGAGCTGGTTCTATGAAATAGTCGGCAGGCAGCAAATTGTGGGCACTTAAAAAGGCCGTGGCAGCCTCAGCTGCCTGCGCAAAAGGCAGCGGCTCACCATCTAGCCTGCCGACTGCGGGAAAAGCGTAATTAATTTGACCGAATCCTCCATAACTCAGGAAGATGAGCCGCTGGCCATCGCTGCCCAACACATAAATTCCGGGATCGCTTTCGTTTTGTGGACGATAAACTTGCGGCTCCGTTAAGCCAAACGCCTGCGCCCAGGCGAGGGCTTCTTCGGGCGTGGTAGGGATGGGTTCGGGGACGGCTCGGTAGAGCGGCACTTCGCCGGGGTCGGCTGTGAGATCGGCTTCCAGGGTGATGGTGGTGTCACCAACGGTGGTGATGTTGGCGGGCAGCGACTCGACAACGGGTTCTGCGTCTGAGTCGCTGAGGAAGGTTTGGGGGTTGACAAATTGGGTGATGACGATGATGAGTAGGGCAACGGCCGTTCCCGCCACAACAATGCGGGGCAGCCACTGTTTTAGAAATCGGGTAATATTTTTCATAATAGGTTCCTCCACAAAATGAACTGGTAAAGGATTCGGTTGGTCAACTTCTAGGCACCGGGCAGCCTGCCGCAAACGGCGCTGGAGAGCCTGGTCGGCGGCAGGGCGGGGCTGCTGTGTCGGCAAATTGTGCAGCTGATGGGCGGCGGTGAGATACGGCCGTAGCCATTCTACCTGCTCTGGATAATCCGCCAGGCAACTTTCCACGCTTTCCCCGGCAGCCAATCGCGCTAGGCATTCTTCTAAAAGCTCTTCACGTTTATTCATGGTCTGGTTCGTGGTGTAGCTGACGGTGCAAGGCGGCCAGGGCACGCCGCGTCAGGGTCTTGACAGACCCTTCTTTTTTACCGAGCAGTTCGGCCGTTTCAGCCACGCTGCGCCCTTCAATAAAGCGAAGAATGATCACGTCGCGCTGGGCTTCGGTAAGCCGGGAGATGGCCTGAGCCAGATGATCGACGGCCAGGCTTTGCTGGGCATATTGTTCTGGACTGGTCGTTTGAGCCGGGAGTTTTTCAGACAGCGGCTGCCGGGTGAAACGGCCGCTTCGCCGAAAATGATCCGCCAAACAGTGACGCGCTACGGTATAAAGCCAGGCCAGCAGCGGGCGTCCTCGGTAGACAAAGTGAGGCAGCCGAGCGACAAGGCGCATGAACACTTCAGCCGTGATCTCCTCGGCCAACACGTGATCACCGCCTGCCCGGTAGTAGACGTAGGTGTAAACGGCCGTTTTGTGCTGAGTGTAGAGTGTGAGGACGGCCGTTTCGTCTCCGCGTGCCGCCTGGGCAATAAGCTCCCGTTCACAGCTCAATATCACATTCTCCTACCCTGCTTAACGAAGTTAGGGCGAAAAGGAAACGGGTTGCTCCCGATTTTTACCCATTTTACTCCCCTCCGGCTCGCCAACTGCCCAGGGTGAGGCCAATAGTGACGAGGATGCCAACGACAGCCAATCCCAACAAAAGCCACGAGACAAGATTGAGGATGGCATGAGGATATAGATTGTGCCCGATGCCTCGCAGCAAAAAGCCGAGGCCAAGCAGTACCTGCACGGCCCGGCTCACAAATTCCACGCGACGCGCCGACCGCTGGAAGCGTGGAACGGTAAAAAGGCGACTGCGCTCACCAAAGCCTAGCCAGCGGTTTAGCCGGGGTGTGAACAGCCCCGCCGTCAGCAAAAACAATCCCAAAAGCATAAAAAATATGGAGGGCAGCCAGCTCGTGAAGTTAGCTGAACCGCTGGAATCCGATATGGGGATTTCACCACTGCCTAAAGCGAGCAAATCTTCGGCCGCCGCTGCCAGTGGGGCGGTGCGGCTGCATAACCATACTTCCGGGTCGGTTTCGCTGCCGCTGGCATACACCAAATATTCCTGGCCGATTGCAAAGGAATAACCACAGGAGGCATCGCTGCGAACCGTTTTTGCCAGTTGGGTTGCCCGCACCGACCCTTTCCACACTTCAGAGACCTGAAACGTGATCTGGACGGGGTCGGCACTGCTTTTGAGCAGTCCCTGAGGGGCATCAATTTGGGTGACCTTGCCAGCAAAGACGGCCGTTGCCCGTTCCAACTCCTCGGCAGGTGATCCCGGTGGGGCGCACGTGCAAGCATAAACGGTCGTTGGCGACACTGCCAACAAATTGATGAGCAGCACTATTACAACTAGCCAAGTTAACGACTTTGACAGCAATTTCATTTTTTCCCTTTAACCAGCCTCCTGCAGGTTCCATCCGCAAACTATGTTCGAGAAAAAACTTGCGGAGGTTTATTTACAAGGGAGCTTATTCGTTGATTCGTACTACTGAAGCAACGATAGCATCTGCTTCTGCCTTAATATCATCTGGAATTTCGATGGCTTCATAATCAAGTTGATTGCTTTCCACCGTAATGACAAAAATCAAATTTCCGCGTACGATCTCAACTGCTTTCTCATAGAAGATAGCTTTGACTTTGCCCAAGTATATTAGCTCGTCGCTGGCAATCGGTTCGCCCAAAAATATGACTGATTCTCTAGGGAAAAAATCTCCGGCAGATACACCTGTCCGTACTAGATCAATCTCATCGGTTGCCCACTTCACACCAAATCTTAGAGAAATTCCGGTGCCTTGTTTCACCAACGATACACGATGTCGCAAGCTGCTTACAACCGTCCAGCCGGGAGGAACCGACACGGAAAAACCATAATCCTGACTGGTAAAGATTGACCCTAATTCAGAATCCTCCTCTGAGCTTTGTTCTTCTAAAAATGTCACCGTTTCTAGAAAGGTGGCAAATAACTGTGACAATGCTTCCTGGTTTTCATACGGCCGTTCCGCATCAAATGGCCGCAACGTGACCTCCACAAACCGATCATCCACTTCAAAGAAAACAGAGAGTTGTCCCCCAGGTGCTGCCGGGATGATTGTAGAGCGATAGGCGGTACGGCCGTTTATGATTTCCTCGGTCAGTGATTCTTCAAATTGCTCAATCACGTTCGGGAAGTGATATTCATTGACAATCACATCAAAAAGCGATGCATCTTCGGCAAATTTGGGATGTTCTGAAACCCAAATTAACCACGGAATGCTTTCTGAGCCAATATTCACCATTTCTGGAGCAGTCAAGGTCAAACCATTGCCACGCTGGGTCAAAAACCAGTCAGGCGGATAGCGCATTGCCAATTTGAGCCCTTGATTTTCGTATGATTGCCAGGTGGAAAAAAGGGGAACTTCATATAGAGGTGCTGCGGTTATGTCAACGTCAGATTGAGGAACAGCAGTGTCAGTAGGAAAGATTGCCGGGGTTAGTGTGGTGGTAGGAGCTAAAACGGCCGTAACCTTAGATTCTGTTGTGGGCAGTTCGGATATTGCATTTGGCGACTCTAAAACGTTGCACGCCACGAAACTAAGCAAAACAGTAAAACACAGTAAGAGCTTTCCACGGCTAAGAACCATTTTTACCTCTTGAGTGCTCAAATTTTATTGCTGATGTCCTGAAAGATTAAACTATTTGAAACAAATGCAAAGGTCTGGCAAATGCTGCTAATCAAATTCCAATTTGGGAAGATCTATTTAAGCCTGTTGCAGGTTGCACAGAATAAATCCGCACAACCTGTATTATGCATTATGATAAAGGCAAATTATGATGTGGGTTCTTGAGAAGGGTGTGGCGTGGCAGACGGCCGTTTCCCACCAATCTTCAACAACCCATTCACAATCATCACCCCCAGCAAAATGAGCCCAAAGCCTGCGTAGGCGTGCCAGGTAAGCTGCTCATCCAGCACCAAAACCCCCAAAATCACGCCAAAGATAGGAATGATGTAGGTTGTCATGGAAACGTAGCTCGCCGGGGCAGTTTCCAACAAGCGATAATAGACAATGAACGCTGCGGCCGTTCCCAACACGCCAAGTGCCAATAAAGAGCCAATGACGGGTAAGGAGAGGGTTGGGATATTGTACGGCCGTTCAATCAGCAACGACAGCGGCAGCAGATAAAGCGAAGCCAAAATCATCTGCCCAGCAGGGGCCACGAGCGGCGGTAGGCCTCGCAAATTGTTGCGCGTGTAAACAATAGCCACCCCGTACAGCACCGCCGCCAATGCCACGCCTAATAACCCCAGCGTGGAAGCCTGCAAACCATCGACAAAGGAAGGCGAAATGAGCAACATCAGCCCACCAAAGCCAATCAGTACGCCAATTAGTTTGGTTGGCGTCAGCCGATCATCGGCCGCAAAAAAGTGGGCAATAACAATCGTAAAAATTGGCGTGGTGCCATTGAGGATGGAAGCCAAGGCACTGTCGATATATTGCTCACCCCAGCTAAAAAGCACAAACGGGATGGCATTTTGTACCGCCGCCACCACTGCCAAATGTCGCCAGATGGTATTGCTTTTGGGGAATGCTTTTCCTTGAAAGAGCAGTAGCAGCGTCAGCAAAACGGCCGCAATCCCTACGCGCCCCAAAACTAGCGTAATTGGTGGAATCTCGGCCACGGCGACTTTGATGAACAAGAAGGACGGCCCCCACAAGGCAGCCAGCAAGATCAGAAGTAAAAAGTTCTTCAATTTCATAACAATTCCTGTTGTTGAATTTGGGTGATATTTCTTTTATTTATAACCGTTCGGACGCGGCAAATCGATCCAGAACTTGCGGGAAATCAGTCAGGTTTTTCTTGTTGCCACGCCTGGCAAATTCGCTCCATTTGGGCAATGTGGTCGGGAACATGGCGGCTGTAGATGTCTAACCAGTCGGCGAAAGCCATCTTACCCTCTTCGGAGTGGTGGGCTTTGTTTTGCCAAGTAGCTTCTGGCACAGTCTGGATTAGCTCATACGAGCTTTGCCGCAGCCATTTGAAGAGGGAAACGGCCGTATCCGCATCCAACTTGTGATAATCCAACACCCTAGCCCACTGGTTTTCATCATAAGCCATCAACTGTTCACCAGGTTCGGCAATGAAACGGCGGCAGCGCACGTAGCTATTTGCCTCACTGTCGGTTATATGAACGATGATTTCGTGAATTGTCCAGTCATCAACTTCCGAGCGATATTGCCACATCTCGCGAGGAAATTTAGCTAACGCAACCTCTAGCAACTCGGCAGCCTGTCCATACAGGGCAATCTTCTCAGCTCGACTCATGAAACAGATCCTTCAGCAGAGATACGCATCTCCTCTTTGAAAGTGGACATCACAATGCTGCTGGTTGATTTAGCGACGAGCGTGTAGGTTCGCAGCCGCTCTAGCAGCTTCTCCAATTCGCCCGTGTTAGCAACACGCACCTTCAGCAAATAACATTCTTCACCAGCGACAGAGTGACATTCCAAAATGTCTGGCTCAGCCAGGCATTGATCCACAAAATCTTGCTTGCAGGCAGCGTAATCCTCGCCGGGGGCTGTGCCAATAACCAACCGAATGAAGGCGGTAATCGGCTTGCCTAACTTTTGCGGATCGACCACGGCTACATATTTTTGGATGAAGCCTTTCCTCTCCAACTTTTTGACTCGCTCAAAAACAGTGGAGGTTGTTAAACCTACCTGTTCAGCAATGGCGGCGTTGGATAAACGGCCGTCTTGCTGTAAAAGATCAAGTATTTGCGCATCAGTTTCGTCAATCATGCTACCATTTCTTATTTTTGCAGTAATTTTTTCGTTATTTAATATTAATCTTAGAAAATTATACGGGTTCGTTTCAGTTTGTCAATTCCCATTTTTGGGCGACTTTGGTACAATCTGCCACGATGAAAAAATGGGGATTTCACTGGGCAACAATATTTCTGGGCACGCTCTTGATAGCAGGCTGTGGTGTGGAAGCAACTTTCAATCCGCCACAGTTGCCCACTTTCGTACCGACCGGATTAGCAACGGCCGTATCTACGCCACTACCCACTCCAAAAAACAACGTTGCCGCCGAACTACCTCCACCCACCATTACACCACAACCAATTGCCACGACAACAGTCACGCAACTGCCCACATCCACCCCAACCGCTACGTTAACACCCACGCCCATAAGCCCTTGCAGCAAGCGCATTCCACAAGACGATTTGTTCACCATCGTCACCCAAACCTATGGCCTAAGCCGTGAGTATGCACCACAAGATTTGGTGTTGCTCACCGACTACCTGCCTGTAGACGTGACGCTGGGCTTTCCAACCGAACTCCGCCAGATTGCCTTGCAGCCGCTCATCCAGATGATTGCCGACATGCAAAGCGCAGGCTTGCAGCCGCGAATTTTGTCTGGTTACCGTAGCTATGCCGCCCAAGCAATTAGCTGGGACAAATGGAACCGGGAGGAGCCTGAACGAGCCGCCATTCTTAGTGCCCGCCCCGGCCACAGCGAACACCAGCTAGGCACAACGGTTGATTTTGGCTCACCAGAACTGGCAGGCATCGTGGGCATCCCCGATATTCAATTTCACACCTACTTTTACCAAACCAGCGAGGGCGTCTGGCTCGCACAGAACGCGCACCGCTACGGATTTACGCTCAGCTACCCGCGTGGCGCATTGGAAATGACTGGCTTTTATTACGAACCGTGGCATTTTCGCTACGTGGGCGAGGAGATGGCTACCTTGTTGCTCGATTTAGAGATGTACCTGACTGAATATCAACTGCTCAACCAACCAGAACCTTGCATCCCATGAGAAAGATTTATCCGCAGATTTCGCAGATTTTTAGGCTCGGGAACCAGTTAATCTGCTCTGAAAAAGCCACCAGCTACCGTCTTTTCTTTTTAGCACTCTTTTTTTTGATAGGTTGTGGACAAACGGCCGTTTCTAACCAACTCTTACCGACCATCGCCCCCACAATTGCCCAGCCAGCCAGCACTTTCCCCGCACCACCTACACCCATTCCGGCAACAAACACACCAAGGATAACCCAAGAAACGCCTACACTGAGCGAAGCCGAAACGGCCGTTCCCACTGACATTCCCCCCACCAGCCCTCCACTTGCTCCGCTCACCCTGGCCGTGCCAGAAAAGTGGCAACCACTAGTCACGACTGCACTCGCTGAAGCAGTCACTAACCGCAGTTGGCAAATCGTGCCAGCCAATGAACCAGCCGATGCAACATTAACAGAAAATGGCCCTGGGCAGCTTGTGTGGCAAGAGCCAATTGTGTTGGCAGTTCCATTTGTGACCGAATGGGAAACGATTGGTCAAGCAGAGGCAGAAGCGATTCTGGCCAACGGGCATGAGCTGGCGGTGGTGCTGCCCTGGTCTGAACTTACACCCGATTTTAAGCCGCTGCGGGTAGACGGCCGTTTACCCACCGATACCAACTACCCCTTCCACAATCGGCTCACCTTGCAAAGTGAAAACCATTCCGCCAATGAGCTGTTGCCCATTTTGCAAACAGCCGTCGCGCCAGAAGCCGTCGTTCACCTCGTCAGCGTGGGCGACATCATGCTGGATCGCGGTTTGGGGATCGTGCTGCAAAATGGCAACCTCGCCTACCCATTCGCCAACGTAGCTCCGCTGCTCCAAGGCGCAGACATTGCCGTCGGCAATGTAGAATCGGCATTGGGGGATGTCGGCACGCCCGAACTCAAAAGCTATCCGTTTCGCGCTCCGCCAAAAGCAGCCGAAGCATTGGCCCTGGCTGGCTTTGATGTCGTGTCGCTGGCGAACAATCATGGCATGGATTATGGGCCAGAGGCATTGCTGCAAGCGATAGATTTGCTACAGGCACAAGGCATCGTACCGATTGGTGCAGGCAGCAACATCGATGCGGCTCACACGCCACACATCACGCAAATCAATGGGGTGTCGCTAGCGTTTTTGGGGTATGTGCATGTGCCAGTCGAGGTATCAGGGTTTGATACGGCGGTCTGGACTGCCACCGAAAATACGCCCGGTCTGGCTTGGGCAGACCCTACGGTGATTGCAGCAGACGTTACGGCCGTTCGCCCCCAAGCCGATTTAGTAATCGTGGTGCTGCATAGCGGCTATGAGTACATCGAGGAACCTAGCCCACCCCAAACGGCCGCTGCCCGCGCCGCCATCGATGCCGGGGCCGATTTAGTCATTGGCCATCACGCCCACATTTTGCAGGGAATTGAATTTTACAATGGTGGCGTGATTGTCTACGGCTTGGGGAATTTTGCTTTTGAGATTGATGGGCCACCAGAAACGGCCGTGCTCAACGTCTGGTTGGATGCAAATGGCGTGCGCTCGCTGGAGCTCATTCCAGCCATCATTCAGGAAGGCGGCCAACCTCGCTTGGCAGAAAGCTGGGAAGCTGCCCCCATTTTGCGGCAGGTTTACTTTTTAACCCGGATTTTGAACAGTCGCTAGTTGAGGCAGCATTCGTAATAAACATTGCATCCAAAGCATCTTATAGATAATTCAGTTAAAGATGTTACAACCTTATGAGGCTGGACAATATTTCCAGAGGCAATACGCTTCATAGCCAAAAAGTTGTTCAATTTCTAACTGATTGCTCTATTAGGAACGTACCCAATTCAAACCGCCGCGCAAATGAATCCCCCGTACGGAACTGATAGCTTTGGCACTAAAACACGCCATCATCAAGCGAGATGTGGGGCCTTTTAAGGAGATGTTTAATGACGACTTCTGTATCTAACAAAGTGAAAATTGCCACCTGGAGCAAGTTGCCCGACCGGGAGCCAGCGTACGCCTTGGTAGCCAACGTAGATTTGGTAGCAATTCGGTATGATGATGAGATTTCGGTTTTGTACGGCCGTTGCCTCCACCGAGGAGCCTTGCTATCTGACGGCCATATTCGCGGCGAAGACCTCATCTGCGGCGTGCATAACTGGGATTACCGCTACGACACGGGCATCAGTGCCTACAACAACGAAGAAGCCTTGCCCAAGTTTAATGCCTGGATTGACCATGCAGCAGATGCCGTCTACGTAGATGAAGCCGAAATTGCCGCCTGGGAACAAAAAAATCCGCAGCCATTCCAGCGCGACAGCTACCTGGGATTGTATGAAGATACCCACAGCGCGGCCGAAGAACCATACAACAAATATATCCGCAACTTAGCCAAGAACGGGTCGCCTGGGCATCATGGTGCGGTTTCGGCGATGGGCGTGCCGCTCACGGAGCTGCCCCGTTGGGAAGAGATACAAATTTTGACGGCGCAACTGGCGAAACGGCCGCTCCTAGACGACGCGCCCGTAGCCACAGAACTGATCATCGGGCCCAAGGCCAAAAAACCGCTCAAGCTAGATATCCCCCTTTTCGTGAGCGACATGAGCTTTGGCGCACTCAGCGAAGAAGCCAAAGTTGCCCTGGCACTGGGCGCAGAGCTGGCAGGCACGGGCATCTGCTCCGGCGAGGGCGGGATGCTGCCAGAAGAACAAGCCGCCAACTCCCGCTACTTTTATGAACTCGCCTCCGGCAAATTCGGTTGGGACATTGAGAAAGTAAAAAAGACGCAAGCATTCCATTTTAAGGGCGGCCAGGGTGCCAAAACCGGCACAGGCGGCCATCTGCCAGGCAATAAAGTGGTGGGTAAAATCGCTGAGGTGCGTGGCTTAAAAGAAGGTCAAGATGCCGTTAGCCCCGCCACTTTCCCAGATTTGATCACCGTGGAAGATTACCAGCGCGTAGCGGCCGAGGTGCATGAGGCAACCGGGGGCATTCCCGTAGGTTTTAAGCTCTCTGCCCAACACATCGAGGCAGACATTGATTTTGCCCTGGACATTGGCGTCGATTACATTATTTTAGACGGCCGTGGTGGAGGAACCGGGGCCGCACCCAACGTCTTCAAAAATAACATCTCCGTGCCTACGATGGTTGCTCTTGCTCGCGCCCGTCGCCATCTAGACAAGCGCGGCGTGAGTGGCGACGTGACGCTCATTATCACCGGCGGTTTGCGTACCGAATCTGACTTTGTGAAGGCGATGGCCTTGGGTACAGACGGGGTGGCGTTGGCCAATTCCGCTATGCAGGCCATTGGCTGTTTGGGGATGCGCGCCTGCCACACCAACAACTGCCCGGTGGGCATTGCCACGCAAAAACCAAACCTGCGCTCGCGGCTCATCGTGCGGCAATCGGCCAAGCAGTTACAGAACTTTTTAGAGGCGTCGGTTCATTTAATGCAGGTACTGGCTCGCGCTTGCGGCCATGACCATCTCAATCAATTTTCGTTAGACGATCTCACCACCTGGAACCGTGACGTAGCCTACCTCACAGGTGTCCCTTACGGCGGCGTTGTTCCAGTTGAAAACTAAAATCGCGTCCGCATGTTCAAAAAAAGCTGGTACCCAAAAGATACCAGCTTTTTCTCAAGCTCTGCATTGTATGACTTCTATGCCAGCACGCGCTCAAATTGTGGCGGCAAGGCCAGCGGCCATCCAAATGTCACCAGCGCAGATCGGGCCAATACACGCACACGCTGCCATCTTGCACTCTGGCGCAACGCCAAATCAGTGCAAGCATGGTCTGCTCCAAGACAAATTTGCATCAAGTCATGCCGCAATGAGCCTAAAACTGCTTGTTGGGACTCATTCAAGCTCGTTTCCCATATTGCCAAAAACTGCGGTTCAGATTGTTCATACTCCTGTATCAATCGGCTAACTTTGCATGCTTCATTAGGATACAGGCGCAGCTGCCCAGTCACTGGCAAGGCCAATGCTTGCAGAATCGCTCGTAGTTCACTTTTTTGACTATTCATTGTATCCCGTCCTTCTTTAGTATTCAGTGATCTGTAAGCCAGTATTCAGTAAAAACTGATGCACTGATTACCGACCTACTGAATACTGCTTACTGTGCCGCCACCGGCAGCACACCATCCAACCCATACACCTGCTCGCGCTCATCGCGGAACTGCTTGGTGTACAAATTGTAGTAATGGCCACGCGCCCGAATTAGCTCAGCGTGGGTACCCATTTCAGACACACCACCATTTTCAATGACCATAATCCGGTCAGCATTCTTGATGGTAGACAAACGGTGAGCGATGATGAAGCTGGTACGGCCGTTCATCAAAGCCTCCATACCCTGCTGAATCAACGCCTCTGTCAATGTGTCTACCGAACTGGTCGCCTCGTCCATGATGAAGATATCTGGCTGTGCCAAAATGGCCCGCGCCAGGCTAATGAGCTGTTTCTGTCCTACAGAAAGCAACACACCACCCTCACCAACTTCAGTTTTGTAACCATGCTCCAACTTCACAATGAAGTCGTGTGCGCCAGCCATCTTGGCAGCTTGTTCTACTTCGCTGTCAGTTGCATCAAGACGGCCGTAGCGCAAATTGTCTAGCACCGTACCAGAAAACAGATGCGGCGTTTGCAGCACCATTCCAATTCGCGACTGAATCGCGTGTTGGGTAAGCTGAGTGTAATCATATCCATTGATCAAAATCTGCCCTGCGGTCGGTTCATAAAACCGGCAAATCAGATTAACCAACGTCGATTTACCTGCACCCGTTGGCCCAACCAAGGCCACCGTCTCACCTTGTGGAATCCGCAGCGAGAAATCTTCCAGCACAGGTTTATCTTCTTCGTACTGAAAAGAAACATTGTCAAACACTATGTCGCCACGAATCGTACCGGGATCAATTGCCTCTGCTGCATCCACAATCTCTGGCTCGGTGTCCAGCAAGGAGAAGATGCGCTCACCAGAAGCGACAGCCTGCTGCATACTGGCATAAACCTGCGCCATCTGCTGAATTGGCCACAGCATGAAGGTGACATAGGAGATAAACGCCTGTAAACCGCCAATTGTCATGCCGCCAGCCTCAAACTCCAAACCGCTAAACCAGACGATAGCCGCAATACCGCTGGCACTCACCAACTGTACCGCTGGTAAAAACAACGCCGACAACCATGCTGCCCGATAAGACGCCTGGTACATGTCCCCAGTCAAATCCTGAAACTGATGCAGGTTCTCTTGCTCACGCCCCAGAGATTTAACGACGCGAACGCCGTTGATGCTCTCACTGTAGGCACCAGTAATTCTGGAGTTCAGCTTACGCACTTTGCGGTATTCCGTCAGGATGCGTTGCTTAAAGGTGATGGCCACCTTCCACAGGGCTGGAATCATTAACACAACTAGCAGCGTCAGCCTCCAGTTAATGACGAACATGAAGCCAAGCGCAGTCAAAATGCTGGTGATCGTCCAGGCTGTATCCAAAAAGCCCCAGGAAACCAAATCACCCACGCGTACTGCGTCGGACGTCACGCGAGACATGATCCAGCCATCGGCCGTGCGGTTGTAGTATGAAAGTGGCAGCTTTTGCAGATGAGCAAACATCTGCTTGCGCAAATCATACTGCACCGAGTGGCCCAAGTAGCCAGCCGCGATGATAAAGCCAAAGATGAAGATAGCAAAGACAACAAACCAGACACCGTACTGAATCGCCAATGAGCGCAGCGCATCCAAATCACGGGCCATGATGCCTTCATCAATCATTCGTTTGGTTAAAAAGGTAAAGTAGGATTCGATGAGGGAAACGGCCGTAATGCACACCAAAAAGGTCACCATCAGTGGCCAATGCTTCAAACCCACTCGCAAAATGCGTCGGATCGTTTCTCCATTTACCTGACTATCAAATTCTTCTTCTTCAAAATAATGTTCAGACATTAGATTTCTCGTTTTCGGTTTGTAAGGGCGGTTTGCGAACCACCCTTACTTTTTAATCACCCGCCTGCGGCAGCTTGTGGTATCCGTTTTGTGATCCATTCACCACCGCTACAGTAGACAAATCTGCTTCCAGCTCGTCCTCAATGCGGGATTGCAGTTCGTAGATGCGCTGGTACGTGCCAGGCACATTGACCAACGTCTCATGGGTACCGCGCTGCACGATACGGCCGTTTTCCAGTACCAACACCAAATCAGCATCCATCACGCTCTGAATCCGGTGCGCAATCAAGAACGTCGTCCGTGACGCCATCAGCCGGTCTAATGCTTCGCGAATTTCCGCTTCCGTCTCCGTATCCACAGAAGAAGTCGCATCATCCAGAATCAGCAAGCGTGGATTGCGTAAGAAAGTACGCGCTAGCGTTACACGCTGCTTCTGGCCACCAGAAAGCGTCACACCTCGCTCACCAACCATCGTCTCATACCCATTTGGGAACGATAAAATGACATCATGCACCGCCGCCGCGCGTGCGGCCGCTTCTATCTCAGCATCCGTCACCTCGCGGCTTACACCATAGGTGATGTTGTCCCGAATCGACAACGAAAACAGGAATGGCTCCTGCATCACAATGCCAATTTGCTGCCTCAGATAATCACGCGGGTACGTTTTTAGCTCCACGTCGTCTAGCAAAATTCGGCCACCTGTATATGCATAAAAGCGCGGCAATAAATTCACTAGCGATGTCTTGCCGGAGCCAGTACCGCCTAGCAACGCCACCACCTGTCCTGGTTCCACGGCAAAGGTAATGTCGTGCAGCACCTGCTCTTCTTCACCTTCATAGGTAAAGTCCACATTCTCAAAGCGCACCGCACCATGCACCGGATGATCTGGCCTCAGTGTTCCTTCAGTAATCGGCTCACGTTCTTGCTCAACGATTTTTAAGATACGGCCGTAACTCACCAGGCCCGTCGAAACATCTGCAATCAACCGACCCAGGTTGCGAATCGGCCAAATAATTTGCGACAAAAAGCCCACATAAGAGATATAAGCCCCAGGCGTGATCGTGCCGTCAATTGCTAGCCGTGCTCCAATGACGTAGCCAAGAAGTAGCTGCGCACCGCTAATCAAATCAGTAAACGGCCAATAAAGCGCATGCATCATCGTCAAACGCCGACCTCGACGGTACTTTTCCTTGTTCTCAACCTCAAACATCTCCATCTCAAACAGTTGGCGGGCAAATGCCTTCACCACGCGTACGCCAGAAACATTCTCTTGCAATCGGTTAGATAAGGTCGCTTCTTGCTCCTGAAAATGCTCGTATGCCTGCCCCACTTTTACGAAGAAGAAGAGCGAGATCAACAGGACTACCGGAATCACTACAATGGACCAAAACGCCAGTCCCACGTCAATCGTCAGCAACGCAATGAAGTTCACCACAAACAACAGCACAATCCGGCCAATGCCCACAGCCTGCTCGGAAAACAGCCGCCGCACCGTATCCACATCGGACGTAGACCGCTGAAGCAGTTCACCTGTCTGCATGTTGTCGTGGTAGGTAAACGTGAGTCGCTGAATGTGGTCATACAAAAAGTCCCGAATCCGCAGCACTGCTTTCTCAGACGTTTTTGCCGCTAGCCGCCCACCGGCAAAGGTGAACAAACCCTGCAACACAGCCAGCCCAATAAAGCCAAGAGCTACCCAGGGCAGCAATTGCACCATATTTTCCGCGGGCAAAATCGAGTCAATAAAGTAACCCAGGAAATAATAAATACCCGTCTGAGCCAGTGCCGCAACGCCAACGCACAAAATGGCAATCACGTAGAGAAGCTGATACCCACGCAACAACCGCCACAAACCTACAAATTTGTTAGGAACCACGGTTTCTTTTAGATTAAACGTTTCCATATTCATGATAATTTCCGTAATTTGTCAGAGCCTTCCTTCAAAATCTGACCCTTTTCTAAAGCGTATCAACGAAAGTTGACACCTTCTGTCCGGTATACCGCTTTTCTTTCTGCAACAAAAAACGCCACGAAGCGTACCCGTGGCGTCCAAAGCGGCAAACAAAAACGGTCACGGGCTTAAAGCGCCGTGACCGTTGGCATCAACTCTTATTTGTGAAATTTATCACAAAGGGGGAACCCGATCACAGGCGCAGAGGGTGGCACTGCCACCGAAGGCATCACGAGAAGCCAAGATTTTCATGTTGTTATAGAAAATATTCATTTGCGCCTATCTCCTTTAAGATTTTTGCTGCTTTTTTGCAGCCCCGGCACTATAACATAGCTTCCGAAGAGCGTCAAGCTGTCTTTATGAACAGGTTTGCCCCTGTCTAAAGGTAGGAGTGCTACACAGCCAATTCCCAATTACAAATCTCCAGCAATGTAATCTTCCGTGAGCTTGCGGGCTTCGTCATCCGTAAACTGCTCTGGCGGCGTCTTCATGAAGTACGAAGACGGGGCGATTAGCGGGCCGCCAATGTTGCGATCCAGAGCCAGCTTGGCGCAGCGCACGGCATCAATCATCACGCCAGCAGAGTTGGGCGAATCCCATACTTCTAGCTTCAGTTCCAGGTTGAGCGGCACATTGCCAAAAGCACGACCTTCCATGCGAATGTGGCACCATTTACGGTCGGTGAGCCAGGGTACGTAATCGCTGGGGCCAACATGCACATTTTCATCCCCCAAATCATAAGGGAGCTGGCTGGTAACGGCGTTGGTCTTGGAAATTTTCTTAGATTCTAGCCGCTCGCGCTCTAGCATGTTGTAGAAATCCATGTTGCCACCAAAGTTAAGCTGGTAAGTACGATCCATATGAATGCCGCGATCTTTGAACAGGTTTGTCAGCACGCGATGGGTGATCGTGGCCCCAACCTGGCTCTTGATGTCGTCGCCCACAATCGGAACGCCCCGTTCGGCAAAACGTTTGCTCCAATACTCAGAACTGGCAATGAAAACCGGAATGCCGTTTACAAAGGCGCAACCTGCGTCTAATGCCTGCTCGACATACCATTTGGTAGCCATCTCGGACCCCACGGGCATGAAGTTTACGATCACATCTGTCTTGGTATCTTTCAATATTTGCACTATGTTATCGGTTGGGCCAGGAGCCTTTTTGACTTTAGTTTTGACGTACTTGCCCAAACCGTCATGCGTCATACCACGCGAGACTGGGACGTTGAGCTTGGGAACATCGGCAAATTTGATAGTGTTATTCGGTTCAGCCCAAATGGCTTCGCTTAAATCTTTGCCCACTTTGCCTTCTACCACATCAAATGCGGCCGAAAATTCGATATCGCGCACGTGATAGCCACCCACTGTGGCGTGCATAAGGCCGGGAATCTCGGCATCGTCGGCGGCGTCTCTGTAATATTGAACGCCTTGAACTAGCGAGTTGGCGCAGTTGCCAACACCGATGATGGCAACGCGTACTTTTTTTCTTTCTGACATGCTTTCTCCTAAATATTGCCAGAAGTTCAACCTCTTAGAGAAGTTAAACTTCGTTTTAATAATCGTTACAAGGTTTTTTATATTTCCAGCGGATGATTATACCCTAAATTAGAACCAGCTACGGGACGTTTTGAGGTATTCAAGTATACGAGTACGGCCGTTCTCCCCAACATCTGCCCCAAACGGATCACTACCTTCCGGCAGGCATTCCAGAATGATTGGCACATTGGGCACAGATTCCAATGCCCAGAGGTGCAGCCCCAATTTCAGATGTCCTTGCCCAATTGCTTGCCGATTGGAGTCGGCGATGTAAAAGAGTGTCAGCTTGTCGCCAACCGTGCGCGTCGTGGCGGCGGCATCTTGCTCTTCCACATTCATGTGGAACGCGTTCAAAGTCAGGCCAAGGTTGGGCTGATTAAGACGGTTGAGCAGGGCCACTGTTTCTGATGCGTTCACACACAAAAAACTTTCGTATCGGTTCACCACCTCAATTGTCAGTTTGATATTGCACTTGGCAGCAAACAAGGCTAAATGGGAAACGGCCGTTTCAAACATTGCCACTTCCCCTTCTTTGCTACTGACTGGGCGAAACCGTCCTGGCAGGTTACGGATGGTAACGAGGGGGGCTTGCAGAGCAACGGCCGTTTCTATCACCTCTTTCACATGGGCAATGGCCGGTTGGCGAACGGCCGTATCCGGGTGTGCCAAATCAACGGGATTGGGCGTGACGGCGTAACAAGCAAGCTGATTCTTTTGCAAAATTTGTCTGGCTTTTTTTGGCGTTTCAATCTGGGTAAAAGGTAGAACGACGCCATCGTACTGCATCTCTTTCACCAACGGGGCGGAATCTGTCAGCAACATCTGGCCTAAAGTCCATAGCGCAACGCCTAGTTGGGGACGTGAAAATATTTCCATCTTTTTCTCCTACAAAATCCAAAGCAATTAATCAGTAGATTGCACAGATTGCCCGGATTTTTCAACCTTCAGGATTTCAGGGGATCGACACCATTTGTAGGGGCGCACCCCCGTGTGTGCCCAGTGTGGGCAGACACGGGGGTCTGCCCCTACCCCAAGAAATCCCAAAGCACTAGATTTTCTAATCCTTTTAATCTGTGAAACCTTTGATTCCTAACCTTATCATCAGCGAGAATCCAGGCGCTGCATCATGAGTAATGCCATGCCCAGAAAAGCAAGCAAGATGAGGCCAACGGCCGTCATCATCCCGCCCAGTTGAAAGCTGCGGGGGGCGAAGGTAAAGGTGACTTTATGCTCACCTACGGGCAGCAACACGCCGCGGAATAGGCCATTTGCTTGGAGCAGTTCAGCAGATTCACCGTCTACCGTAACCTGCCAACCAGGGTAATAGGCATCTGTGAGTACGAGCAGCTGGGGTCGACTGCTGCTGGTTTGAACTTCAATCCGTTCCGGTTCGTAGCGCGTTATTTTAGCGGTGGCATCAGGATCGGATGCCTGCATTTGATTTTCACTGTTGCCGAGAAGAACGGCCGTTTCCCGCACATTGAATTCAGGCTGCTGCATTGTTTGCAAGACGGCCGTTTGCTCTGGCTGCCAACTCCAGTTAGAAAGCAAAAAAGCACGCGGCAACACGTCCAGGTTCTCATATATTTTCACATCGCCGGAATGGATAAGGCGATAATTACCCAAAGTGAGTGGCTGAAAACCATCCTTAATCATATTGATTAACGTCGCACCATGAATTTGCCAAATACCCTGTTCCGGGCCGTGCAAAACAAGCCGCGACGGTGCTGCCTCCCGCGCAATCTGCCGCATGGTGGTACGAGGTGGCCAATCGGCTCGCACAACGCCACTGCCAACAGCAAATGCAGTCAGTTCCCACACTTCACCCGCCTCCGTTTCCATTTCCACCCAGCCAGGCTCTCCTTCTGAAACAAAGGCTATAGCCGTAGCCTCGAAAGTGGGAAGATACGCTATCTCCAACGATTCCCCCACTCCCAACGTGATAGGAAATTCCAAATCGAAGAAGACGGTTCTGCCAAAGCTCACCTCTTGCCAAACGTCGCCTACCTTGTCGGTGATGAGGTAGCGGCCGTTTGTGAGATCGAGCCAAGCGTCAGGGGGAACGGCCGTTAGATGCTCACGCAGACGGCCGTCTGTGGTGCGGGTTTCGGTTGGTAAAACAAGCTGCACAAACTGGCTATACGAATTCAATGGCAAGATGCCCCCGTCAAAGCCATCCACCGTGGCCAGGCCAAAACTCATGGGCAAATTAGGGCCGATAATCTCTTTTTGTTTGATGGCGATGGTGTAGTCGTATTGAGCCTCTGGTGAAAGTTGGTTGGCGTAAATCGTATCAATTTCGGCCTGATCGCCTACATCGAAAAAGATGTCTGACAAACTAAGGAAACGATCCGGCGGCATGTTACATTCTTCGGCTGGCTCAGCACACGAACTCTCAGCCATCAGGCGGGCGAGCGGCGGACGCAAATCGAAATATGCTTCTGGCGTGGTGAGGCTATTGTACGGATGGGTGCGCGTTCCCCAGAAAAGCGGAATAAGCATAAGGGGCAGCAGCAGCCAAGGGGAACCAGGCTGGCGCATTTCTAGCTTAAAACGAAATCGGTGTTCCGGGGCGTAGACCAATCGCTGCCCCAAAATGAGACCAAACAGCAACGCAAGCTCCAGCAGCCAAACCAGCAATGTACCGGGACCAACCGCCTCAAACGGTGCTTCTGGCCCTGTTGGCACAAAAATCGCCACAAGTTGGGCAATCACGTTCCAGCCGATGAGGCCGATGAGCAACCAGATTCCGTAGCGAAACGGCCGTTCCAAATGCCATAAATTTTCTTTCACCCGCATGGGCAAGCTGCGCCAATCCCCCCGCCGGACCAGCCAGCGATCTAGCACCATCTGCCAGCCTAGCCCGGCCAGCATTGCGACGCCCAGCCCGTACACCGCCAGCCATCGCGCCGGGACGCGGAACAGATTGAAGCCGGGCAATCGCGCCAGCAACCAGTTGAGCGGGTTAAAGATGCCCAACGCTAGCAGCAGCCCTAGCAAAACCAGGGCAATGGCGGGAACGACACCGCGCCACTGTCGCCATTGCCAGGCTGCCAAAAAGGCAAGCAGCAGTGCCGTCAGCGGCAAAATGGCCACATATTCACTAAACAACGACTGGCCGTAAGCAGGTAGCAGTGCCCGGTTCAGCAATAGGGGATGGAGTGAAAATGAGAGCACTTCGTTTGGTGTGAGGCCACCTTGGCGGCTGGATTGCTGGATGAGTTCAAAGGTGGGCAGCAGTTGAACGGCCGTTAGCAACACCGCCACACCACCACCCATCAACAACACCAGCGGCAGCCGCCTATAAAACCTGCGCCACTGAAATGCCAAGCCCAACCCGTGCGGACTGTTCCGCAGGAGCCATTTTTCTAGCCAATGGGCTACACCCCACACAATGAGCATAATCCCAGTGATAAAGCTGGTTTGGGTATGCCCGGCCAGCAGTTGCAGGCTGAAGAGCAGGGCGAAACCAACAGCCCCTTGCCCTACTAGCACCCAGCGATTGTCCAACTTGCTACGGAACACGCGAGCAGCAACCCACAAAAACCAGGGCATCCAGGCCAATCCTTGCAGTTGGTTAATGTGCTCCACCTGGGCAGTGAGGTAACCACCGAGGGCAAAGAGTACGGCCGTTACCAGCCCAGCCCATCGCCCCAAACCAAGTGCACGCCGCCCTGCCAAATAGGCTCCCATGCCAGCGATGAGCAGATGCAGCAAAATGGAGACACTGACGGCATATGGCGTAGGCAGCAGCAGCCAGACGGGCCAGTTGAGGGGGTAGAAGAAGCCAACCTGGCTGTTGGCCAGGAAGGGTGCGCCCATAAACAGATGCGGATTCCAGAGGGGGATACGGCCGTTTCGCAAGGCGTCAGCCGCTACTTCCCAGTAAGGATAAAAGTAGAGGAACGTATCGCCGCGCGCCAAAATGAGGTTGCTGAAGGCCATCTTATTGAAGAAGATAGCTAGCAGCAGTGGCAACCACACCAGCGGCGGCAGGCGTTTTATGCGCTCAAGCCACTGCATAGTCACCCCAATTTTTTAGCCGCGGATTGCGCGGATTAAACAGATCTTTGACTCTAATCCGTGAAATCCTTGTAATCCGTGGCTGAATTTCATAGAGAATGATTTGGTTGGATCGGGCAACGGCCGTTAGCGTAAATCCGGCTTCTTGCACGGTGCGAATGATGGGTTGGGCAACGCCTGCACTGAGCGGAGTCGAAGTGGCCGTATTGGGCAGAGCCAGGTAACGTGGTGAACCATCATTGCCAAAGGCAGCTAAGTCAGTCGCCAGCCCGTCGGCATGGGGGAACCAGCTGATAAAAACGCGCTTGTCGAACAGGTGGTAGCGCCACTGCCAGCTAAACCAATGGTCGTAGAGCACGGTGCCGTAGGGGGCGTCGGCTAACGTGGCGGCAATTTCGGCCGCACCTTGGTCAGATTGGGGGGAGCTGCCGAGTGGCGTACGGCCGTTCCGTGCCGACCAGGATGCAGAAATTAACAGCAAGGTCAAAATGATAATTGCCCCACGAAATTGCAACAGTGGGGTAGCCGAGGGTAACTTTGCAACTAAATCGCCATACGCCCGCGCTAAAAGCAAGGCCAGCAGCGGCAGCAGCGGCAGCAGGTAACGGTCCCACACGGAAATCGCCCACAGCCAGTGAAACAGCCCGTAGCCCAAAATGAAGATAAGCAGAAGTCGATCAATTTTTTCAACGCGGAGGCGCAGAGGCGCGGAAGGATCAGTTTGGAAGCGAAGGTGTTGGATTGCAAGCCATAAAAAGGCAGGAATGAGCAAAATGAAAATGAGGGGAGAAACGGCCGTTTGCCACAAATCGACCCAATGCCAAAACCTCGGCCAAATCTCCCACGACCAGCTGAGACGGAGGCCGCCAAAGTTGCCAATCTGATTTTGCCAGAGTAAGAAACGGCCGCTGCGGGCAACTTCCCAGGCTACAAGCCCCACCAGTGGCGGCAGTAAACCAGCTAGCCAGCGACCCCATCGCCAGCTAAACACCCAACCAAAACCCAGCAGCAGCGGCAAAAATAAGATTGCCTGATATTTGGTGAGCAACGCCAGGCCAAACCATATGCCCGCCCAGCCAGGTTTTTGGCTGGTAACGGCCGCACAAGCAGCAATCAGCCAAAAAACGAGCAGCGGGTCTGTGAATGCGGTTGGGCTAAATTGAATGGAGAGGGGGAATAAGGCAACGAGGGCGGCAGCAAGTACGGCCGTTCCAGGACGACGGTACAACTTCCAGGCCAACACGGCAGTCAATGGCACCAATAGCAAAGAAGCAATCCAATTGGGCCAGCGGGCGGCAAATTCCATAGGGCCAAACAGCGGGTAAAAAAGTGCTTGTAAATAAAACAGCAGCGGCGGCTTGTCTACTGGCTGCATCGCCAGCAGCGGATCGCGCCAGATGGCAATTTCACGCGCCCAAGTAGCAAATAACGCCTCATCTGCCTGAAAGCGATTGCCAAACAAACCGGGAGCACGCAGGACGGCCGTAAGCCCGGTAATGAGCAAAAGGGGGAGTTTGGGGAAACGAGGCATTGGGTTGCAAGGCGGTAATCGGTAAGCGTTTGCCACACATCGACCACAGGTCAATCCACAAACCGATACTTCAGCAAATAATAAAGTGCCTTTGGCCCTTCAACCCAAGGGTTGAGCTTTTTGCCCTCTTCAAACTCACGGCCGTTGTACGAAATAGGCACCTCATAGATGCGATGCCCTCGCTTAAGCACCTTCGACGTAATTTCAGGCTCAAATTCAAATCCCTTTGAGCGCAGCGGAATATCCCGAATCACATCAGCGCGGAACACCTTGTAGCATGTTTCCATGTCGGACAAAATGGTATTGTAAACAATGTTGGTGATAAGCGTCAGCAGCTTATTGCCCACCATGTGCCAGAAAAACATTGTTTTGGTTGGCCCACCCCGAAAACGAGAGCCATACACAACGGCCGCTTTACCTTCCACAATCGGCTGAATCAGGGCCGGATAATCCCGCGGGTCATATTCCAAATCAGCATCCTGAATCAGAAAGATGTCGCCAGTGGCTTCACGAAAACCGGTGCGAACGGCCGCACCTTTGCCCTGGTTTTTTTCTTGCAAATGCACTTTGATCGAGTCGTCGAGTGCTTGAATAGTCGGGTACAAATCCCGCGTTCCGTCGGTGGAACCGTCGTCCACCAAGATAATCTCGTCGGCCAGCTCAACCGCTAATACCGCCCGAACAGACTCCTCCAACGTTTCCCGCTCGTTATAAACGGGCATGATCACAGATAATTTCACAGAATTCTCTTCCTAAAGTTGTTTTTTATCGCTTTAACATTTCCCAAAACGTGGCAATTGTATAGCAACCTAAGGTTAGATGCCCGTGCGACTCAGCTACCCATTGCCCACGCATCCGCTATAATCAGGCGCATGAAGCAAATCAAAAATCTCATCTTAGATATGGACGGCGTGCTGTGGCGGGGCGAAACGCCCATGCCCGGCCTAGCCGATTTTTTCAAGACGTTACGCGCACATGGCATTCAATTTGTTTTGGCAACCAACAATGCCTCCAAAACGCCGCAGCAATATGTGGCAAAATTGGCGAAGTTTGGCGTACCTGTGGATGAAGAGCAGATTTTCACGTCGGCAGAAGCGACGGGGGATTATTTGGCACAAACTTACCCAACCGGAGCAAAAGCGTTTGTGGTGGGAGATGTGGGGTTGCAAACGGCCGTTCAAAATCGCGGCTTCCAGTTATTAGGTGTGGAAGAGGTGATGGGGGGAGAAACGGCCGTGTTCGTCGTCGCCGGCTTTAACCCCAATGCCACCTACCCACAAATGGCCGCGGGTGCCCTGCTCATCCACAAAGGGGCAGATTTCATCGGCAGCAACCCCGACCTCACCTTCCCCAGCGAGTACGGCCCCCTGCCCGGCGCAGGCTCCTTCCTCGCCTTCTTGCAAGCCGGAACAGGTGTAAAGCCCACCGTCATTGGCAAGCCCGGCCCGCTCATCTTCAAAATGGCGATGGAAAAGCTGGGTGGTACACCCCAAAACACCGCCATGGTCGGCGACCGCCTGGAAACAGACATTGCCGGAGGCAAAGCAGCGGGCATCCAAACCATCCTCGTCCTGTCCGGCATCAGCCAGCGCGACGACATCGCCCAAGCCAACGGCCTCCAACCTGATTTCATCTTTGCGGACATTCGAGAGATTGCTAACCAAATTGCCAATGGATGAACCCATCACTTTTCACGCCACGAGAAAATATCGCATTCAACGTTTGGTATTATGGGTTTCAAGTGTAACCTTTTTTAGTTTTTTCGGGCTATACGTATATTTTTTGGACCAAGAGATTAACATCAGCCTGTTTCTTGTTTGTGTCTTCCTTCCATTATTTTTAGCCTTTCGCTCAAATTGGAAAAACCCTAAAAAACTGAATTTTGTGTTATACAGCGACAGCATAGGTGGCTCAACAGGTAATCAAACTTTTCAGCTTCCTTTCTCCAAAGTTTTGCATATTGAAAATCTTGGGCACGCCCTGCGAATAGATGCTGCAGATAGTCAGCATCTACTGGAAAAACGCCATTTTGATTTGGAACCAATTCAAGTCGAACTACAAAAACGCCTCCATCCAGATGTTTTCGTAGATGGCGGCTGGATCAATTTACCTGCTTACCAAACAATTAAAGAGCAGCAAGATTCTTTGTTAGCTGAAATCTCAGATAAACTACCTTTACAGATCAAACAAGAACTTCAAATTGCCACAAAGTCCATATTGGTAATATTTATCTTGTTCTCGTCAGCAGCCGCAATTTTCTTTTGGCGAGACATTGGTTTTGGAGCATTGTTGTTTCTTTTATTTGCCTTTCTTTGTGGGATTCCTTTTATTCATAAAGGAGTTCTAAAAATTGATAATCACCAAATCACGTATGAAACCAGATTCAGAAAATATAGGATTCTCTGGGATGATGTAGTGCGGGTAGAGCATGATGATGCGCTTTCACTCGCTTTCCACGGGCAGAATCAATGCCTGAGAACTTCTATAAATTCTGATTTTAAAATTCTGATTTTAATTGGGGCAAAAAACAAAAAGATGAGTTTTTCTTCTATCTTGATCACGTCATAAAGCAAAAGAATATTGAACAGCGACAATCCCAATGGGCATCTTTTCGCTTTAATAAGAATACGAGGGTGCCAAAATAAATTGCTACACAACCATTAGCGACCTAACCCATTAGACGGTTCCAAAACAACTAGCCTCACATCCTCAAAGGGAGGAGCCAATTGTCAAAGTCAATTCATCATGCAACGAACAAAATGGAAATTATCTACTTTGCTTACAGTGTGGGAATTGGCCTTTGGTTCGGTTTGCGTTGGCTATTGTTTGATAGATTTTGGTTGCTCGCGATCATCAATACAAGCATCTTCTACTTCTTCGTGCCCACGCCTTTTCTTCTCTTCTTTGCTATCTACCAACACAAAAGAATCGCAGCTCTTTCACTTATCTTACCAACTGCCATATTTCTCTTCTTTTGGGGAGAGCTGTTTTTACCAAATTTAACCTCGTCGCCCCAAGGTTCCGCTCAAGAGTTAAAGGCAATGAGCTACAATGTGTTATTTTCTAACCCTACTCCTGAGGCCATTGCCGAAAGTATCAACTCCGCCTCGCCTGACGTTATAGGGTTTCAAGAACTCACGCCACAAATTAAAGATTCTTTGGACTTCTCACTCTCAGAAACCTATCCTTACAACACATTTGATGTTTTGGGACGACAGGGAGTTGGCTTGCTCAGCAGCTACCCTATCTTGTCAGTCAAACAGTTCCCATTTCCACCAAATGATCAGCAAGCGCTCCATGCTGTTATAGAATGGCAAGATCAACCTATCCATGTTTTTGTTGTCCATTTTTCGGCGAACAACTTCTTTGACAATCCCGTTTCTCAACTTCCAGAATTGGCAAGAGAACGGTACGGGCACAGGGCAAAGCAAATAACCCAGATTGAAAAACAGCTTGGTCAAATTGACGCGCCCATACTTTTAATGTGCGATTGCAACTTTACCGATACCTCTGAAGCATACTTCCGCTTGAATAAATTATTGAGCGATAGCTTTCATTCGACGGGTTGGGGATTTGGCCATACACTCCACCCTACTGATTTTCCAATACGTGTCCAGCGAATCGACTTTGTCTGGCACAGCGATGACCTCATACCGGAGAATTCTTTTGTTGGTCTGGCAGGAGGTTCTGATCATCATCCAGTAATCTCCACTTTTCGATTTCAACAATGATACGAGCAGCGAATATGAGCATTTATGACCTTGCATTCGATGAATTAACAGAGTTTCTTAGCAGCTTGGGCGAGCCGAAGTTTCGGGCAAAGCAGGTTTGGGAGTGGCTGTACAAAAAGCACGTAAGCGAGTTTGCCGAGATGCGGAACCTGCCGAAAAGCTTGATTGAGAAACTAGAAGAACGAGCCGTCATTCACAGTGCCACCATTGCCAGCGTGCAGCATTCTAGCGACGGGCAGACCAAGAAACTTCTCTTCCAACTGCCAGACGGCCAATACATTGAAACGGTACTGATGCGCTACAAAAAGCGGCGCACACTATGCATCAGCACGCAGGCAGGCTGCGCCATGGGCTGTGTCTTTTGCGCCACCGGACAGATGGGCTTCTTCCGCAACCTAACCGTCGGCGAAATTGTGGCCCAGGTGATGTACTTCGCTCATGAACTTGCCCAAACGGAGGAACACGTCACCAACATCGTGATGATGGGCATGGGGGAACCGCTGCACAATTACGACAATACGCTGTCCGCCATTGACAGCCTGACGGACGAAACTGGCTTCAACCTGGGCGCACGCAAAATCACCATTTCTACCGTGGGGCTGGTGCCTGCCATTCGCCGCTACGCCGACGAGCAGCGCCAAACGCCGCTGGCCGTCTCCCTCCATGCCGCCACCGATGCGGAGCGGGACAAGCTCATCCCTATCAACGGCCGTTGGCCCATAGCCGACTTGATGAACGCCTGCCGCTATTACATCGAAAAAACAGGGCGGCGGCTCACGTTTGAGTGGGCACTCATCTCCGGTGAAAATGACACAATTGAACAGGCGCGGGCATTGGGCAATTTACTACGCGGCATGTTGTGCCACGTCAATTTAATTCCCCTAAACCCCACCGCGGGCTACGGCGGCGGCCCGTCTTCTAAAGAGCGTGTTGAGGCGTTTATGGCTGAACTGAGCCATTATGGCGTCAGCAGCACGGTGCGCGTGCGGCGCGGCATTGACATCCAGGCAGGATGCGGCCAACTACGGGACCGAGTAATCGCTAATCCGTGATCAGTCAACTGCTTACCGTTCACCGTACGCGGAGCGGTCGCGCAGCGACATTACAGATCACCGGAACTAACAGCCAATGTACCAGCAAGGGTTATCCCGGTTGTTGTTGAGGCGAATCTCGAAATGAATGTGCGGCCCTGAGGAGTTGCCCGTGTTGCCTGAACCGCCAATGATATTCCCCTGATACACAATTTGCCCAGGCACCACGTTAAAGCTGCTCAAATGTGCATAAAATGTCTCATAACCGTTGCCGTGGTTAATCACGATAAGGTTACCGTAGCCATAAACGTTCCACCCTGCAAATGTTACCGTACCAGTGTCAGAAGCATAAACGGGCGAGCCTTCTGGTAACGCAATGTCTAGGCCGGGATGCCCGTACCAGAAAAACTGGGTGTAGTTGCGGGCATTTACGGGGTAAACAAATGTGCCCGTCCCAACAATCACGGGAACCACGTTACCACCTTCAATTGATGTGCCGCCAACAGAAGAAAGGTCTGGTGGGGTCCAGACGAACAGCTCTCGCACAGCACCAGGAACGAGAATTTGGGTTTCTGGCTGGAGGCGGTAGGGAAATTCCAGATTATTCGGCCCGTAGGCAATAATATCATCCACCGAAATGCCATATTGCAAGGAGACGCTTTCTAGCGTGTCACCAGGCTGTACGTCGTGCAACACACCGTCGATTGGCAAGATAATCAGCTCTGTGCCGACTTGTAGCAGGCTAGATTCTTCACTCAGGCGCGGGTTGCCGCCCAGAATTGTTTCCGGTTCAATGCCGTATTGCTCAGCGATGCCGTTGGGGGTTTCACCGCGTACGACGGTGTGTGTAACAAATTGGTGCTGGGGCAATTTGCCCTCAAAAGTACGGGGGATGGGTGCCGGAATGAGGCTACTATCATCGCGTACGGGCAGCTCCTCTGTGCTAAACAGGAGTGGATCTGCTGTTGCTTCGGGTTCAAGGTCACTGGGCTGGGCAACGGCCGTATCTACCATCCCATCCCCTTCATCTGATATCGTGGCAATAGCGGGCTGCAACCAAAAACGCCACACCAGCAACACAATCAGGGCAATGCCCACAATCAATACGTGCCCTTGCCAACGTCGCCAGATCGATCCAAGTTCGTTCATAACAAATCCTATTTACAAGATCGCAAATGACCTTGATTCCCTAAAAATCAGGTGCAATTTGAGTAACCACCACCGAGGCGGTCGAGAGGGTTGGTGCGGAAGTCGCGGTCGCGAATTTCAAAATGAATGTGGGGGCCGCTAGAACGCCCGGTATTGCCTGTAAATCCAATTAGCTCACCCTGTGTCACGGTTTGACCAGGAAAGACGTTAATGCTGCTTAAATGGGCATAAAACGTTTCAAACCCGTTGCCGTGGTTGATAACAATGAGATTACCGTAGTCATAATAGGTTCCGGCGGCAAAACTGGCATAAGTTACCGTACCCGTGTCTGAGGCATAAACCGGGGAACCCTCCGTGGCACCAACGTCTAAACCGGGATGAAAACCATTGTAAAATTGGGTAATGCAACGGCCGTTTATCGGCCAAACATAGGTTCCCGTGCCAAACACCTTCCACTGTGGTTCGCCAGCGGCATTGGTAGCTACTGATTTCGGCGCAGTGAAGAAAAATTGGCCAATCGACGCTCCCGGAATTACCAGTTCCGACTCTGGCACTAACCGATAAAAAGGAAATTCCAGATTGTTTGGCAGATAGTTGATGATAGATTCGGGCGTGACGCGGTACAGTTCGGCAATACTGTCAATCGTTTCGCCCGCCCGCACTTTATGCAGCACACCGTCCACGGGCAAAATGACTAATTGCGCCCCAACCTGTAATTGGTTCGATTCCTGGCTGAGCCAGGTATTGCCTCCCAGCAGCGTGTCTGCAGAAATACTGTACCGATCGGCAATGATGTTTGGCGTTTCACCGCGCGCCACCTCATGCATTTGAAACTCATGGGCAGGCAGCTTGGTTTGGTATGTGTTGGGATTTGGCAGCGGGGCCAGGCTACTGTCGTTAATGACGGGCAGTGCCCCTTGGGGAAATGATGTGGCTGTGGGGGCAACGGCCGTTGCCCCTTCAACTTCTTCAACAGGGGATATTTGGGTAGGAACGGCCGTGGTAGCCGCAGTCGCCGCCTCGCTTTCTGAGGAGCGACTCCACTGAAACTGTCCTAGGGCAATTAAAATGAGTGCCCCCCCAGCCAATATAAGATGCCCGCTCAAGCGGTGCCAAAAACGTTGATCATTCCTCATAGCTCAAAGGCAAGATGCTATCACAAAGCCCCATTGCAGCAAAAACGGGCCTGTTGCCAGACCCGTTTTCTTACAGTTCATTCAGGTTCAACCAAAGGTAAATTTACATCATATCTTTGGTCAAAGTTTCCAGGAATTCGTAATTGGTCTTTGTACCCCGCAAACGTTCCATTACAGCAGATGTCGCGCTGCTGATGTCGTAGCCAGGCGTATCCATCAGATGGCCCAACATGCGACGCATCATGTACACGCGCTGTAGCTCGTCGCCAGAAAGCAGCAAATCTTCGCGGCGGGTGCTGGAACGTTCAATGTCAAACGCTGGGAAGACCCGACGTTCCTGCAAACGGCGGCTGAGCATCAGCTCCATGTTACCCGTTCCCTTAAACTCTTCATAAATGACATCATCCATGCGGCTACCAGTATCTACCAAACAGGTGCCAATGATGGTTAGGCTGCCGCCAAATTCCAAATTACGTGCCGCCCCAAAGAAGCGTTTTGGCGGATACAAAGCTGTCGGGTCTAGACCACCAGAAAGCGTACGGCCGCTTGGCGATACAGTTAAGTTATACCCGCGGGCCAAACGCGTAATCGAGTCCAGCAAAATCACAACGTCCCGACCAGCTTCTACAAGACGTTTAGCCCTGTCAAGCGCCATTTCAGCTACTTTACAATGCTGGCGGACAGGTTCATCAAAGGTTGAGCTAATGACTTCGCCGTCAATTGAGCGGTCCATATCCGTCACTTCTTCCGGCCGTTCACCAATCAGTACCACCATCAAATGCACATCTGGATAATTAGCAGAAATCCCATTGGCAATCTCTTTAAGCACCGTTGTTTTACCAGCCTTTGGTGGTGAGACAATGAGACCGCGCTGACCGCGACCAATAGGTGCTACCAAATCCAGCAATCGAGTGGATAAAATATTTGGCTGTGTCTCTAATTTCAATTTTTGATCGGGGAAAATGGGGGTTAAAGATTCATACCGGGGGCGCTTTTTGGCTAAATCTGGACTCATCCCATTGACAGATTCAACGCGCAACAGACTGTAATATTTTTCGTTATCTTTTGGTGCGCGCACCTGGCCCATCACCCAATCGCCCGTACGCAAACCAAGGCGGCGAATTTGTGAGTTTGAAACGTAAATATCATCTGGGCCAGGCAGGTAGTTTTTGGCACGTAAAAAGCCCATCGTTTGCTTGTCGTCGTCCACAATTTCCAAAACGCCACCTCGGAAATCATAGCCTTGCGACTGCGCATTGGCTCGCAGAATTTCATATACAAGCCCCTGCTTTTTCATCGTGCTTACGCCGGGAATATCCATCTCCCGCGCCATATCTTTAAGTTCGGCAATCTTTTTCGATTCTAATTCGCCAATATCCATACAATTATCTCCGCGTCATGTCATTCGTGCTTCCTGGGCACATGACATCAGGTTACCTTACGCATCAGGCTGTTTTGCCTTGAATAAGGTATCCAAATTATTTTTTACAATTGGTAACTTTGGGTAAATTTCGCTTGCAAACGATCTGCGATCGAGCATGAAGTGGGTATGCTTCCAAAGGAGGCTGCAAGCCAGCTAATGTAGACTTGCCCACTAACCTTGTAACCAAGGGTTTATCATTCGTTCGTAGGTTTAAATATTCTATTCTCAAAAGCAATTGAAAAATCTAATATACTTTGGCTTCCACAAATTCAGGGGAATTTACAGTGCAGGTCAATATGTTTATCTAGTATTAAAAGTCAATTTCTCTGGTTAGGGAGTTTACAAGGCAACCTGTAATCAGGCTGAAAAAGTATAACACGCTGTAAATAGTCCGTCAATGATTCCTGTCCTTTCAATTTTGGCCGTCTAATCTTGAGAGTTTGAGGGGGAAACGGCCGTTTCTCCTTAAGCTATTTTCACATCAACCAGTAGCCACAAAATCGGATACCGCCTCTTCTTCTTGCAAGAACCGTTCTGCCTGGTGAACCAGCGAACGATTCCCAATGTACAATGGTGTTCGCTGATGCAAATCGGTCGGCTGAATGTCCATAATAGCACCACACCCATTAGAAGCAAGACCGCCAGCCTGCTCCGCCAAAAATGCCAAAGGGCCCGCTTCATAAAGCAAGCGAATCTTGCCATCTGGCTTGTTAATCTCTGCCGGATAACAAAAAATACCGCCCCGCAGCAAATTCCGATGGAAGTCAGCTACTAATGACCCAATATACCGTGATGACAATGGTTTACCTGTATTTCCTTCACTTCCCTGCAACCAACGTAAATAACGCTGTGCCCCTGGTGACCATTTTTTATAGTAAGCATGATTCACACTGTAATATGCCGGCGAGTCCGGTAAACGCATATTTTCATGAGACAGTAAAAATTCTCCCAGTTCAGGATCAAGCGTAAAGCCATTGACGCCTTGCCCTGTCGTGTAAACTAGCATGGTGCTAGACCCGTACAAAACATAACCTGCGGCAACCAACTTTCTACCAGGTTGCAAAACATCTTCAATTCTGCCGCGCAAATCCCAATCTACACAGCGATAAATACCAAATATGGTTCCGATGCTAACATTTACATCAATATTAGAAGAGCCATCTAACGGATCATAGACCAAAACATAAGACCCTTTTTTATATTGCTCCGGGATTTGTATAAAATCATCCCGCTCTTCAGAAGCCATTGCACACAGTCTACCAGTGTGATCACAAATACGAAAAATGATGTCGTCAGCGAAAACGTCCAGCTTCTGTTGCTGCTCACCCTGAATGTTGGTGGCCCCTGCGCGTCCCAAAATATCCACAAGGCCAGCTCGGTTGGTTTTGTGAGCAATTATTTTGGCGGCAAGAGCAATGTCGTATAAGAGGTTTGTAAATTCACCACGGGCATAATCTGGCTGATAATCTAAAATGAAGCGTTCAATGGTTACAATTTTAGACATATCCTGTACCTCCATACAGTGTTCAATAGTGGGAATGTTAGTGCGTAACCGTTTGATTTGTGGGAGAAAACGGTCTCTTCATGCAAATATTAAACTTTTTGAGCAAACAAATCCATTACAAAAAATAAAGTGCCAGATAGTAAGCAATTGCGACCGTCCACATGAGCGAATCTATGCGATCCAATGCGCCACCGTGACCGGGAAATAAATTTCCAGAATCTTTAACCCCCGCCTCTCGTTTCAGCAGAGAGATGCCTAAGTCACCAACAGTGCCAAGCGTTGAAATTAACAAGCCTAGCACCAACGCATGCACAGGGTCTATCTCTAACAACAAGCTAATGAGAACGGTAAATAGCGTGCCCAATAATATGCCGCCTATATATCCCTCCACCGTTTTGTTGGGGCTTAATCGGGGTGAGAGTGCATGTTTACCTACAATGCCTCGACCAGCGACAAAACGGCCGACTAAATAAGCACCGGAATCCGCAATCCATGTACTCAGCATCGCGAGCATGGTCCATTGCCAGGCCACATCTGGCAAGCCACGTAGACGGAAAAAATGGCCGCATACCCAGCCAAACAGCAGCAAGCCTGCCAACGCAGCAAACAGGTCTGCCGGTACGGTTTGGCTCTTTTGACGTTCATACTGCCACAATGTGTAACCCGTGATTGCTAACATACTGATTGCCAAGAGCGGCCCAAATAAGTCTGCATTAGGACATTGGGCCAACACCCATTGTATAAGTACAACTGGAATGATGAGAACAGGCGGAACGTGCCAACCAATTTTTTGTACTATCTGACTGTATTCCAATGTTGCCAGCAGCAAAATAATGACCAGAGGGATAAAATAAAACCACCCACCAAGATAGATGAGGTATAACGCGATGGGGCCTAAGGTAAATGTGATCAGGGCACGTTGCAGGAACATAAATTATCAGGTTGGTGAGATACGGCCGTTTCCCCGGAAAGCTGCGGCAAGGCCAATGATTAGGGCGTCTCAGTCACTAAACCAAAGCGGCGTTCACGCTGATTAAAAGCGACAATCGCTTCGTACAGCTCTTTGCGACCAAAATCGGGCCAGTAAACGGGTGTTGGATAAAACTCTGAATACGCAGCTTGCCAGATAAGAAAGTTGCTAATGCGCAACTCACCGCTGGTGCGAATCACCAGGTCGGGGTCTGGCAAGCCCCTGGTGAATAAATAAGAGCTAAATAAACTTTCAGATAGTGTCTCTGGGGCAATTTCATCGGCCAACATTTGGCGAACGGCATGGAGGATTTCTGCGCGACCGCCGTAGTTAAAGGCAACATTCAGGATGAGTCGATTGTTGTTTTTGGTTAGCTCAATGGCGTTGTGAACCTTGTCTTGTAAATCTTGCTCAACGCCGGTCATGTCACCTAAATGGTGAAGGCAAACGCCTTGCGCGTTGAGTTCTTTTAGCTCCTGATCCAGAACGCGGGCGATAATCTTCATTAACGCCCGCACTTCACGTTCTGGACGACCCCAATTTTCGGTGGAAAAAGCATAAATGGTAAGAATATTTATACCAAACTCAACGCTGGCGTTGATGATTCGGCGTAAGTTTTCAGCCCCTGCCCGGTGGCCTGCATGCCTGGGCAATCCGCGCTTTTTGGCCCAACGGCCGTTGCCATCCATGATAATGGCAACATGCTGCGGAATTCGATATGGTTCTAAATCGAGGAGCGTCTCATTGTTGGGCATACCATTCACTATACTTCCATTATCTCTTTTTCTTTCTGGCTTGCTAACTCATCAATCTGCTTCACATATTTATCAGTTAATTCTTGCAGATCCTCTTGCCCACTGTAGAGATCATCTTCGGTAATAAGCGACTCTTTCTCAAAATCACGCATGTCACCCAGAATGTCCCGACGCACATTGCGCACAGCCACTTTGGCCTCTTCTACACGCTTTCCCACAAGCCGTGTCAAATCACGCCGTCGCTCTTCAGTAAGGCGCGGCAAATTGAGGCGAATGATTTTGCCATCATTGTTGGGTGTAAGTCCCAAGTTGGACTTCAAGATAGCGCGTTCAATGGCAGAGATGGCACTCACATCGTACGGCCGTATCGCCAATTGCTGTGGTTCAGGCACAGAAATCACGGCCATTTGGATCAAATGCATTTCCTGACCGTACATCTCTACTTCCAGCCTTTCTACGAGCTGTGGCGATGCCCGGCCTGTGCGGTACCCAGCCAAGTCAGACTCCAGAGAGCTAATCGCTCCACGCATGCGGCCGTCTGCATCTTGCATAAGCTCACGTAACATCACAACCTCCTTTGAACATAGTGGATGGTGGTTAGCGGTTAGTGGTAGTTGCTTGCAAAAGCATCCAGCAACTAGCTACCAGTTATACATAAGTATACCGACTATTGGCACGAATCACACATTGCGAATTGTGGTACCAATTGACTCACCCAAAAGATACCGCTTCACGCTATTTTCTTGCCAAAAGTTCAAGACAACTATCGGCAAGTCATTGTCCATACACAGGGAAACGGCCGTGCTGTCCATCACCCGCAAGCGCATATTCAAAAAGTCAATGTAAGAGATAGTTTCAAATCGTTTTGCATTAGGATTCTCGATAGGATCCGCGTCATAAATGGCATCGACTTTGGTGGCCTTGATTAGCACATCTGCGCCAATCTCCATAGCTCGCAATGCTCCGGCAGAATCGGTGGTGAAGTAAGGGTTGCCCGTGCCGCCCCCAAAAATAACAACACGCCCTTTGTCTAAATGGCGTATTGCCCGCAAACGGATATATGGCTCTGCAATCGTGCGCATTTCAACGGCCGTTTGCACCCGCGTAACCACACCGGCTCGCTCTAACGCATCTTGCAAAGCCAATGCATTCATAACAGTGGCAATCATCCCGATATGGTCAGCAGAGGCACGCGCCATACCCATTTCACTCCCGACTGATCCCCGCCACAAATTGCCACCGCCAATAACAATGGCAACCTGCACTCCTAAATCGTAAACATCTTTCACGACCTGAGCTACTTCCGTAGCTCTTACCGGATCAATACCATATCCATTTGGGCCAGCTAAGGCTTCGCCACCCATTTTAAGCAAGACACGACTGTACTGAATTGATGACATATAAATTGACTCCAGAATTGATCAACCTCTCAAAGGCGTAAATACTCTATCACAATGACTGTTAAAGAAAGGGGCGCTCAATGAGCGCCCCTTGTAAAAAATCATTAAAACCCGTAAGGTTATTCTCCACCCAATTCGTATCGGGCAAAACGCCTTACCTTGATGTTTTCACCCGTCTTCCGAATTGAATCGGTAATCAAATCTTTGATCTTGACTTTATCATCCTTGACAAATGGCTGTTCTAACAAACAAAACTCCTCATAAAATTTTGTCATTCGACCAGCCACAATCTTCTCAACAACCTGCTCTGGCTTCCCTTCTGCCAAAGCCTGATTACGAAGCACTTCCGTCTCCCGCTCCAATTCGTCAGCGGGAACTTCATCTTTGGTAACGTATTGTGGACTCATGGCAGCAATGTGCAGTGCCAGATCGTGAGCCAGATTGGTAAACTCTTCATTGCGAGCCACAAAATCGGTCTCACAGTTGAGTTCTAGAATGACGCCAACACGGTTGCCAGGATGTGCGTAAAGTTCAATGATGCCTTCGCTGGCTTCGCGGCCAGAGCGTTTGGCGGCGCGGGCAGCACCTTTCTCACGCAGAGAATCAACTGCCTTATCAAAATCACCACCTGAGGCTTCCAAAGCCTTTTTGGCATCCAAAACGCCTGCGCCTGTTGCCTCACGCAGTTCTTTTACCATTTGCGTTGTAATTTTCATTTTTGTAACTGTGCTCCTAAATTATGCTTCTTCTTCCGATTCAGACACCTCGGTTGATTCATCCGTATCGTCAGATTCGCCTACTGCTTCGGCGTCACTGGACTCAGCCTCTACTTCTTCGCTTTCAGCCTCAGCAGCCGCTTCGCGCATCTTCGCCAGGGTCGATTCGCCTAGCAAGACCTCATCATCTTCGTCTTCCATGCCGTCAAAGCTGGTTCCGTAGCTGTCTACATCCGTAATTTCTTCTTCTACGGTTTCCATGCGAACCGCCGTGCCTTCAATGGCTGCGTCGGCCATTTTGCCCACGATCAGTTTGATGGCCCGAATTGCATCATCATTGGAGGGGATGAGGTAATCAATCTCATCTGGGTCGCAATTGGTATCAACCAGGGCAATCACAGGGATTCCGAGGATGTTGGCTTCTCGAACTGCCGTTTCCTCGTGGTTAATGTCTACAATAAAGAGCAAATCGGGCAGGCCCTTCATCTCACGGATGCCGCCTAAACGCATGTTGAGCTTTTCAATCTCACGCTCAACCCGTAAGCGTTCTCGCTTCTTCAACAGGTCAAAATCACCTTCATCCCGGCGGCTTTCTAGCCGTTTCAGGTAATCAATCCGCTGGCGAATGGTTTGCCAGTTGGTGAGTGTGCCGCCCAGCCAACGCTCGTTCACATATGGCTGGCGCGCCCGCGAGGCTTCTGTCGCAATAGTATCTTGCGCCTGTCGCTTGGTGCCAACAAACAGCACGGAACCGCCCTCGGTGACGGTCTCACGAATGATATTGTAGGCATCTTCAATCATGCCTAAGGTTTGCTGTAAATCAATAATGTGAATGCCATTTCGCTCCGTAAAGATGTATGGTTTCATCTTCGGATTCCAACGGCGAGTTCTGTGTCCGAAATGCACGCCTGTTTCCAGCAGTGCTTTCATTGAAACAACGGCCATAGGGGTCTATTCTCCTTTGTATGTTTTATCGCAGCCTGTTCAAAGATTTCAAACTGCGCGTCCACACCGTTCAACCAGCCAAAGACTCGCATGGCCAACGACTGCATAGAACTGCCAGAAGAGATTCAGGGCAACCCCAGCTATCGAATGCAAGCACATTTTGCCTGTCCCGGTGTGTGTTTAATTGGTAATGATTCTTTGGGAATCTTGGCAAATCACAACAAGTGATGCTGCCAACGAAGAATTATAACGAAAGTGAATTATCGCGCAAACTCAAAAAAGGCTTGGCAAGTCTTTCATCAACCTGCCAAGCCCGCCATTTTAAGCGGAAACGGCCGTTAACTTTTCAGCAGCCACACGCAAAATTCCAGCCCGATCCGTGTTCTCCCAGGGGGCTTCAATATCATCCCGGCCAAAATGACCGTAAGCGGCCGTTTGCCGGAAGATGGGACGACGTAAATTCAAATCGCGGATAATAGCACCAGGACGCAGATCAAAATTGGCGTTGACTATCTCTACCAACTGCTCAGAGCTAAATGCAGAGGTGTCGAACGTTTCCACATTAATGCTTACTGGCTCGGCAACGCCAATGGCATAGGCAAGCTGCACTTCACACCGTTCAGCCAAACCGGCTGCCACCAAGTTCTTGGCAACCCAACGAGCTGCATACGCCGCACTACGATCTACCTTGGTGCAATCTTTACCGCTAAACGCGCCACCACCGTGCCGCCCCATGCCGCCATACGTGTCTACAATAATTTTGCGGCCCGTTAGACCTGCATCCCCCATTGGGCCACCAACCACAAAACGCCCGGTGGGGTTAACAAACACGCGCAAATCACCATCAATGAGTTTGGCAGGCAGTACCGGTTTAATGACATGCTCAATAATGCTCGCCCGAATCGTGTCATTGTCTACTTCTGGCGCATGCTGGGTGCTGATCAGCACTGTATCTACACGTTTGGGCTTGCCATAGCTGTACTCAATAGTCACCTGGGCTTTTCCGTCTGGGCGTACCCAGGGCAATGTACCGTTGCGGCGAACTTCGCTCAAGCGACGGGTAAGCAAATGAGCAAGGTGGATGGGCAGGGGCATCAGCGTTTCTGTTTCATCGCAAGCAAAGCCAAACATCATACCCTGGTCGCCAGCCCCCAACGCTTCAATTTCCGCTTCAGACGTGCCGTTGTTGCGGTATTCCAGGGCGCGGTCTACGCCCTGCGCAATGTCGGGGCTTTGGCTGGCAATGGCAGATTGCACGCCACAGGTGTTGCCATCGAACCCTTTTTCACTGCTGTCGAAGCCAATGTCTACCACAACTTGGCGGACGAGTTTGTCAAAATCAACAAAAGCGGTAGTGCTGATTTCGCCCAACAGCAAGACAAACCCTGTTTTGATGGCGGTTTCACAGGCCACCCGTGCATTGGGGTCCTGACTCAGCAGGGCGTCCAGCACAGCATCGCTAATTTGGTCACACATTTTATCGGGATGTCCTTCGGTTACAGACTCCGATGTGAACAAAAGGCTAGGGGCTTTGGTAAAAGATGTCATTTGATTTTCCTCCGATGGCAAATTGCCTATGCAGAAACTGGCTCAGCGGCTGTTGCAATTCGCCCATCTATTAATTTTGGCATAAAAAAAGCCTCTTGGCAGGCAAGAGGCTAGAAAATTTTGCTTCTACCTCTTATCTTTCAGCAATTGCTGACGGATTTAGCACCTTCCCAATTTTGGGGGTTGCTGCAGCTTCAACGGGCCGATCCCTCCGCTGCTCCTGATAAGATTGTGAATGTATATTGTTATACACGTAACAATTAACGAGTATAGCTAAATGGTAAATTGTGTCAAGATGGAAACGGCCGTGTCACAGCCATTTCTCTGGCGGCTCAGGCATTCCTAAGATATTGTATCCCGCATCCACGTAAACGACTTCACCCGTCACGCCACTGCTGAGGTCGCTGCATAGCCAGATGGCTGTTTTGCCAACCTCTTCTTGAGTAACGTTGCGACGCAGCGGGGCGCGCTCTTCTGTATATTTAAGTATCTTGCGGAAGCCAGCAATGCCAGCCGCAGAGAGGGTTTTAATGGGGCCAGCAGAGATAGCGTTCACGCGAATGTTTTGGGGGCCAAGATCGGCGGCCAGATAGCGCGTACTGGCTTCTAGAGCAGCCTTGGCGACGCCCATCACGTTGTAATGTGGCACTGCTTTTTCTGCGCCATAATAAGTAAGTGAAAGAATGCTGCCGCCGTCGGCCATGAGGGGAACGGCCGCACGGGTGAGTGCCACCAAACTGTAAACGCTTACATCCATTGCCAGCTGAAAACCGTCTCGGCTTGTGTCTACAAACGTGCCAGTTAAATCTTCTCGTTTGGCGTGGGCAATGGCGTGAATGAGAATATCAATCTTGCCAAAATGGTCGGCAGCTTTCTGGAAAACGGCCGTAATTTTATCATCATCTTCAATATTGCACTCTTCTACAAACTCCACGCCAAGCTCCGCGGCCAACGGCCGTACGCGCCGTTCTAACTGCTGAAACCCGTAGCTAAAACCAAGTTCACAGCCATGCGCATGTAACGCCTGGGCAATGCCCCAAGCAATTGAATTTTTGTTGGCAACGCCAAAAATAAGTGCTTTTTTACCTTCAAGTAGCTTCATCTTTTCTCCTCTTGGAAAGTGACCTGCGCCCAAGCCTATTTGGAAACAAACGGATTGTCTGCCAACCAATAACGCCAGGGAATAGAAAACCAGGGTTCTGGCGTTTTGCCTAAACCAATTCTTGGCCCTGTTGCTATCTGGTTGGGGGGCACAGCGGGTGCATCCTCAATCCATATAACCCCACCCGGCTGGCAAAGGTTTGCTTCATTGTGAGATTTGTCTATGGCCAAGGCTTGCGTGAGCTTGGCAGGCCCGTTGGTTAGCTGGCGCAACGGCCGTCTTCCACGCCGCTGTGCCATACTTTCTACACCATCTACCGGCTCCAATGCCCGGATGAGTACAGCATTGGGCCGCCCCGTTTCGCCAGTAACCACATTGAACAACCAATGAATGCCATAGGTAAAGTAAACGTAGGCAACCCCGGCAGGCCCAAACATGACGGCCGTTCGCGGTGTGGGTTGGGCATTATTGGCTCTCTCTCCGTGACAAGCCAGATCGCGCTCCTCGCCATCACAATACGCTTCTGTTTCGACAATGAGGCCGCTCAGTAAACGGCCGTCCATCTGCCGAACCAGTTTTTTGCCTAGTAGCTCCTGAGCAACGGTGCGAGCCGGCCTTGCATAAAAGGGGTAAGGTAATGGCTCGGATTTATGCACTTTTATTAAAACCATCTATTGTTTCAGGTAAAACCAAAGGCAAATAAGCTGTAAAGCAGGTTCCCTCATCCAATTCCCTTTCCAGCGAAATCTTCCCACCGTGCCGAGCCAAAATTTCCCGCACGATTGCTAGGCCCAGGCCATTTCCTGGCAAACCGGCTTCTATTACCTTGTCCCCTCTGAAAAAACGATCAAAGATAAACGGCCGTTCCTCGTCATCGACTCCTAGCCCATTGTCGCAAACGGATAATTGTAGCAACTCTGTGTTCCCTTCAACCCAATCCACCGCCACTTGGATGCGCCCACCTCCTGGTGTGTAGAGCAGTGCATTTTCTATCATACGTGACAAAATTTTCTCTAACTCATACGCCTCCAATTGTACAAAAGGCATCTGAACCCGTACGCTGTCTGGCAGATTTAGGACAAGCAGCTTGTGTTCTCGCTCTGCCCGTTCAATGAAAGGGTCCCAAAACAAATCCCACACATCGCAAAAATCGGCCGACGCTTCTGGGTCAGGTTCTGCTTCGGCATCTAACCGGGAGATGTCTAGCAAATCCTGGATTAACCGAGCCAGCCGATCTATTTCAAAATGCAAGACTGAGAAATAATGCGGAAATTTCTCCGGTTTTCCCTTCTTGAGTAACGAAACGTATGTTTTAATGTTTGTCAACGGGGTGCGCAGTTGATGAGAGACATTGGCAATAAATTCAGTTTTCAGGCGTTCTACTTCTTTGAAGTGGGTAATATCTGCTTGCACACTTACATAGCCAGTCACATTACCTTGGGTATTGATGATGGGTGTAACGGTCACGGCCACATCGTATATCTTGCCATCTTTATGCCGATTGATTATCTCCCCGTTCCAGCTCCTATGGCTCAATAAATTTTCCCACATCTCGCTAAAAGTGGAGCCTTGGTTAATATTGTTTCCTAAAATACGGGGGTTTTGACCTATTAATTCTTTTCGAGTGAAACCACTTTGACGCTCCATGGCCGGATTGGCGTACTCAATTCTGGCTTCTGTGTCTGTCAAAATGATGGCTTCACCGGCACTCTCTAAAATGGCGAATAATCTGTCGCGCTCCATTTTTAATTCGGCCGTTCGTCGATCCACAAGTTGAGCTAAATGTTCGGCTTGTCTGCGCTGGGATTCATATAGTTTGGCACGTTCCAAAACGGCCGAAATATTGCCCGCCAATGTGGATAAAAAGTTTACATCTTCATTTTTGTAATGATCAATTTCAGGGCTGGCCACATGAATTACCCCAATCACGTCATTTTCAACCAGCAGCGGGATTGCCAGCTCGGAACTAATATTTAGCTCAGTAGCAAAGTAGTACGGGTCTGTGCGCACATCGGGGGCATAGTACGGCTCACCATGCTGTAAAACTTGCCCCGTAATGCTTTTATGTACTGGGATATCTATCTGTTCAGCCTTTTGAGATAGTCCGCGATAGGAAGCGTGTGGGTGCATGATGCTTGTTTCATCACCACCCATAATGAAGCCAAAGTAATCTGGATACAGTTCCTGGCTTACCAGCTTGGTCGTTTTTTCCAGGAAGTAATCAATATTGAGAGAAACGGCCGTCTCCCTCGATACCTGGTTCAATATGGCAAGTTCTTTTGCCTGACGGGCCGTCTCTTTTGCCAACCGCGCATTCTCAATAGCCACCGCAGCCTGGTTGGCAAAGGCCGCCACGGTACGGCCGTCTTCAGCCGAGTATTGGCCCACTTGATGGCTTTCTACACAGAGCAAGCCAATCTCTTTGCCTTTAACCTTTAGCAACGCGCCAATCCAGGCGCGAATTGATACCAACGGCTCATGAATAATCCAATCAGGGTTGTGGCGAACATCCGTAATGACCGCCCAACCAGGATTTTCTTCGATTTTCTTATGTACTGTCTGAACAGAAAGCGTTCTGTTCTCCGGCTGCAAAAAACTGTCTGTCAACCCACGACAGGCTACCAAATCGTAGAGCTGCTTATTTTCATTGAACAAAAATAGAGATGATGAATCGTATGAAACCACTTCGGCCAGCAAGGTGAATATTTGATCATAAACATCATCCAGAGGCAAACTGGCTGTGAGTAGGGACCCAACCTGCTGCAATGTTTGGCTTAAATGAAGCTGACGTCTTTCATTTTCAAACAGGCGCGCATTTTCAATGGCAATTGCAGCCTGGTTGGCAACGCCTGCTAGCACGGCAATCTCCTCTGCTGAAAACGGCCGTACCTCATGCCAATAATGAAGATGCATAATGCCCAGGATGCGATCCTGTATTTTTAGCGGCAAGCAAACAATTGAGCGAAGTCCTTCCTCAATTTTTTGCGCCGTAAAGGCATTTACAAAAGGAACTTGCCGAAGATCAGAAATGATAATTGGCTCGCCGCTTTCGATGGCCAACTGCGCCGTGAATGTGGCCCGAATCTCTTCTTCCCAGCCCTTGTCCATAATGGCATATGCATCATCTGACCATTGCGAAAAGATAGATTGCAACCTGAGACCATCGTCCTTAATAGTAGAGATGGTACAACTATGCACTTCATTTAGATAAACGCGCAAAATTTCAATAACACGAGCCAAAATCTCTTCAAGCTCCACGCTGCTGGTGACAAACTCGGCCACATCCAAAAGTGTTTCAGCCTCTCGCCGACGACGCGCTTCAGATTGAAAAAGCCGGGCACGTGCTAAAGCAATGCTCGTTTGATGAGCAATAATCTGACCCAGTTCTAAATCATGTTCAGAAAAGTGATGAGATGCTTTTTGGTCAACCAGAATGATGAAGCCAATAATTTCTTGCAAAGATACTATTGGCAGATATAAGATGGTCTTTGCATCATGCATGCGCAAGCGTTCTTGCAGCCAGCCAGGCAAATTCTTGTTTTCGTAATCTGTTACAATCGGTTTTGGCTCATTGAGCCACCCCAAGCCATCCACAAGATTAGAGAATTTTTGTGCATCGAGCGTAGCAGGTATGGACTGAGTTCCATCGCCTGCGTTGTGATAAGCCAAATAAGTGGCCCCACTCCAATCGAGATGCCAATCAGAAACGTAAACGGCCGTTACATCAAACACGGCACACAATCGTTCAGCCAACTTTTGCAGCCTTTGCTGAATCTCTACGTTCTCAGAGAGAAGCTGCACGATCTCTAGAAAAAAGCTGGTGTATCCTGGCAGGCCCACGTGGCGACCAACGGCCGTTTTGAACTGAGTCACGTCTGTCATCATGCCGCACAGGCGGAGGCCATCATCCACATTCAACAGGCACACCTTGTCTCTAAACCACCGGAACGAATTCCCTTCTATTTTCAGGCGGTACTCTATATCTTGAGGCTCCTGTTTAGAAACGGCCGTGGCAAATATACTAAGCACACGTTCCTTGTCCTGCGGGTAAAGATGATTTTGCCAAAAAGAAGGCTGTTGCCAAACAGCATCTGGCATCCCAAGCAGCTCATTGGCATGTTGGCTTACATACGTAATTTGGAAGGTAACAGGATCGGCCATCCAAAAAATAATTTTGGATTCTTTAGCATATTCCTCAAAAAAATGCGCCATCTGCCCTTGCTGTGGCAATGAATCAGATAGTTGAAGGCTCATGCAAAAATCCTACCTGTATGCCCGAAAAAGTACAAGTATATCCATGCTCACTTCTATTTGGATCGAGCAAATAATGTGAAGTATCATAGAATTGTCCACTTTTCCAAAAAAGGATTGAGAAAATGCACTCAAATCGTTCCGCTTTTTCCCGCATTTTACTTTTTTTCACCACAATAGCCATTACAACAATAGTCCTGTATCGCAATAGTGAACGCTGGCTGCGTTCTGTGCTTCTATACCTTTCTACGGCCGATTGGGCACGCCAAATCGCTACTAGTTTCCCACCTGCCTGGCAGGTTGCCAGCCGATTCATCGCGGGTGAAACCAGCCAGGATGCCATTCGGGTTAGCCAAGCAGTCAACCAAATGGGCTTGTCTGCCACGCTCAACTATCTGGGTGAAAGTGTGGATACAGCAGAAGATGCCGCCGCCGCCCGTGAAGCAATCATTCAGTTGATGCAGCAAATTCACCAATATGGCGTCAATGCCACAGTATCTGTCAAGCCGACCCAGCTTGGCATTCACATTGGCCGGGATGTTGTACATGAGAATCTGCAACAGCTCCTCACCGCCGCAGAAAAATATGATACACGCATCCGCATCGATATGGAAGATAGCCATGTCACGGATACCACACTTGATTTGTACCGCAGGTTGCGGGATGATGATCAATTTGGGCATCGCGTTGGCATTGTATTACAGGCTTATCTCTATCGAACTGAAGCTGATGTGAAAGCACTGATTCAAGAAGGTGCCTGGGTGCGGTTTTGCAAAGGGGCCTATAAAGAGCCACATGAGCTTGCTTTTCCAGAAAAAGCTGATACGGATGCCAATTTTCTGAAACTGTCGAAGCAAATGTTAAGTGAAGAAGCACGTGGTCGAGGTATGTACCCCTGCTTTGCTACCCACGATGAGGCTTTGATACGGGCTATTAATCAATACGTTCGGCAGGAACAGATTAGCAAAGATGCGTTTGAATTCCAAATGCTTTATGGGGTTCGCCGTGATCTACAGCAGGAATTGAGCGCGGAAGGGTACCGGGTACGAGTTTACATCCCTTTTGGCACCGCCTGGTATCCCTATTTTATGCGTCGCCTGGCCGAACGACCAGCAAACTTGTGGTTCTTCCTTAGCAATTTGGTTAAATAGCCAGCTAGGAATCAACCAAACAGTCGTTCCCACAAGGGCGGACCCAACAATAGCAGGCCAATTAACACTGCGCCTAATGCCCCCACTAAAACGGCCGCAGCGGCCACATCTTTGGCGACTTTTGCCAGGGGGTGCAGGTCGGGCATGATCATGTCAACGACAGCTTCGATGGCGGTATTCATAAATTCTGCCATCCATACGGCCATAAATGTTAAAATGAGAACAGCCCAGTCGCGGGCAGGCAGCCGCAGCCACAGCCCCAATCCCACGATTATCATCGTAATGAGCGCATGAATCCAGGCGTTGTGTTGCGTACGCAACACATACCACCAACCCTCAAAGGCATAGTGAAAGCTCTTAGCGCGATCGTACAACTCTTTTTTGGGTGCAGACACGGTGGCTAGCTCTCTGCATCTTCCGGTGGGCCGCTGATCTCGGCACCTAACTGGGCCAATATGGATGCTTGGGTCCACCACATGCGATCTTTCTCTTCGGGCTGTTCGTGATCAAAACCCAGCAGGTGCAGCGTGCCGTGTACGGTGAGTAGCTGCAACTCCGCCTTGAGGCTATGCTCCCCCTGCTTCGCCTGTTTTTCGGCAGTTGGCACAGAAATAACAATGTCACCCAGATAGGCTTCGTCTGCTTCCATGCCGGGCATGGCTTCCCCTGGGGCAAAACTGAGTACATCGGTGGCAGCATCTATGCCGCGATATGTTTTGTTGAGGGATTTGAGCTGGTCGTCATCCGTGAGCAACAGGGTGATTTCTATAGGCGGCTTTTTCTTTTCATGGCGCAGGGTAACGGTAACGGCCGTTCGCAACGCCGCAGCTATGGAATGAAGCACTTTCTCTTTTTGCTGTACGTGAATTTTGTAGGATGCCACTAACTCACTTCCTCATTGACGGCCGTTGGGTTTGGGGTGCCGTTGGTTGGCAAAGTGGTTGGAGCAACGGCCGTTTCTGCTGTGCTTGCCTGTTCATTTTCCGGCAACAACGCCTCATTACCTGGATACTTCACTCGAACGTGAAAACGCCCCTTCAATGTTTTAATAAACGACTTGCGAATTTCGCGGATATCGCCCAGCGTCAGGCCCGATTCGTCTAATTGCCCCTCAGTCAAATCCTCATCAATCAGCGAATTGACCAGCTTCACAATCGCCTTTTCACTATTGGGCTGCAACGCCCGTGAGGTTGATTCTATCACATCAGCCAGCATGACAACGGCCGTTTCCCGTGAGCGCGGGCGCGGGCCAGCGTAGCGGAACTTTTCGGGATCAACTACGTCATCCTCGTCAGCCTGCTCCTGCGCCTTAAAATAAAACCCCTTCACTAGCCGCGTACCGTGATGTTCCGCAATAAATTGTTGAATTCGGTAGGGCAAGCGATAACGCTTGGCTAAATCTAATCCATCAGAGACATGGCTCAAAATGATGCGCGCACTTGTCTGTGGGTCCAGCGCATCGTGCGGATTCACCCCTTCCTGGTTCTCACTGTAAAACGGTGGACGATTCATCTTGCCAATGTCATGGTAAAATGCCCCAACGCGGATGAGCGCACTGTTGGCTTTAATTTGCTCTGCTGCCTGCTCCGCCAGGTTAGCCACCATAATGCTGTGATGGTAGGTACCCGGTGCGCGGCGCAACAGCTCTTGCAGCAAGGGATGATCCAGACGAGCCAGCTCCTGAAGTTGCAGCGTGGTCGTAATGCCAAACAGGCTACCCATGATGAAAAAGCCAACCAAGGTCAAGGCCGAGGACAATATGCCATTGACTACGGCGTAACCCATTAACTCCAACATCCCCAGCACGTCGATGATGTCCTGGTTTAGGCGAAACACCAAAATCACGGCGCAGTAACCAATAGCAGCCGCCAATCCCGCGCGGAAGAATGCATTGATCCGCTGGGCGTCTTGCAGGGTGAGGATGGCCAAAATGCCGCCAACGGCCGTATACGCCGCCAGCTCTAGCGAATTTGGGGCCAAAAAGCCAAAAAGGGCCGCCATGATAATGGTGACTGTCAGCGAAAAGCGCACATCATAAATGACACTGAGCAGCATGGACAGTGCCGCCATTGGGAATAAATACGGGAAGAAGCTGCCCCCGGTAAGCATGAGCTTGGCAATCGCGGCAAAGACAAGCAGCAAGCTGGTGAGGACGGTAAGGTAACGGCCGTTGTCACGCAGGCGCGGCCAGAAAAATTGATGCCAGTACATCGTTAATAGCACCACGGAAAGCAACGAAGCGACAAAAATTGCCGCCAAATCTCGCCAATCGAACTGCCGCTGGAGCAAGCCAACCTGGGTCAATTTCTCAACATCTAAATTGGTAATGGGTTCACCCTGCCGCACAATGCGCTCATTGTCTACAATAGTAATCACAAAGGGGCCAACCGCTTCGGCAGCTGCCTCACGCAAAGCGGCCGTTGCGTCTGGGTCTGGAAAAACGGTGGGCACGATAAATTGGGGGGCAATGTTGGTGACGACGTTTTCTTGCAGTTGGGTTAGCTCCAGACTGGCCTCGCGGCGAGCCACAATCTGGTATTCACGCACCTGGTCTTCGCGAATATCCTGCCGCATTAAATCGCCAACAATGCGCGAGATTTCACGCTTGGTTACTTCATAGTCAGCAGTAGAAAGCTCCAGTAACTCCAATCCAGTTTGCTGCTGAATGGTCAAACTCTCGATAGCTTGCAGGTAGGCGAGCTTGGTTTCTGTGGTAGCTAACGTATCGGCTCGCACTGCATCCATGAAGGAGAAGACGGCCGTTACCAAGCTAAGCTGGCTGCGGCCAATATCACTATCACCGCTGATGTACTGCTCTGGAACGGCCGCACGCGCTTTGGCTCTTTCAGAAGCTAGCAATACATCGCTCTCATACGTGATGCTGCGCGGCGAGAAGATGTCCTCATTGGCAGGTTGACCAACAGTCACTTCCACGTCGCTGGCAGTGACTAAATTAAAGCTAAAAATCAGAGTCAGCCCCAACGTCATGGCAGCAGCAAAGACCCAAAGCAAAGAGCCTTGGATTACCTTGCGCCAATGGGGCTGCTCGTCTGTTTGAGCCGTCATTTTTTTATGGGGAACCTACACATTTTGCAGCAGGTCGCGCACGACTTCGTTGACCAAACGGCCGTCTGCCTGTCCTTTCAAGGTGGGCATCAGCTTTCCCATCACCTGCCCCATGCCTTTGGCGTCTGTCACGCCCAGCTCAGCGATAATTTCGGCTGCAATGGCGGCAATCTCATCCCGACCCATCTGCTGTGGCAAGTAGGTCTCAATAATAGCCAGTTCAGCCTGTTCGCTCGCCGCCATCTCTGGATTGCCAGCCTTATTGTAATCGGCGATGCTTTCGCGCCGCTGCTTAGCCTGCTTGGTCAAAAGTGCCTGAACACCTTTGTCATCCAGTGCGGTCTGGCCGTCAATTTCTTCTTGCTTAATTGCTGCCAGCAACAAGCCCAGCGTGTTTCGTTTGTCTGTGTCGCCACTGCGCATGGCAGCAACACGATCTTGTTGAAGCGTCTCTTTTATGCTCATCTGCAAACCTTTTTCTCGATTTGTTTAAGATTGTAGCATTGGCAGAGTGGGTGTCAACACAGTGTAAAGGCTTAGATTGCCTTCTTTGCCGTCGCTGCGGAACTGATCCAGGATAGTAAATCCGGCAGCTTTTGCCAGTTCGGCCGTTTCTGTGGCGTCAATGTGGCAGGCGTAGCGCAAGGCAAATCCGCCCCGCTGCCAGGCCAGCAAATAATCGTTTGGCTCTACGTCGGCAGCCGTTAAACCGATGGCGGCCCAATCCTGTACCTTGCGCCTCTGGCGTGGGCTGTCCATAAATTGCCAGTTGGAAATAAGCAAACGGCCGTCCTTTACCAAATGCTCTCTAATTGCCTGCAACAGGCGCACCCGGTTTGCCTTGGCCGGCAAATGGTGCATCACTGCCAAACAGGAGATTGCAGGAAAAATGTCTAGCTCATCTAAACAATTTGGTTCTAGCAAATTACGTTGGTAAAAGGTGCCCGTTGCATTTTTGGCAGCGTCTGCCAGCAGCTCTTCGCTAAAATCAACGCCCACAAATTCGCCAATGCGGTCATGAGATTGCAAAAATTCGGCAAAACGGCCGTTGCCACACCCAACATCTAAAAAGCGGGGACATGGCACTGGCAAGTGAGGCAATAAGCGGGCAAACCCTGGCTGTGGCTTCACGCGACTGCCAGAAAACGAGTCTGCCTGGGCATCATAAAATTCTTGGTTCAATTCCAGCAGTCGCTGAACAACTTCTTCTTTCATAGAATGTGCCACGGATTTCGCGGAGCTGCGCAAGTTGCGCTTACGGATTTTACGCTTGATCCTCTGCACCTCCGCGCCTCTGCGTTACATTTTGGCTGAGTCGGATGCGGCGGCGATTGGTTACAAACCAGGAACGGCCGTCTTGGGTGCGTACCCACACTGCCGGAGGTTGATGGGCGACAACTTTGCCGTTTATCCAAACTTGCTCACCCAGCCAGATTTGCACGGCCGTTCCCACCGGATACAGTTCCGCCAACCGTTTTGCCATTACCCCTTGCCCAACTCTTGCAAACGGGTCAATCGCTCTGGTTCCAGCCAATCCAGCTGAGATAGTTCGGCATAGGCTTGAGCAAAATACGGCCGTGCTTCACCCTCACGCGCCAACGCCAGCAAACATTCACCCATTTCCTCAAAAACAAAGCCATCCGCGCGTCCTGACTCCGCAAATTCGGCTAACAATGCTTGTTGGATGACCAACGCTTCATCCAATCGGTTAAGTGAACGCAAGGCTCGCCCCACACTCCATTTGGCTATACGAATTGTTTCCGGCTGATCTGGATGGACTGCCTCTCGCCAAGCAACAGCTTTCTCAAAAATGGCCAAAGCGCTGTCAAAATCACCCATGTCATGATAGGTCCAACCGAGATTGTTGTACAGCGATCCAAGCCACCCAGCAGCCCGTGTATCTGGCGTGGCTTCGGCCAGCACGAGCGCGCGCTCATTCCATTTTAGCTGGTCAGCCGGAGTTGCCTCGGCAATGGCCATCATGTGGGCAGCGTCGATGGTGTGGAAGTCAGCCTGGGGGGAAACGGCCGTTCCCAACACAAAGGCCGCCTCAAATAATGGTAATGCCCGTTCCGGTTCGCCAGCCGAGTTAAATGTGCGTCCCCGCTCCAGCAAGCAGCGCATTTGGGGCACAATCATCTCCTCCCTCAGCATCTCATTTGCTTCATCCAGACACTCGTGCGCTTGGGCAAATTGGCGGCGCAGGCTGTGCGTTCGAGCAATTTGGCTCAGCAGCTCCACATGGTAAGCCCGATTGGTCGAGCGCTTCACCGCTGGCAAAAGTTGCTCAAAGCGCACAGCTGTTCCCGCCGGATCATTATAATCCCACAATGTGTGTAACTCAGGAAATTCACTCATCTTTTTTCTCAACAATCCGCAGATTTCTCAGATTTGCGCAGATTACACATACAAATTTTAATCCGCCCTCTGTGAAACTCTGCGCCTCCTCTGCGTAACTCTGTGTTCCTTCTCTCAAAATCCAAACCGTCGCAGCACAGAATCTACCATGCCCACATAGCTACCGCCAAAGTGGCACACGTGGCTTAAGAGCGGATACAGACTGTACAGATGACGACGCTCTTCATAAAAACCGGGTGGCAACGGCCGTATCTCTTCGTACCGCTGGAAAAATAACGTACTAAACGAGTTAAACAAGGCAATGTAAGCCAACTCCATCTCATCAATGCCAAAATAAAGGGCAGGATCAAGAAAAGCAGTGATACGGCCGTTTTCTGCCAATACATTTGACGTCCACACATCGCCGTGAATCAAGGACGACCGTTCCGGTTCTGCCAGCCATTGCTCCCACTGCCCACACAGCCTTTCCAGACGCGGCACAAACGATTGCGGCAGTCGTCCCAGTCGCAAACCTTCATCCATGAGGTGAAAAATGCGCTGCTCCCGAAAAAATTCCAGCCAGCTTTCTGTTGGGTCATTCGGCTGGGTAAATGCGCCGATGAGGGTCATAAAAGGAAAGCCAAACGTGGGTGCAGTTACGCCGTGCAAAGCTGCCAGATGCTCGGCGGCGTTTGCTTCAGCCTGGGGCGAAAAATGGCTCCGCCCCGGCATAAATTCCATGATGAGCAAATGCGGCTCAGAGTGAATCACGCCCGGTACAGGAAGCTCCGTATGCTCTGCCAAATAGCGCAGCATAGCACCTTCAATGTCTAGCTGCGGCTCTGGTCCGTCGTCAAACTTCACAACCAGCGGCGTGTCGTCTGCCAACTGCACGCGGTACACTTGGCCAATTTGCCCGCCGGAAAGCGGAGAAATAGCTTGGAGTTGGGTGGAAACGGCCGTTTCCACCGCCATACGCACATCCATTACGGCCGTCTCACCACCACATTATCAAAGGCCACCTGCGCCTGCGGCTGCACAAATGTCCCCGCATCCAGGGCAATGGTGCCGCTGCTATAGGCCGTGTCGCTAAACTGGTGCACCAATTCGTCATTCACAAACAGGGAGATGTTTGTTCCTAGTGCCTCAACCCGAAGCTGGTTGCTGCTACCCAGCCCCTGATTGATAGCTGGTGCTTCCGTCCAGCGATCCACAAAGCGCGTCCAACCAGACTCCCCATCCCGCCGCTCAACCATGAAGAGACCGTCGCCCGTAATCTCGAAGCGATAAAAGCGGGTGCTGTCCTGCATTCGGAAAAGCACACCGTAGCTGCTGCCTAAATCCCCTTCCAGCAAGGTGGCGTCTACTTCCAAAATGAAATTATCAAAAAATTGGTCTGGCAAGGTAGAAAACTGCATGATGTTGTTATCGGCTAGTTCAATGACGAGTTGTTCGTTGATGACGGCCGTTTGCCCCGCATTATCCCCCTCGATCACCCAGTTTCCCATCTGCCCCGGCACAAAACCATCGGCAAAAATCACGTCTGCCCCCGCAGCCCCAGGCACGCCCGTGGCATCGGCACAGGCCGCCAACAGCAACAAACCAAGCAGTACAAAGCCATTTATTACGAACCGTTTATCTGCAATCATTGATTACTTTTGTGGCGTGAGCGGAGCCGAACGGGTTCAGCATGACAATTGGAGGTTTTGTCATGTTACATCATTGAACAGCAAAAATGTTGAATTGTCATTCTGAGTGAAACGAAGAATCCCAACCAACCTGAACAAATGAGTCGCTAAGGTGCGAGAACCAGCAAATCGTCAAACTGCACAACGGCCGTTCCCGGCTCCAGCGTACTCACACCCAACCCCACATCACCACCAATAAAGGTGTTATCCGTCACCGTAGCCAGAGGCAGACCATTCACCGACAGGCTCAACTCGTTACCCACACAACTGACCCGCAGCAAATTGGTCGCCACACCCTGATTAATCAAATCAGAGAAAACATACTCCTGGTTGGGGGTGAGATACGTGATTTGCGCCTCGCCAGCCTGATATTTGCCAATGGCGTAGTAGCCATCCCCGCTAATCAGGAAGATGTAAAAATTGTTCTCATCCTGATAGCGACACAAAACGCCATAGGCATTGTTGTTGGGGCCACTGGTTTGCCGCGCCTGTACCGTCACAATCACGTCGCTGAAGTCGCGCCCCACATTTGTCCACCAAATCTGGCCAGTCTGGCTAGTGCTAATGTTGAGCGTTCCGTCAGCAATTTCTACCACCGCGCCGCCCTGATTATATTCACGCCAGCCGCAATTTTGCTCGCCACCGAAATCATCGCGCAGCAAAGCACCGCTCTCGTTGCAGGCATCTGTTGTTGGGCCGCTCACAATGGTACACGCCGCCAAAGACAGCAAAGCGACCATGAGCAGAAGTGGTCGCATGATCCATTTCCCCATCATGTACCTCCTGTATTGTGGTTTGCTCAATCGAATTTTTCCCGCTTTTCGGCTTCATCCAGCAGATTGTTTAGTCGATTCAGGTCGTCACCTATATTTTTTTGCTGGCGAGAAGTGTAAATGTAAAGGCCAAACGCACCTACCCAAAACAGAGAGATGATAATAATTAGCAGGGTCAAATTTTCAAACATATTCTCCTCAAAAATAACGAGGCAATCGGCAAAAAGATTATGAACTCGGTACTAAAAATTGCTTGCCGATTACCAAAAATTTGTGCCGAAGTTTACCTAAAAATAGGCAAACCTGCACACGCAGCAACCCTACAATCGACTATTCCACAGAGGTTCGGTCACGTCCCGCTCTTTGTTTTCATACCGAGCCATTACAAACAGCGCGTCTGACAGCCGGTTTAGGTAAGGAATAACAAATTCACCTACCTCTTCCTCGCGTGAGAGAGCAATCACCAACCGCTCGGCGCGGCGGCAGGCGGTGCGGGCCACATGCAGCTGGGCCGCACCTATCGTTCCCCCAGGCAAGATGAAATTTTCTAGCGATCCGGTAACGGCCGTTAGCTCATCAATCCACGCTTCCAATTGGGTCACATGCCGCGCTTCCATCTGCGGAATCTGATACGCTTCTTTGTCTTGCTCGGTAAAGCATAAATCAGAGCCTAAATGGAACAACTCATTCTGAATGATGGGCACAATCTCGGCCAGCCGCGGCACCAAGCCATGCGCCACAGCCACGCCCAGCACCGAATTTAGCTCATCCACCGTGCCATACGCCGACACGCGCAATGATTCTTTGGGAACGCGCGTTTTGCTCCCCAGCGAGGTCATCCCCTCATCCCCGCTGCGGGTATAAATTTTTGTTAATCGTGGCATTTACATTCTCCAATACTTGCACCAAATTAGCGCGAATTGACGCTAATTTTCGTGTTAATTTGCGTTAATTCGTTGCTACTTATTCACCACGGCCGTTCGCTTTGGCAAAAACCACACGCCCGGCAACGTCAAAAAGGCGGCCACCGCCCCGATGACAAACGCCTGCGTCAGCCCAAAGCGGTCGGCCAACACCCCAACCAGCCAGATGCCCAAGCCGCGCACCAAAAAGTTGAGGCCAATGTAAATACCGTTGGCCAACGCCCGATGCTTAGGGAAAGAATCCTGTACCACCGCCAGCATCACTGGCGTGGGCGAAATGGCCGTCAACCCCAGGGTGATGAGCAGCGGTATCGCCAGCCAGCCAGGATAATAGACAAAAGCCAACGCCAGCAGTGGGGAAATGAAAAACAAGCCCCCCAAAACCAGCCGTCGCCCAAATCGGTCGCTGGCCGTGCCGGAGAGCAAAGCTCCGGCCACGCCAGCCCCTTCCAAAATGGAAAGCGCAGCAGCAGCCAACCAGAGGCTCACTTCAACCTCATCCTCCATGTAGAGTGGCAAGTAGGTTGTCAGCGAAGTCAATAAACCCGCCCGCGCCAGCATGATCCAGCCCAGCGCGGGGAAGACGCGGCGGATTTGCGGCCAGGCTTCGGCCAATCCAGCCGGCTTGGTGCGTGTTTTGGCAGAGACTTCATGCAAACGGTAGTAGAGAACGGCCGTTACCGCCCACCCCACAAACATCAGCCGCCACATCCCCTCCAAACCAAACCAGCCTACCCCCGCTACGGCCAAAATCGGGCCAAAGGTGCGCCCCAGCTCGCCGCTGGCCATGAAGATGCTCATCCCCGTGCCCACACGCCTGCCCGCCATGCGGCCAATCATCGCCGGAGCCGGGGCGTGGAAAGCAGCAATGCTCACCCCGCCCGCCAGCAGCAGCATCGCCACCACAAAGTAATTATTCACAATACCCAGGCTGCTCATCAACGTGGCCGTGATGCCCGGTGCCAAGATGATGAAATAACGCAGGCTCACCCGGTCTGCCAGGTAGCCGATGAGCGGATTTAGCAAGCTGGGAAGTTGGGTGAAAATGGCCAGACTGCCGGTGAGCGTGTAATTGGTGGCCAGCCGCTCTTGCAGCAGCGGCAGCAGCGGCGCAATGAAGGCACTGTACGTGTCATGCACAAAATGCCCGCCCGCAATGGTGAAAATTTGGCCGGTGTTGAAGGTGTCGGGAACGGCCGTATCCTGCTTATCATTGACTTGTTCTGAGGATGTTTTTTGAGAGGGTGTCTGTTCCACAAAGATGCTCACTTTTCTTCAAAATATCGAAATGTGATTATACGGCAGTTTTCTCACATTAACCTGCTCCCAACTTGCCATCTCACTCTGGAAAAAAGGATTGTTCGATTTGCCCTTCCGAACGCAGTGAGGAATCTTTCAAAGTAGAGCCGCAAGTTCTTTCATGATTCACATGCTCAATTGTTTGAAGATGACCCATATTCGGCCATCAAAAACTGGTGCCATGCGTTTTCAAACTCACTTTCCGATATGCCTAAAGATTCCTCAAAACCGCCACCCAATTTAACTAATTCGATCAAAGTGTCGTAACCAAATTCTTGCACAATAAATTCAACAATCGTGTAAGAAAATGCGTAGATGACACTTGATTCTATTCCCGAAGAAAAATCGAGGTCGCCGATAGCTGGAAGGCCACTCTCAATCGAAGTAATGATAAAATTAGTCTGGCGTTGACCACTTTCGTATGTAGCAATTCCCTCATTCAACCAAACAGGGATTTCAGCATCACTCATTTCATCAACAATCAGATGGACTAATTCATGTGTAGCTATTCCCATGATTGTGTCGAATGTATGGGCTGGACCTGGGTTAAGCGGCGTAACAAGCCCCATCATCCCGGACCAGGCACCACCAACTAACCAGTCAGAACCTTGCCGGAGTCCTATAGACTCATGATACGATTGAAGATTCGGATAGATTTCCACAATGATTTTTTCTGAGGGTTGATGCTGCAAATGTGAAGTTATCCGCTCATAATCAGTTTCGAGCTGTGAAACAATAAAAGGCACCACGCTTTTATCAAAATCAGTACAGTACAAAATAAAATTCAGGGTTTCCTGACACACCTGCAAAGAAAGATGAATCCCCGTTATTGTGTGTGGTTCGAACGGAGTCCCTGTACCCGGTGTGGCTGCTGGTTGTCCAGTTGCGATTGGTGTGGCATCAACTGGTGCAGGAGATGGTGCAAGGGTTAAAACCTGTGCGGTTTTGATTGGCGTCTGAGTGGGTGTAGGTAACGCAATTGCTAAGGTTGAAGTTGCTGTCACCATATCGTTAGCTGAGATAGATGAATCATCTGGGGTTGAAGGGGAAGATGTTGACTCGACAGGAAATGAAGAAGATTTTCCAGAACAAGCTGCAAAGAAAAACGAAAATAAAAGCACGAAACTTATCGCAAGAAATTGATCTTTTTGAAGCACTGCACCCCCTCCTGCAAAGCCTTCAACTTGAAAAATTTGGAGAAATTGTAACACAATTTATCTAGCAGCATACGGCCGTTTCTCAGCGCACAAGCAATCTTTTAACCAAATACTATAGGCAATGCTTTTAAACCCCGGAACAACACACCAGAGCGCCATTCTAGCTGCACAGTAGGCACGGCCAGTTTTAACTTGGGGAAGCGATCAAACAAGGTTTGTAGCCCAATTTGCCCCTCCAGGCGAGCCAGCGGCGCACCCAAACAGTAATGAATCCCCATACCAAACGCCAGGTGACGGTTGTCGCGGCGGGTCACGTCTAGCGCATTCGGCTGGGCAAAGTGGCAACCATCTCGGTTGGCAGAAGCCAGCACCACCCGCACCACGTCGCCGCGCCGCATCTGATGCCCCTCAAACGTAAAATCCTCCCGCACCCAGCGCGTCGTGGAGGTTTCTACTGGCCCATCGAACCGTAGCAGTTCCTCAACGGCCGTTTCCCACCCCCCATTCTCCCGCAAAATCGCCAACTGCTCCGGATGCGTCAGCAACGCCAAGGCTCCATTCCCCAGCAGATTCACCGTCGTCTCATGCCCCGTCACCAGCAGCAACGCCACCATGCTGGAAAGCTCCGCCTCGTTCAGCCGCTCGCCCGCCTCTTCTGCCTGCACCAACGCCGTAATCAAATCATCCTGCGGATTTTTTTGGCGCAGGGCAAACATCTCCTGCAAATAGGCCACAAAAGCGCGCACCTTTTTTTTGCGCGCACTGTAGTTCAAATTGCGGCTCCCCGGCGAAATAATCGCCTGTGACCAATCCGCCACCTCCGCCTGATCCTCCGCCGGAATGCCCAGCAATTCGGCAATAATGCGCACCGGCATCGGCAGGGCAAAATCGGCGATGAGGTCTGCCTGCCCCGCTGCCGCAATGCCGTCTAGCAGCGCATCCGTGATTTGCTGGACGCGCGGAGCCAGCTGCTCCACGCGGCGCGGCGTGAACGCCTGGTTCACCAACGCCCGCAGCCGCGTATGGTCTGGCGGATCGGCAAAGAGCATATTTTCATTGATGAGGCGGTGCATCGAGGATTTGCGAGGCTGCTTGGCACCTGGCGGCAGCGTGTTGCGGAAATCTTTCACGAAATGGTCGTTGTCTTTGAGAACGGCCGTAACCTCCGCAAACCGAGTAATGTACCAAATCGTGCCGCCGTTCGGGGAATGATGCGCATAAATCGGGTCACCTTGCCGCATCTGGGCAAACGTGGGGAACGGATTGGCTTTGAAAGTGGGGCTAAATAGATCGTACTTTTTTTTAATCGTTCCCACTCCTATGAAAAAAGGAACACAGAGTTGCACAGAGGAGACACAAAGTTGCACGGAAAGCTATTAAAATCTGCGCAAATCTGCGAAATCTGTGGATTTATTAATTAGGCCTTGTTCACCATCCAGCCAGAAAACGCAACCAGAAATTGGCGAAACTGCGGCAAATGTTCCGGCGGAAAGCTGTATTTTTCTGGCGCATCCGCCAACACCGCCTCAAAACAGTCCAGCCAAACCTGCCGTGCCACCTCGTCGATGGGAAACGGCATGTGTCGCGCCCGCATCATGGGGCTACCATATTTTTGGTGATAAAGCGGTGGTCCACCCAGCAAGCCCACAAAAAATGCGGCCGACTTGCGCGAGGCACGCAGCATATCACGCGGAAACATACCGCGAATGCTAGACGTCTCTAGCTGGGCGTAAAAGTCAGCCAGCATCGCAAAGATATTCTTTTCACCCATTACCGCATAAATTTCAGGGCTGGGCGCGTTTACCCTTGGTGGCCCACCCGGCGGCACATAAAATTGTTGCTCTTCACTCATGTTTTTTCCGTAAGAAATTTGCCACAGAGGCCACAGAGATTTAAGAGAGGTTCTCTTTTTCCTCTGTGTTCTCTGTGGCCAAAAATCAATTCAATGCAAATTCGATGGCTGCGGTGAGGCTGCGGTGGCGGCCCTGTTCCAGGTAGGTTTCGGCATTTTCGTGGGTGGTGACATTGGTCAAACGGCCGTCCAACTGCGACTGCTCCACAGCGGAAAGCGGACTGCCAATCTCCTGCCGCAGCCACTGTGCTGCCCCAACGAGCTGCAACGCCCGGCTTGCCTCGTTTTGCGCCGCCGCCAACGCCGCCATATCTTCCAGCACGTAGGCAATGGCTCGCCCATCCCCAAATTCATGGTTGATTGTCAGGCTCTCCACGTAAAACTGCCGCGCCGCCGCAAAATCAGATTGGTCACGCACCACGTTGCCCAAATTGTTCAGCGAATTAGCAATTGCCCAGCGGTCGCCCACCTCACGCTGTAGCTGCAGTGCCTCTTCCAGATGGCTGCGCGCCTGTGCCAAATCGCCCAAATTGCGCACCACGTTGCCCAAATTGTTCAGCGAATTGGCAATGGTGCGCCGATCGCCCACCTGCCGCCGAATCTCCAAAGCCTCTTCATTCAGCCGCCGCGAAGCCGTGAGATTCCCCTGAAAGCGGGCAATGATCGCCAAATTACTTAGCAAGGCCGCAATGAACCCTGGCTGTCCCAGATCGCGCCGCAGCGCCAGGCTCTCCTCGTACAAAGTGCGTGCCTTCTCATACGCTCCCTGCTGCGCCGCCAGCGTCCCCGCTGAGTGATATGCTTGCGCCACGCCTTCCTCATCTTCTAGCTGCTCAAACGTGAGCCGCGCTGCTTCCAAATGTTCAGACGCTTCTTCAAAACGGCCGCGCTTACGCAAAAGCTCTGCTTGCGCTGCCCGGCACCACGCCACTTCTTGCTGGTTGCTGTGCAATTGCGCCAACTGCAACCCCTGATTGTACAGATCGCTGGCTTCGTCCCACTGCCCCACCAGTTCCAGCACGCTGCCCAATTTACGCATAACGGCCGCACGTTCCGGCTCTGGCAGCAGCGGCAGGACCCGCTGAAAATATTCGATGGCGGCTTCGTTGGCGTACTCTGCCTGCGCCGCTTCACCCGCCTTGAGCAGATATTCGCGCTTTTTGGCATCGTTATCGGAACGGCCGTAATGGTACGCCAACAAACCTACATATTGCTGCAAGGTAGGGGCATCCTGCGTTTCAATATATTGCCCGATGAGATCATGCAACATGGCGCGGGTGGCAAATGGCAAACTTTCGTAAGCTACCTCCTGCGTCACCACATTTTTAAACAGATAGGTGAGTTCGGGTTCTGGTGTATCCTGCGGCGTGAGATCCATCTGATCCAACGCTTCCAGATCAGATTTTACCTGCTGTGGCCCACCCAGCGGCGGATACGCTCCCCACAACATGGCCGCCCGGAACAGCCTGCCAATGACGCTGGCCACCTTGATCGTGTTTCTCTGGCTTTCGGTGAGTTGATCAATGCGGCTGAGGATGAGGCTGTGCAAGCTGGTGGGCAAATCCAAATCTTGCAGCGTTTGAGGCGCGATGGCTGATTGACTTTGCAAATAGTTGAGCAACTCCTCAATGTAGAACGGATTCCCCGCCGCCCGCTCTGTAATTTTTTCACGCAGCAAGCGCGGAATTTTGATTTTGGCGCGGGTGAGCTGCTCCACTTTGAGCGCCATCAAATGCTCTGCCTCTTCCGGCGTAAATTCATTTAGCTTGAGTTCAGTAAAGTTGGGCAACTGCCGGAAAGGTGCCGACTGGATGCGACCCATGACGGGCGCGCGCACCGCCAAAACAATCAAAATGGGCCGGTCGGCAGTGGCGCGGGCAATGGCTTCCAACAGTTCAAGCGAGAGCGGATCAAGCCAGTGGCAATCTTCCAGCACCAGGAATACGGCCGTTTCCTTCGCCCGCGCCCGCAAACATTCTACCAACAAGGACTCCAGTGACACCTTCCGCAGTTGGGCATCAAACGATTGGGTGAGTTCGTTATCTGGGATCGCCAAACGCAGTACCGCACTCAACAGCGGCATTCGCGGCAGCAAAGCCGGGTTGATTTGCTGAATTCTTTCCGCCACTTTGGCAATTTGCTGCTCCACCGTCATGTCGGGCGTCAAACCAAAAAAATCTTGCCAAATGCGCTGCCAAACCAGATAGCTGGTGTTGGTACCAAACGATTGGCACTCGCCACCAAATCCCAAAAATTGCTGCTCGCTGGCCAGCCCAATAATTTGTGCCACCAGGCGAGATTTACCAATACCTGCTTCGCCGCTAATAGAAACAATCTGGCCTTGCCCCGCTTTGGCCGCCATCATCTTTTCCTGAATTAATGACTGCTCGGCAGCGCGCCCCACCATCGGCAGGGCATATTGCGGCTCTTGCAGACGAATGGTCGGCTCCGCTTCTCGCTGTGCCACCGCAAACACGCTCAGCGGTTCAGCCTTGCCCTTCACCCGAACGGTCGGTAGCAATTCCCAAACAAAACGATCCCCAGCTTGTTCTACAGTTTCGGCTGTGACCAAAATTTGCCCAGGAACGGCCGCTTGCATCAGGCGTGCGGCCGTATTCACCGCATCCCCCAACACGCCATAGGTGCGGCGCATCGTGCCGCCATACGCCCCCGTCCGCATTCGCCCCTGACAAATACCAATTTGCAGCGGTGAAATGTATGGCAAGCGGTTCGCTAGCTCTTGCAGTTCCAAGCCCGCAGAAATGGCGCGGATGGCATCATCTTCATGGGCAAACGGTGCACCAAAAGCAGCGTAAAGCGTACTGCCCTTGTCCCCGATGGTTAGCTGGAGCAAATTGCTGTCGTAGCGCGACAAAATCTCCTGCACGTTTTGGATGAACGTGTCTAGCTTGGCCTCTGCCTCATCGTCATCGTCGTAATCAATGCCAGAAAAGTTGACAAACAGCGCCACGGCAGGGCGCAGTTCGGCTAAAAATTCCCCGCCGCCCTCAACCAGCCGCTTGTAAACCGGGGGTAGCAGCCAGCGGCGGGTGATGGCTTCGTCCAGAGCATCCTGAGGAATATTAGGCCAGTAGGCGGGAACACTCATATTTTCTAAATTCTCAACCACGCCAAGACGCACGCCTGTCATTGGGCTTTGCCGCCAGCTTTTTATGTGTACACGCGGCCCAAGCTGCTGAATCGTCGCTTCATCCAGGATGATTTCCCCCTTCTCGGCCTCGTGCTCTGCTTCCACCAAGCGATCCAGCGTTTTACCAGCCAGCACATCAATAAGCTGCACCCTGTGGTTGCCAATGAGAAAACGACGCGCACTGCCGGTGACAACGGCCGTTTTCATCGCCAATGTAATCTCACCCGAGGGAATTTGCACCGTTTGAATCTGTTCCATCACCGCCTGCATCGCCAGGGCGCAGGAGGTGGCTCGGAAGCCGTTGTCCCCTTCAAACCAGCAGGTTATGGCATCCCCGCTAAAGCTAATGACGCTGCCCCCGTAGCGGTGCAGCTCATCCACCAAGCCATCGTACACCCGGTTTAAGTGATGCGTAACCTCTTCGGCGCCACGCTGTGGGCCAAGATCATGCACCAGACGCTCGGTGAGCGGGGTAAAGCCAGAAACATCAGTAAATAAGGCGGCACCGCGAGCCGGATCGGGCAATTTTTCACCACGATACAGTGCCTGTCGTCTATCCATAGGAATATAGGAAATCGGCCGTTCCATTTGAAAATCTAGCTCTCCTGAAAATGTTTGGGCTCGTTGAAGGTTGTCGGCTCTATTATACGAGAGATGCTACTTTGTGCAGGGGCAAACAAAAGAAAAAGTGCAAGAACAACTTGTCAGGCAATTTGATTAACACACGCAAAGACGCTAAGGCGCAAAGGAAAAAACTTTGCGTCTTTGCGTGAAATAGTGTGACAACTCGTTCGTAGACCCCAAAAGAAAACTGGGGTTAGAACAATCATGCATTTGTAGGGGCAGGTCTCCGTGCCTGCCCTTGCTGGGCAGACACGGGGGTCTGCCCCTACCAAAATGTTTAGCGAATGGCGATGGCGTCTAGCGTGTCGCTGGGCAAGCCGTTGGCACCGCTTTCCCAAAACAGGTCAAAGCTGCATTCAGAAAAGTCGCCCGGCTCGTCTGGCGTACAGACCAGAATTTGCCTATCGGCCGTGCTGGTCACTAGGTAAAGCGCACCCGTCTCTTCGTCCAGATGCACCCCTTCGATACTATCCTTACTGCTGCTGAGGAAGTCAAAATCAGAGCCATCAAAGAATAGTTCCCAGTTTCCGGCTGTTTCTTCACCCAGGCTCTCTGGCGTGAAGATAACGAGATCACGACTCTTGGCGTTCAGGTTGCCTACTTTGATTGGGCCTTTTGTACTGAGGATAATACGGCCGTCCCCCAACACCGTCAGTCCTCGAATCGCCTCTTGTGGCGTTTTCAGGTCTACATCCGAGCCATCAAAATAAAGCGACCAGCTACCGGCCGTATTTTCACCCAAAGAAGTGGGTTCAAAGCGCAAAATGTCAGAATTATCTACATTCTTGCCCTGGAAGGCCGGAATATCCAGCTCTGGCAGGTAGATGTCATCGGCTACAACGATGAGCAAGCTGCCGTCTGGCAACCAGGCAAAAGCGGCCACATCTTGCCCTGCCAAGCCCACGTCCGAGCCGTCGAACAGCAACGACCAGTCGCCGCTGTCCAGATCGTAACCTAGCACATCCTCGCCACTATAGGTGATGCCAGCCACCTCGCCGCCGTCTGGCGTACTGAGGTAAAGCGTTTGCCCAACCACCGGTTGGGTGATGGTGAGCGTGCCGCTAGCCGTGGCGGGCAAGTAGCGCAAATCATCCAGCGTCAGATTGCCAGACGGTAAGGGTATTGTGCCGCCAAAGTAAACGTCTACGGTGTACTCACCCACGGGCAGGGGTACGGCCGTCAAAACCGCCCGTCCCGCAAAATCAGTGATGATCGCCTCGGCGTAGCTGCCATTGTCGCCAGTGATGACAAAGAAGACGGTTTTCTCGCCAAACGGCCGTCCCAACACATCGGTCAGGGTCGCCATCATCCCGGCAGTGCCACCTTCAACCATCTCCGCGCCAACGGGGTCTAGCGTGAGGGTCGTAGCCTGTTTTTCAAGCGTGAACGGCACCGTATCAAACGACGCTTGGTAAGTCAGATCGCCGCCGTAAGTGACGGTGAGGTTGGTTGCGCCCGGCAAGCCAAGCAAGGCCAAATTGGCCGTCGCCGCACCAGACGCATCCGTGGCTACCGTGCGAGTTTGGGCACCTACGCGGAAGCTGAGGAACTGGTTAGCCAGCGGCTCGCCGTCGGCGGTAAGCAAAGCGGTGACGCTAATTTCGGTGCCGTAGGTGCCTGTTGTGGGTGGAGATTGGAGGGAAACGGCCGTTTCAACCAAATCTCCTTCCGCAGTGCCAGCTCCACTGTAAAACGCACCTAAATTGGTGGCTGCGCCCACTAAGCCAACGCCGTTAGCCGCCTGCACAATAAACTGCACTTTGTTGGCTGGGATGCCGTTCAGCGGCAAGGTGGCAGACCACAAGGTGCTGTCATTTTCATTTTGAATGAGGTCAATGGATTGCCACAGGCCAGCAAATGGCCCACTGCCCGTGTACGTCACCCACACTTCCTGGATGCCCGCTGCCGGATCGCCAGTGACCCGCGCCTGGAAGGTGACGCTGTCGTCACCGGGGAAGGCCATCACCTGGGCAATGGCAGGTGAGGCAGCCAGCGCGGGCACATTGCCCGTCACCGGGGATTGCACGATATAGTCGCTGTAGTACAGGCGGAAGTCTAGCGAATCGAACTGGCGCAGCGTGCCGTAGAGCGAACCCGCATTGTTCGACATGAACTGCGCCAGGGTCACATTTAGCTGCACGGCCCCATCTAAACCTGCCACTAACTGATCAAAGTAGTTCACCTGATACGGCTGCATGGGGTAGAACACATTGCTCACAAATGGCGGATGCACCCCACGAATTTCGGTGGTGGCTGCACCCGTCAGCGGCAAAATGCCCGTTAGGTCGGTAAAGCTACCACCCCGGAAGCCGACGCCGCGCAGCACGGTGTCCGTTACGCTCACGTTGAGCGATTCTAATGGCAGCACAGGCTCCGCCGGGTTCACAATCACGCCGTCGCTACCAGAGAGATAATTGGCGGTTACGGTGCTTGTTTCATCTTCGCCAACAATGTCTAGCTCTTGGTTCACCAGGGTCAAATCTGGCGTAACGGTCAAATCGGCGTAGGTGAGACCTAGCATTTGGCCGGGATTGCTGCCGAAGCCTGTGGTGCTGCTGACCACCGATGGGCCATCAGAGACGCCCCCACGACCCGCAGGCATATCAATTTTGAGCATGGGCAAGCCAAACAGGGTGGATTGGATGAGTGATTTTTCGTGCAACGGCCGTAACTCCTGCGTCTCGGCCAGATAGGTTTGCTTGGCAGCTACCAACGCCTGCCCAATGGCAACCGGACCAGTCCCTGCCCGCAGCTCTTCGCTGAAAGCCAGGTAAAGCCGCTCGCTGTACTCGATAAAATCTGTATCGCCGTATTGGTAGCCGGTTCCGGCGATGAGGGTTGTGCCCTTGCTAGCAAAGGCCTGCCCCCAATCTGGCTCGGCGGTGACGCCGGGTACACCGTGCGCGTTCACAATGTTGTAGCCAGAGTGACAGCCTGCGCTAAAGACGAGCGCGTTGGTCATGTCCACGCTGGAGACAGCCAGCTCGGCCGCCAGCAGGCGGGTGCTGTAATCAGCGGCCAAGGCACTGCTGGCGCTAAAGTGGCCTGCCAAAAAGCTAATGTCGTACCGATTGTTGAGCAGCAAATCGCGCAGATCATCGGCCGTCCAGGAGGCGGGATCGGTTGGAGCAATATCGCGCGGTGTGATGAGCGTCGTCGCGCTGCTGCCCAAGCCATCGCTCAATTCAGAAGTGATGGCGTTGGCGGCATCTTCCAGGAAATCGTAGCCCGTCACCAGGGCGGAATCTGGCGTGTCCACCACGCCATCGAGGGTGCTTAGGTAGGCGTCCAGCATCGTCACCACCTGCTCTGGCGTTTCTACCAGTCGGCCAACGGCCAGTTGGGGAATGGGCAGCGTGTCGCTCTTGCTAGAAAGCTCCAGCATCGTGCCGTAGCGATCTTGCCCCAGCACGTAGCCCAGCCGCAAGCTGGCCTGGGAGGCGGTGTCGTCCAAAACGGGCGGCACGTAGTTGCGCTCGTTAGCCAGCAGTGCCTGGTCCGGATGGCGGAAGAAAGGGATTACGTCATCGTTGCCAATGATGACGACATATTCCAGCGGATTGAGTTCGCGGTAGCTGTCCACAATCTCTTTGATCGAATAAGCAACCAGATTTTTGGCGAAGGGGCAGGCGGTGTAAGTGTCTGCCTGAATGTTTGCACCCGCTACACGCGCATCGCCGCTAACATCGACAATGACACCGTTGACTTCGGGGCGGGCGGCAAAGTCGGCCAGCCGTCCCTGCATGGTGGCGAGGTCACCTGTCATACGGCCGCTGTCTACCAAAATGATGGTGCTGTAGTTGTTGGCAACGGCCGTGTGCGTGCTGGCCGGCAAGGCAGTGGTCACTTCACCACAGCCACCGGCCGTTTGTATGATGTTGAGCGTGAAGTCGCTGTTGGGGTCAAACACACCGTTGCGGCCGCGCACGCGAATGTAAAAGTCGCCGCTGTTTTCCCAGGTGTTGAGCTGCACACCCTCACCAGCGGTGCCGTTGAAGGCGGAAACGGCAATCAGGCTACGCATTTGGGCACTAGAAAAAGCATCCGGGCTGAACGCATCTGGGCTAAAAGCGTCGGGCGAGAAGGCGTCCGGGCTGAACGCATCTGGTGAGAAGGCGTCGGGGCTAAACGCATCCGGCGAGAAGGCATCGGGGCTAAACGCATCCGGCGAGAAAGCGTCAGGGCTAAACGCATCCGGTGAGAAAGCGTCAGGGCTAAAGGCGTCTGGAGAGAATGCATCCGGGCTGAACGCGTCTGGTGAAAAGGCGTCCGGGCTGAATGCATCCGGTGAAAAGGCGTCCGGACTAAATGCGTCTGGGGCAAATTCGGCCGTGAGCGAAATTAAATCTTCGGTTTCATCTAGCGTCAGGAGCGATTCCCACTCGGCGGCGATGTCTTTATAGACAGTGAGGTCGTAGTTGGCGGGCAAGTCAGTGAGCGTAATGATGAGCTGGCTGCTGGGCTCAACGGTGAACTTGTACCAGCGGGATTGCCCCACCAGATCGAGCCGCTGGCTGATTTTGGCGGTTTGTACGTTGGGGGAGACGCTGTCTGGCGTTAATTCCAGATGCAAGGCGCGAGGCCAAGCGTCGTTGCCCAGGCCTACCTGAATGCAGCGGCTAAATTCGGAGGTGCCGTCGCTGCCTGTGGCCAAGGCGGTAATGCTGCCGCTGGTGAGATTGGTAGAAACGGCCGTATTAAAGCTCCCGTTCCCTGCCGCATCGGTCACCAGCTCAGTGCTGCCCAGCCAGGTTTCGCCGTCGCCAAAGCCGCTGTCGTGGCAGCTTTCGCTAGCGTACAGATCAACGGTGTAGCTGCTGTTGGGCTGGCTGTTGAGAATCCCTTCAATGTCTAGAGTGCCAGCGGTGGGGACAGCGCGGATGAGGGTGGGGGTATTTTGACGGCCGTTTGCTCCCACATCCCCATCACCCAAATCGTTGGGGGTTTGGCCATCGCCGTCCAAATCAATCCCTTCACCCCCATTGCCAGCAATGCTTGCTTGGCTGATGATGTTGCCACTGCCTTCGGTCACCTGCACCCCATCGCCGCTGTTGCCAGTAATGATTACGCCAGACAAGGTATTGTCATCGCCATTGATGAGAATGCCATTCCCAGCAAAATTTTGGATGGTTAAATTCCAGACAGTGATTTCGTCCCCTTGCAGCACAAGGCCGTTACTTTCGCCAGCTTCACTGCCATTCAGGATAACATCAATACTGTTGGTGGCATTGGTTTTTAGCAAAAGGGAGTTAGTAATTGGAGGTAGCGGGGATGTGGGGCTAATGATGACCGGATTCAGATTCCCCACGCGGAACTGGATAAAGATGTTCGTGCCTTCAGCCAAAGCATTGGCCGCTTGAATCGCTTCCCGCAAGGAGCAATGGGAGTGACTGCACGTGCCATCATCTTCGTCGGCGGTGGTGTTGACGGTGAAAACGGTCGTGCCATCCCCACTTGCCGCCACTGAGGAAACCGATAGCACAAAAAGAATTGCCAAGAACAAAATAAGCGTTTGCCACACTGTTGATCGTTTCACGACTTCCATACCTTATTTCTCGGACCAAGACGCAAGGCGTAAATGGTTGCCCTGTCGTTACTACCAATCCTGGCTAAACTGGAAAATATTCAATTGTGGCTCCACCGGATTTTGGAATTGCAAAGATTGCGCCGCCGCGTTGTTTTGGGAATGATGAACGGCAAGAGACAATGATTGCCATCGTCTTGCAGCCTACGGCCGTATACTTACAAAGTGCATTACTTGTTTATGCCATTTTTATGATTTGCTGCTGTGATTTTCACATCAGGAGTTTTGCAGAACACAACAGCAGTATACCCATGAAATGGGTATCGCCTTGTGAAATTCGGGGATGAATTGGGTGAAGAGTTGGTAAACAGTCATCATTATTCAGTGTTCAGGAGATTAACGATTATCGTTCAAAGTCGGCACGGGCAGGCCCGCCAAAGCCATAATCTTGAGGGCGTTGGTGGTAGGGCATGGGCCGGGATGCAGCCTGTAATCGAATACCATACGGCCGTCTACCACATCATCCCGAAAATGGACATTGGTTAGCTTTGCAGCGGCCTCAGCTAGCTGCACCAGCTCCAAATCGTGGGTGGCGATTGCCCCTAAGCCATTGCCCTGTACCAACGCTTCAATGTAAGCACGACTGCCAATCAGCCGCTCACGGTTGTTGGTTCCTCGAAAAATTTCGTCTATTAGGAAGAGCAACGGCCGTTCTCCTTTATCATTCAGCGCAGTGAGTAACTGAGACAGACGCCTCACTTCCGCATAGAAAAAAGAGAAGCCATCATTGAGCGAATCTGCTACGCGAATGGTGGCAAACAGGCGCAGCCAACTAGCCCGGAACGATTGCGCCACCACCGGTCCACCTGCGTAAGCCAACGCCAGATTGACCCCAATCGTGCGTAAAAAGGAGCTTTTCCCAGCCATGTTAGAACCGGTAATCAGATAAATGGATTGTTGGGCATCCAGGTGCAAATCATTGCAAACTCGGTGCGGGCTGGCGATGAGCGGATGCCCCAAACTGGTTGCCGCTATTTCTGGCGATGGTGCATCTTCCAGCGAGGGCCAGGTGCATTCGCCCGGATTTAGCCAGGCAAAGGCGGCCAAACTGCTGGCAGCTTCCAACTCAAACCAGATGTCTAGCCAGCGGGGCAACCGGACTGCCAAATCGGCACGGCATTGATCCAACCGGTAGGCAAAATAGATATCCCAGGGCACAAGTGTGTTTAGCACAAGGCCCAGCAGCCAATTTAGGCGCAAACCAACCCCCGTGACGACACGCTGCACGTTTTGGATGTGGGTAGACGGCCGTTCCTCCGCCACCAAAAAAGGAGTACACAGTTGGGCCGTGTGGGGCATTTTGCCAAACTGCCATCCTTCCAAAAAAGCGAACACGCCATTCAGCACTCGCAGTCGATCCGTCAGGAACATCACGTCGCTAAACAAGGTTTCTGCCCGCTGATACCCCAGCGTGATGAACAACACCCCGTATAGCAAAATGGAGCCAAGCCACAGCGGCGGCCAACCCCAAAATTGGGTTCCCGCAAAAAGCAGCCAGTTCACCACGGCCAACACAGACAAGCCGATGAGCAACGGCCGTAATGAACCCCCACCCGCCTCTTTTTGCAGCCAGTCCAGCAATGCCTGCCCCGCCCATTGCTCGTCATCATCCTCAATAGCCAGGTTCGCTTGCAGCCACAGCCGCTCACGGAAGACTGTTTGTGAAGCCAATTCCTGCACTAACTGCTGCCGTGCCAGCACCTGCTCTTTTTCTAGCTTTGTTTCCAAAAGCCATTGGTGCAATCGTTCGCTACCTTCACGGGAAACGGCCGTATCCAACAAACGATGCACCGAAAATTCACCCACCAAATCAATGTCCACCGCGAAGGGATGCTCTGCCGGGACGGGATGATTTTGGGCAGCAGGAATCCCATCCCACGCCAAATTCATGCGTGCAATCTGGGACTGCTTCAATTGTTGCCAGAGGATGAGGCGGGTGACGGCCGTCTCCACCCGCCTGTGGGTGATGACTGTAATGATGAAGGGGATGAGCAGAACGGCCGTGCTCACCAACCACACCACCGGCCCCCACTGTAAAAATGCTGCCCCACCCAGCAGAAAAGCCCCCACAAACAACATCAGCCGCCAACGAGACAAACCGTCACTCTGCTTCTGCAAATCTACCAAACGACGAGCCAAACGAGCCTGCTGTTGCTGCAAAAGTTGAAGACGCTGTGTTTTTCTATCCATCGTGCGGATTATAGTAGGGGCGAAGCGTTTGGCACACAACTAAGACAAACCATTCAATTTCCTCGCATACGCTTCGCCCTTTTGCTTTGGCAAACAAAAAAGCCAGAGCGCATTTATTCATGCGCTCTGGCCTCCAAATCGGGCAATTTAATACAAATTACCCAGTTACCAAATTACTCAATTATCCACTACGGCACCGTAATCTCCACCGGAACCTGCAACAACCCAGGTGCTTCCGCTGGCCCCATCAGAATTAGGCCAGAGTAAGTGCCAGAAGCGAAGCCGGTGGTATCCCAGTTCACGTCAATCGTGGCCGAGCCACCTGCCGGAATGGAGGATGGCAGATTGCTCACCGACAAATCGGTCCCTTGAACCGCATTAATCGTCAGCTCAAAGGTGTCGGACCCGCTGGGAACGCTCCAGCCATGCACAGCGACCGTGTACGCGCCGTCTTCAGGGAAGAAGATGGCGACGTTTTCAACATCGGTTGATGTTGTTGAAGAAGCGACCAACGCACCGGATGGGTCGTAGACGAATAGGTCAATATCCGAGCCAGCGGTGCAGCAGGTTGAAACCTCCAGCAACGCGCCATTGGCAATATCAACCGTTGTCACAAAGGACGCCGTAGAAGGATCGTTGGGATCATCCTGCAAGATGTCTTCCGTGGAGGTAACAGGACCACCCAAGCCAAAGCCTTGTGCCACAAAGCCACCCATATCTAGCTCACTGCTGATGGTGAGGCTGGTGGAACCAGGCCCTGCCGCCGCGGACGAGACAATAGCACCAGGATCAAGATTTACCAGACCCACGGTTCCACCGAACGGTTCGTCCAGGCTGTTACCGTCTACCCGAACTTGGTGGAAGAAGATGCCGTGCAAACCATCCTGCACTGGTGCCGCCACAATTTCACGCGGGCCACCGGTAGATGTGTCGAACAGCCAACGGCCGCTGCCAATGTAGCCATAGTTGCTGCGACCCACCTCAGACAAGGTGTATGGGCCGTAGAAAGCAGAGCCGGGGTAGCCACTCAGCAAGCCATCACAATCAACACCATTGCTTAGGCAATCTTCCGTTGGCCCCAGGATGATGGTGTCGATGTCTGTACCAGCACCATGCCAACTGTTGTCTACCACCAGGTAAGACGTGCCATTGGCTGGCAATTCATCCCCGTCCACATCGGTCCAGAAGAAGCGCCAATCGCCAGACTCAGCCCGCCAGGTGTAATCGGTGTAGCCAAAAACGGTGTCGTTGTCGTACAACATGGGCACATCGAGAATGGCAGCAGAACGGCCGTCTGGCGCATTTGCCTGACCGAAATTAAACGAGGTACCAGAGGCAGCCACGGCAACCGTCACCGGAAGAACAACCTCTTCGCCACCAAAGTTCAAATTAACGGAACCTTGATACATACCGTACGGGGTATTAGGTGGTACGCTCAGCGTCACATTAAAACTGCGCGTCTGGCCGGGAGCCAAGCTGAACGCGCTGCGCGTTGGCCGCGCCCACTGCCAGTTTTGCAGCTTCCAGTAAGAAACTTCCAGACCCAAATCAGTCTGCGGCACTTCAGTTACCTGATCCCGATGACGCAAGGTGACAAAGATACCGTCTGTCATCCGCTCCAGCGGGTTGGCCACACGGGCCTGCTGTGTCGGACCTGCGTTATAACCATAGGTGAAGCGAATATGTTCACCGGTGTCCACTTCACCAATGTCTACCTTGCCATTCCCATTGGCATCCTCCCACAAGTAACCATCGCCATCCAAATCAGTCCAATCTTGGATGTGAACGCGCCAATTATTAAATGGCTCAAACAAATCTTCGTTCGGGTCAAACTGATTGTGCGGCTTCGTTAAGCGCGCCATCATCAAATCGGTACCCGCCGGAATATAGGGATCGACACGGAAGGCGTAGTCTGGCGTCGTGAATGAACCGTGATCCAGAGATTGATCCAGCGAAGTGAACGACAAATCGTCAGAACCAATCTGAACGTGCGTTTCTGTGGTGATGCGTACAGTCATACGATGGTCACTTACGTTTGTCACGGTGAAGGATTGGGTGTCTCGGTCACCAGGTTGCATGATATGGGCAAACGCGCCATATTCCACACCGCGATAATCGCCTGCAGACCAGCTAGCTGGGGAGACATACAAACCGCCATAGCCACCCGCCAAATCTGTACCCAAATCCGCATTGACCAAACCAGCACCCTGAGACCATACATCATGCTCAGTATTTGTTGCCGAGTTCATAATCATCGTGCGTGCCTGCTCGAAGGTAGGCCATTGCCCGAACTGATCGTACCAAGCCTGATACATTAGCGCGAGATTACCCGCCGCAACGGGTGCAGCCATAGAGGTACCCCCAAAGTTATCGGTGGCAATAGCACCCCACAAGACGCCGTTTAGTGAGAGAGACCCCGTACCAAAAGCACCGGTAGCCACAACATCTACCCCGGTTGCATTCCGGGCACCAGGGCCGCGATTGGACCAGGAGATAACGTCGCCGCCAACAATTTGATCGGCTGAGGCAATCGCTTCAAAGAGGCCAATGGTTCCATAGAGAGTTGAAGCACCTACAGAAATGCCGCTGGCTGGGGATGGCGGCGCAGACGTGCCGTAGCCAGCCGCACCGTTCCCTGTAGAGAACAAGAGCGCAGTGTTTGGCGCAAAGGAACGATTCACAATGTCAATCAGACGGGAGTCCGTATCGAAACCGTCATTGTCGGTGCCGCTGTACCCCCAAGAGTTGCTCACAATTTGAACATCATCACTGGTTCCTGAAATGCCATCATAGCCAAGGCCCGCAAATACATAGGCATCTTCTACAAATGGTGTCAGGTAGAAGTCACCATTTTGGGTAGAGGCAACATCTTTTCCGGGGCCTACAACCAAGCCTTGGAAACCAGCGATTGGCGAACCGCCAGCACCCCAATTTACGGAGCCAGCAACAATGCCTTGGCCCACAGCGACAGAGGTGGTACCCATTCCGTGTGTGCCACCGCCTTCGGTGAAGTCTTGCACGTGGAAGGCAACCAAATCACCATTGCCGTAAGCGGAACCGGGTACACCCCAATACCAATCGAGGGTAGGCACGGCCGTTTCGCCATCGGCAATAAAGTAAACGAGGCCACCAGAAACGTCATTCAGGCCGTCGAAGTCATAATCGAGGCAGGCAGCTTCCTGGTTGCTGAAGTCGCGGGTGAGGCGAGCCGGTGTATCATCGCTGAAGTCGTAGTTGTAGTTGATGTCTACATATACGGTATCGTAAACGCCAGCTTCATTTTCATCGACGACCAGTACCGCTGCCCGTTCACCCGAAACGGCCGTTGCGTCCCCAAACGCCCCACTCAGAATATCGGCAACCGCAGCCAACGCCTTATCAGGATGAGAGCCATAATGATATTCACCACTCAGGCTGGTTCCGGTCACAGTGTAATTATGTGATTCGGCAGCACCGATGGGCGCAAAGCTAAAATCGCCCGCTGCCGTTGCGGACGTGTCAGCATAATCAGCCAAGCCGCCAGAAATCAACGTCGTGCCAACGAAGTAATCGAAAGCTGCGTAGTAGCTAGAAACCGAATCAAACATCTGCGGCAAGCCGTAGTAGGGCGATGAGGCATCGTCGATATAAGCCCAGGTGCCGTGCAAGTCAGGATGGCAATAATCCGCGCCAGAGTCGTTAGACATGTAGCGGACGCCTGCACCCGTGTAGCCCTTGGCCCATGCATCTTGCGAGCCATGAACCGCACCCGTCGTACCGTACCAGCCTTCTGGGGCTGGGCCAGGGCTGGCTTCGCCAGATAAGTTCAGCGCAGGTGTGACGTTGCTATTGAGGTTAGATTCAATATCGGGGTCTAGCGGCTGCGGAACGTCTACCAGGGATTCGGAACGACGCAAGGTGATCACATCTGGATCGGCAGCCATTTTGAGGATAGCTGTCGGTGAGGCAAACCCGGCAGCCACCGTTGTGCCCAACGGATCAGCGAAGGGACGGGCAAACCATTGCGAAGCGTAATTGCTGAGGTCTGCACCGGCAGTAATCCGAGCCACAAACTGCAATTCACTGCTGTTTGTAGCTGCGCCGCGCGCCGCAAGTGCTGGCCCATTAGGCTGAGCTGCCCCAGCCAGAGCAGCATCAATATCTGCCAATAGATTGGGGTGAATTTTGGCGCGGGCATTGCCAACGGCCGTTGGCGTTGCCTCATTAGCTGAAGCAGCAGAGGCCATCACAATGAGACCTAAACTGATCAGAACCAATAAAAAGCCAAGTTTGCGCCTTTTGAATAATGTTAGCATAACTTCCTCCTAACTTAAGAATAACGAGCTATTACTTCCATGCGTGGCAACTATTGTGGGGAAATTTCGATGAGCACCTCCTATTAATTAACTGCGTTTTGCAACAAAAAAACCTGGACATTGGCCGCAAATTGCCGCCTGCCCAGGCTTGGTACAAATCAACTGCCTTCAGGTTGAAAACCAAGAACCCAAAAGCAGGGGTATAAATTGAGATTTAGATAGCTGATTGACTGCACGTATCGTTTTGTCCCACAAATTTGCAAATCACAAAAGGGGGCTGATGTTAGCTGAGTCGTGAAATTGTGATTTACTCAGTGAAAACGGGAGAATCATCACCTTCTGCATTCAAAGCCTATTCTTGTTTTCACTTATACAGTTTGTTTACTTCAAGGGTTTTGCAAAGACAGATTTAAGTATAGCAAATTTTGTCAATCTGTTGAAGAATTTTTAGATTTTGTAAGAATTTCAGCGGTTACAGACAGGTTTCAGGGCGAAAACAGATTTTCTAAAAGTTCACGGGTTTCAATTGGGCGCAAATATTGGCCTAGGTAAATGTCAATATTATCAAGCCATAGCTCAAAGTGTAAGTGAGCATCCTCGGTTTCGCTGTTAATGGAAGCAGGGGAGCCAGTATTCCCAATAAGACCGATTTGCTGCCCAGCGGCTACGGCCGTTCCCTCCTCAATGTCCGCCGCAATGCCACTCAGGTGCACGTACCGGGCCACAAAGCCATCCTCCTGCAAAATCCAGATTTGCATTCCTCGGTAAAAATCCAAATTATCTGGTGCGGTGTAGCCCAGTTCTAGATTCTCGGCGCGGCGAAGGTTAAAAGCTCTTTCAGACGGCCGTTCATAATCTAACGTGGCGCGAATGACTGTGCCAGGCACCGCTGCGTGCACCGGCGTGCCGTTGGCCCAGTAAAAGTCAATCCCTTCATGGATGCCCAGCCGATAATGGCGCGGCGCACCTGGCATTTGCAGATCGCGCAGCGTCAGATCGTCGTGATTGCCAGTGACGGGCCAGGCATAAGTGAGATTGGTATGCCAGACGGCCGTATCGTGCGGCTGCGGCGCAGGCAGGATGTGACCACCTGTTACCAGGCGATTGTTTTCCGGCTGCTGCCAAAAGAAAAGCTGGTCGCGTCCCGCCAAAAGCAGCGTGTCACCCACTGCGTTGGCCGCAAAGGTACTTACGCCAGGCAATTGAAACACAGCCTGCATTGCGCCCGTCTCTGGCTGTAAGCTGAGTAATCGCCGACCCGCCATGTCTAGGACGTAGACGGCCGTTTTTGTGGCTACAATCTGGCGTGGCTGGATGATGGTGATGGTGGGGGTAAAGCTGGTTAAACGAGCCGTCTCTTGGAAAAGGGCAATGGTGGCGGTGCGGTCCGGGTTACGCCACAGCGTATAAATCTTGTTACCTACGCCGCTCACATCCACTGGCAACACCTCTTCTGGCAACGACCACAGTCGCTGACGGCCGTCGGGGAAAAAGTATTGGGCGTAGCGGTAGCTTGTTTCCAACCGCAGCCGCTGGCCGCTGCCTGCCGTATCGTAGCCCAATGCAACAAAGTAATGGCTAGACGTCTCGCCAATTTCCCGCTCGTATCGCTCAAGCTGCCAAACGCCGATCGCCAAATCGTACGCATACAAATCGCCGGTCCGATCCAGCACCAGCAAAGCTCCTCCAACCAAAGCCAGATCAATGGGCTCTTGTACCAGCAAGCCCTCTACAAAATCGCCTGGCTGGAGCAGCGGCTGGGGCGGTATGCCGTCTATCAAATCGAGTCGTAGCACCCGTCCACCATCGAGCAAAAAGGCGGTGTTAGCGTTCATTTCCAGCGCAATTGGGTGCCAGAAGCTGCCGGGTTCAAATTGCCAAAGGCCGCTGTTATTGGGCAACAGTTGGCGAAAAGCTGCGTTGTGGGCTACGGCCGTTTCCTGCATCTCAACATCAAGCGGGTTGTCCCACATGGGTAGCGGTACGGTGGTGGGCACAGGCGTTGGTTCTTGGGTAGGAATAGGTTGCGTTGCGGTGGGGAGAACGACCGTTGCCCCCGCAGTTGGCTGGCCAGAAGGTGCAATTTCAGCTAGCGGAGAGGGTGTAGCTACCGGTGGCGGTGTGGCACAAGCAAGCAGGCCACCCAACAGCAGTAGCCAAAGCAGGTGGCGGCGCATCATAGCTCAATCTCTCGCAAAAAGTTGGTGAGTTCTTCCGGGAAATTTTGCCACCAATCCGGAACGGCCGTTACCTTTAGCAAATGGGTTCCACCAGGATCATCTGTGCTGCCCAGGCCAGGAACAAGCGGGGTGATCTCAGACAATGTGAGGAGGTAGTGAGCAACGGCCGTTTCCAAATAGCGATTATTAAATCTGGCCACGGACTGCGCGGGTTTTTTCTCTCTGCCTTCCTCTTTGTTCCGCTTTTCTGCCCGGATGATGTAAACGGCCGTTAAGTCCATTGCCACCTCATCCAGCAAAAAATCCACATGCCAGCGCAGCTTTTTGCCTGTTGGCGGATACAGCGGCGTCGGCCCCAATCCAATTTTTGGAAAAACGGCCAATATTTGCCGCCTAATGGGATGTGGATTTTGGCTATCGCTCCGGCTGGCGTGACGCAGCAGCCGTCGCGCTAGCGAGGTGGCTCCCTTTTGCGCCATCGCCGACCCAACGTACAAGTACACTCCGATGGGAACCTCTATAGGCTGACCTTGCAAAAAACGGCCGAACTGCACTTGCAACGGCACATTTACCTGCATTCGCAAAATGTACGCGCCACCCTGTGACTGCTCACCCCAACAGAAAATCCCCCCGTCCCGAAAATACAGCATATTTCTCCATCTACTTTTTAAATTTGGACAATGAGCGCAAGGTGCCGCCGCTCTCTTTGAGTTGCAGACCCACATTGTTCAAATCTTTGCCCGTTTCTGTGAGTGCGCCGCCCAACTCCCGTAAATTTTTGGAAACGAGCCGCAAATCAACCCCAATCTGCTTTAAACGGGACGAGCCATCGCTGAGCTTGCCGGCAGCATTGTCTAAAATGCCTTCTTCGCCAAATTCAATACCGCCAACTACTTTGCTGCCCAATACTTCAATATATTTTGGCTTAACGCTGGGGATACGCACCGCATCTAGCTGCTTGCCCAAGCTGGCCATAATTTTGGCCGCTTCCGCCAGCTCATCCTGACAGCGATCCAGCGCATTGGCCGCCAGCTCAGATACCTCGCCTGCGCTAGGCGACCCTTTCTTATCGCCAGACAAAAAGGCGCTGGCTTTCACGGCACTGCTTCCAGCCGATTCGATGCTGCTGCCAGTGTCATCTAGCAACGTCGGCAGATTTTCTACTAGGTCAATGAATTTTTCCCGGTTATTCCAAACCAGGTTTACAACTTCCACCACCTTTTTCATATCAATATCGTCAAATTTATCAAATAGCTTGTCAAACATAGCACCGTCCTCAATGGTTAAGAATTAAATGCAATGTGCAACTTTTACACTGCATCCAGAGGAGGGAGCATTCTCAAATGCGACCGTTGGCATCTGAGGATGCCAAATCCTCTCTGGCAAAATGAAAGTTGCACATTAGGTGAATTAATTGTAAAGGGTTAACGGTTAGAAGGATTTTGACCCATTTGGTCACAATTTAGAGCAACGCCAGGGCAACTGCGCCCCAAAGTGGTGCATCATCGCCAAGTTGTGCTGGCACGATGTCGAACTGCACTTCAGGCAAAGCTGTCTCTTTGGCAGTTTGACACACCAGTTGCCACCAACGTTCGCCAGATTTGGTAACGCCGCCCCCCAGCACGGTGCGGCTGGGGTTGAGCAAGTTGGCTGCGTTGCCCAGGCCAATGCCCAAACTTTTTGCACCCCGTTCCAGAATAGCAACGGCCGTTTCTTCTCCAGCCTCTGCCCATTCCGCCACCAACTTACCCGACACCTGTGCCAAAGGCAAACCACGTGCTTCAGCTACATCTTGCGCCATATACGGGCCAGAAGCCAGCCGCTCTACGCAACCCCGCTTGCCACAGAGGCAAAGCGGCCCGCTGGGATCCACCACCGTATGCCCAATTTCCCCCGCCATGCCAGTTGCTCCCCGGTACGGCCGTCCGCCCAAAATCCAGCCGCCGCCCACCCCCGTACTCACCGTCACGTACAGCAAATCGGCCACGCCGCGCCCCGCGCCGAAGTGCCACTCCCCCAACGCAGCTACGTTCGCATCGTTGTCTACTTCCACAGGCGACAGGAAAGCATCCGTAAAAAGCTGACGGATGGGCACGTTTTGCCAACCGGGCACGTGGTGACTCAAGCGCACGACACCAGCTTTGTAATCTACCGGGCCGCCGAAGCTAATACCAATGTGGGACGGCCGTTCACTCCCCAACAACTCTCGCGCCATTACCAACATCGTCTCAATGTCTGTCTGCGCTGAAGCACCGGACGGCGAAAAGCGACGCAAATGGCCGCGCCACGTTGCCTGAGGATCAACCAATGCGTCAGCCTCCACCACTGCTGCCGACAGCTTCGTCCCGCCAAAATCACACGCCAAAATCAACTCTGCCATTCCACCACCTTTTGCTATACTCAGGAACTTACCCGCAGATTTCGCAGATTCGGGCAGATTTTTCTCTCTCTTCTCGGTGAATTTCAATACCTTCTCTGCGCAACTCTGTGTTCTTGCTTTTAAAACAAAGGAAACCGTATGTCCGCCATGTTAACCAATCGCCTGCAAAAGCGTATGCGCCATCTGCGCAAGTGGGCTAAACGTCACGATATTAGCTGTTACCGCCTCTACGAGCGAGACATTCCCGAATTTCCTCTCATCGTGGATTGGTACGATGGTGAGGCAGTGGTCTGGCTGTATATGCGCCCCAATGACGATGATGAAGCGTGGCATGATGACGCTCTTAACCAGGTTCAAGAGGCGCTCAATTTATCGCCGCGCCAGATTTTCGTGAAGACTCGTTCTCGGCAGCGTGGCCTCCAGCAACAATATGAACGATTTGGCGAAAAAGGCCACGTGCGGCTGGTGCAGGAACATGGGCTTAAGTTCGAGGTCAATCTAAGCGATTATCTAGACACCGGCCTCTTTTTAGACCATCGGCAAACGCGAGCCATGGTGCGGGATGAGGCAACGAGCCAGCGCGTGCTGAATCTGTTTGCCTACACCGGTTCGTTCACCGTGTACGCCGCAGCGGGTGGTGCAAAGACCACCACCACCGTGGATTTGAGCAAAAATTATTGTGCCTGGGCAGAGCGGAATTTGCAGCACAATGGCTTCCGTGCGGGCAAGCAAAATCGGGTCATTGCTCAGGACTGTTGGGAATTTTTGGTAGATGACCAGCGCAGCTACGACTTGATTGTGTGCGATCCGCCTACCTTTAGCAATTCCAAGCGGATGGCACGCAGTTCGTTTGCGGTGGAGCGGGATCATCCAGAGCTGATTCGCGCCTGTTTGGCGCGACTAGCCAGCGGCGGCACGCTGATTTTTAGCACCAACTCGCGTGGCTTCAAGCTGACCAAGACTGCCCTGCCGCATGGTTTTGCGGCCCAGGAACTCACGCCGCAAACCATTCCGGAGGATTTTCGCAACGACAAAGTTCACCGCTGCTGGCGCATTGCGAAGTAGGCAACAATTGTGATTCTGACCAAAGGGAAGAATCCCGCTCAACAAAAGAAAAATGAAACTGTGCTTGGCAAAGTTGTTTGTCATTGAAGGTTGGCTGGGATGCTTCACTCCGTTCAGCAAGACAAGGGGGAGGGTTTGAGTTATGAGTAAATTGATTTCATGGCAAGAATTTGAGGCAATGGATGAGGCAGCGCGGCAGGCAGCGTTGGCTGAGATGGGCAAGATGGTGGCGCAAACGGCCGTTTTCCAACACACCACCGACATGCTCAGCTACCACAACCAGTTGGTCTCGCTTATCCAGCTCCTCCAAAATGGCTACACGCAATTGCAGACCAGTGACAATCCCAGCGAATGGCAGCAGCAAACCATTGCTGCCCTGCTCATGGACACGCTCATCTTCCAATTTTTGGAAAGTGATTCGCCAGAGCGTGAAAATGCCCCGTCAGAACTGGTAAACGCGCTGCAATCTATTGTGCCCATAGATGCAGACGAGCTGAACCGCTACTTAGCTCATCTTCGTGGCTACACGCAATACCAGTGGCAACTGGCCCACCTCACAGAACATCCGCCCCAAAACATGGCTGTGCTAATGATTGAATTTTTGGCTTTTGCCTACAAAGAAGAGAAGGTTGCCTACGGCCGTACCAACCTCATCCGCCACTTACTGCCCACCTACTTTGTGGAACGGCGCACCGGGCAGCTTAATCCCCGCCAGAATATAAGCGATCTGATGCGGCAAGGTCGCCCCATCCCCAAACCACCTGCCGGTTTTCATCCACTGGCACCAGACAAAGAGAGTTTACAGCGGTTCTTGGCCAAGCTGCTCAACTATGATCCGGTACGGCCGTATGCCGCTGCCGCCCTCTTCACCCTGTTGCCCATCTGGCTACGCTTCCTGCAAGTCCGCAACCTACTCACGGATGCCGAGGCCGACGCGGCGCTAGATGATTTGGCCTGGCTCAAAGGCGATCTACATAGCTATTTTGCTAATTTGGCGGGAGACGATGCTTTGGCAACGGCCGTTGCCAACTGGCCAGGTAAATGACACTTGTGAAGATTTCAAAAGTCTCATGCCTAGTTGTTATTGAGCAAGCCACCATAAGACTTTTGGAATCTCTGTCAGCATTCGCCAATCAATCTAAAGCGTGATAGAAATTGCCACCTACTAAACCAGGAGAGAAAAGATGGCCGCATCCACACTTGACAACACAGAATCTACACCCAAACTCAGCTTTGGCCGCAAGCTCGCTTTTGGCATTGGTGATCTGGGACCAGCATTGGTGGCCTCGATTCAGGGCTTTTTCCTCAACGCCTTTTTACTAGACATTGCCGGGATTCGCCCGGCTGCTGCGGGCATCATCTTCCTCATCGTCAAAATTTGGGACAGCGTCAACGATCCGCTCATTGGCCGCCTGACCGACCGCACTAACACCCGCTGGGGTCGCCGCCGCCCCTGGCTGCTCTTTGGCGCGATTCCGTTTGGGCTGGCCTGGTTTATGCAATGGCTGGTACCTGATCTCGGTCCCAATGGCCTGTTTTGGTATTACCTGATTGTGGCTTTGCTGTTGGATACGGGATTTACGGCCGTCAACGTTCCCTACACCGCCCTCACCCCGGAACTCACCCAAGATTACGACGAGCGCACCAGCCTGAATTCGTTCCGCTTTAGCTTCTCCATTTTGGGCGGATTGGCTGCATTGGCCGTCCACAGCGTGCTAATCGAAGCGTTTCCCACCGTGACGCAAGGATACGCTATCAGTGCCGCCGTGATGGGGGGCATCATCATCCTGAGCAACTTCATCACCTTCGCCTTCACCAAAGAAACGCACTTTAAGGATGCTGCTGAAGAGGACGACCCGGGCTTTATTGAAGGGGTGAAGATTGCTTTGCGGAATCGGCCGTTTTTGTACGTAGTCGCTATTTACCTACTCTCCTGGCTCTGCATTCAATTTGTGCAGGCCAACATGCTGCTCTACGTGCGCTACTGGGTCGGCGGCGAAGACCGCTTCATCCAGTTAGCTTTTGCCTTGCAGGTTTCCGCCTTCGTCTTTTTGATTATGTGGTCCAAAATCAGCCAAAAATGGGGCAAGCAAAATGTGTATTACGTGGGGATGAGCTTTTGGATTTTCGTGCAAATTGCTATCTTTTTTGTGCAGCCGGGGCAGTTCAATCTGGTGCTGGGGCTGGCCGTCCTGGCAGGCGTGGGCGTCAGCGTGGGCTACCTTATCCCCTGGAGCATGTTGCCAGACGTGGTGGAGCTAGACGAGTTAGAAACGGGCCAGCGGCGGGAGGGCATTTACTACGGCTTTTTTGTCTTTTTGCAGAAGCTGGGCATCTCGCTGGGGCTGGCACTCTCCAACTTTGCCCTGGAAGCCGCCGGGTATATCAACGCCGAAGATTTGACAAACCTGCCGGAGCAGCCAACGGCCGTACTCACCGCCCTCCGCATTTTTGTGAGCCTGGTACCCGCCGTGATTTTGCTCCTCAGCTTCCCCATCGTGCGCAGCTACCCCATCACCCGCGAAAAGCACGCCGAAATTCTGGCCGCCATCGCTGCCAAAAAACAATCTTAAACTAGCCACAGAGGGCACAGAGTTTTTAGAGATTCCTCTCTTTTCTCTGTGCCCTCTGTGGCAAAATTCCCATCAATTTTGAAATTTGTTGTTGCTCCGTGTCGATCTGGTTCCAAGTTGTTCGTCGTATGGGTAACAAGGGTCGGAAACGGCCGTAACCATCCACGCCAAAACTTACACTGGCTAATGCAGGCTGAGCCTGTCGAAGCCAACTTTCGTAAGCAATGGACGTACAAAAAGGAGACAAAAATGCAATACTTACTGATGATCTACACCAACGAGCAACAAGATGCCCAGCGCACCCCCGAAGAACAAGAAGCCAACATGGGCGAATATTTCGCCTTCACCAACGCCGTGCGCGAAGCGGGCGTGATGGTGGCAGGCGAAGCCCTGCACCCCACCACTGCCGCCACCACCGTGCGCGTCCGCAACAATCAAATCAGCAGCACCGACGGCCCTTTTGCCGAAACCAAAGAGCAGCTTGGCGGTTACTACCTGCTCAACTGCGAAAATCTGGACGAAGCGATTAAATGGGCCGCCAAAATCCCCGGTGCCCGCGACGGCAGCATCGAAATCCGCCCCATCTGGGAATTTGAAGGGTAAGTTAGCCACAGATTTCGCGGATTAACGGGATAATTTTCGTGTAAATTCGCGAAATCCACAGTGGATCAATCAACCCAAATCATCTAATCTAGGGCTTACGCATTCACCCTAAACAGACTACAAAAGTCTTGTTCTCTCTGGAATAAACATTATTAGACCCAGACTTTTGTAGTCTTTCACAGTGTAAGTCCTGTAATCCTCAAAATCCGTGCAAGCCGCGGTCAGAAAAAGGAGACCAACATGCGATACATACTTTTAATTTACAATGACGAAAAATTAATCGAAGGTGCCAAACCGGAAGATTGGGAGGCATTGATGGTAGCGCATCAACAATGGAGCGCAGAGGCCACCGAACGGGGCATGAACCCCAGTGGGGATGCGCTGCACCCAACCGCCATGTCCAAAACCGTCCGCTTTGCCAACAACCAGGCCACTCTCACTACCGATGGTCCCTTTGCCGAAACCAAAGAGCAGCTTGGCGGCTTCTATATTATTAACTGCGAAACCGAAGAAGAGGCGTTGGAAATGGCTGCCAAATTGCCCACCGGAACTGGCTCCGTTGAAGTGCGCCCCGTCGTCGAATTTTAAAAAGAAAAACCATAGATTACGCAGATTACACAGATTTTTGCCTTTAAAACAACCTAAATCTGCGTAATCTGTGTAATCTGCGGATAACATTTTTTTTATGGAAGCGATTCACGAGACAATTGAGCGAACGTTCCGGGAAGAGTCAGGCCGAGTTTTGGCCGCTCTCATCAGCTACCTAAATGATTTTGACCTGGCCGAAGACGCCTTCCAGGATGCGCTCATCGTCGCGCTGGAAAAATGGCCGCAAGACGGCCGTCCTAAAAACCCCGGTGCCTGGATTACCACCATTGCCCGCAACAAAGCCATAGACCGCATCCGCCGCCGCAAAAACTTCGAGCAAAAGCAGCCATATCTGGTGGAACTCACCCAAAAACCGCCCGATCCCGACGAGTACGAAATGAACAGCATTCCTGATGAACGCCTCAAGCTCATATTTACCTGCTGTCATCCGGCACTGTCGCTGGAGGCGCAGGTAGCCCTTACTTTGCGGACGCTGGGTGGCCTGGAAACGGCCGAAATCGCAGCAGCCTTTCTCGTACCTGTGCCAACGATGGCCCAGCGGCTGGTTCGTGCCAAACGCAAGATTGCCCAGGCGGGCATCCCCTACCGCGTACCGCCCACCGAGCTGCTGCCAGAGCGGCTCAATGCCGTCCTCACCGCGCTCTACCTGATCTTCAACGAAGGGTACAACGCCAGCAGCGGCGATTCGCTGGTGCGCCAAGAGCTATCTAGCGAAGCAATACGCTTGGCGCAAATTTTGAACCATCTTCTGGCCGACGATCCCAATTTGGAAGAAGATGCGGAGGCGCTAGGGCTGCTGGCACTGATGCTGCTGCATGATGCCCGCCGCGCCGCTCGCGTAGGCCGCACGGGTGAACTCATTTTGCTAGAGGAGCAAGATCGCAGCTTGTGGGATAGTGAGCAGATTGGGGTGGGAACGGCCGTGCTCGAACGCGCTTTGCAAATGAGACAGCCCGGCCCCTACCAAATTCAGGCCGCCATTGCCGCCCTGCACGATCAGGCCACCACACCCCAGGAAACGGACTGGCCGCAAATCGCCGCCCTTTACAATGCCTTGCGACAGTACACCAGCTCCCCGGTAGTTGAACTCAACTGGGCTGTGGCTGTTGCCATGGCCGAAGGCCCCATGCGAGGGCTAACCTTGCTGGATGAATTGGCAGAAACAGGTACACTGGATCATTATCACCTGTTCCACGCGGCCCGCGCCGACCTGCTACGCCGCGCCGGATTTTATGACGACGCCCACGATGCTTACACCATTGCCCTGGATTTATGCAACAATACCGTCGAAAAACGGTTTTTGCGCCGACGATTAGCAGAATTGGGTAGTGAATAATGGCGAGTGGCGGGAAAATGCTAAACTTAACGCGCAAACTGGCATAATCGCCTACACGCAAATAAAACTAGCAAACTAACAACCAGCAACTAGCTTAAGGAGAACCAAATGACCGACAAAGTTGAAGCTGCTGCACAAAAGATGATTGAAAATTTAGAAAAGAAAACTGGCAAGTCGCTAGATCAATGGATTGCCATTGCTCGCGCCAGCGGCTTTGAAAAACACGGCCAGATTGTGAAATACCTCAAGACGGAACATGGCTTCACGCATGGGTTTGCCAATATGGTGTCGATTAAAGCGCGAGAAACGGCCGCTTCCCCCAAAACCGACGACGACCTGATTGCCAGCCAATACGGCGGCAAAGAAAATCTGCGCCCCATCTACGACGCACTCATCGCCGCCATCAACCAATTTGGCGACGACGTGGTGATTGCCCCCAAAAAAGCGTACGTCAGCCTGCGGCGCAACAAGCAGTTTGGGCTGATTCAGCCCTCCACCAAAACGCGGGTCGATGTGGGGATTAATTTGCAAGGTGATGTGATCGGCGGCCGGCTGGAAAAGTCCGGCAGCTTCAACAGCATGGTCAGCCACCGCGTTCGCCTCACCAGCACCGACGAGGTCAACGACGCTCTCATTGACTGGCTCCGCCAAGCGTATGATGATGCTTAATATTAATTACTGCTCGCAGTACAGCGAAAAGAATGTTTGAGCTTATGAGCTTTTTTTAGCGGGTGGTTTGGGCGGCGGTGTTTTTGGAATTTTGGGCTTTGGCGGAGGCGGATTGCTTCCGCCTCTTCGACCCCCGTCATTTCCACCGCCATTATCTGGAACTACTAGTCTCTTATCGTTATTATCCATTTTTGGTTTCTCCTAAATTTCTTCAAAATCAATGGGCATAAATCCTATCGAGTCGATTTTTTGGTTTTGGGTGATAAGCATTTCATCAAACCCTGTATCTTGCATTTCAAGTCCTTCGTCGCCTTCTATAATCCATAAAGGCTTATGAATTAATAAACAAATCTCTTGATTGCCATCTGAATAATATCTGGGCCATCCGTATAACCTTCTTCCATTCTCAAAATCGATTACAATGTATCTTTGGTAGTCCTGAAAAGCATCATCCCAAACAGAGAATCGTGATGACTTTTGAGAAACTCCCAACCTATTAAGTAACTTCATATGAAAGTTCTTTGCGAAAGAGTAGCTCAGGATTATTGGCAATATCATGCTGATTGCACTTAAAAAAATTAGAGCTTCAGCATCAAAAGTGTAATTTATAGTTCCTGAAGATTGATCGAAAGAAATTGCACTTTGTGGCTGTATCAAAGCATAAATCGCATAGATTAATAGAGAGAAGATCACAGCTTCCTCAATACGAGCTAAGTCACTTTGTTTTGTCTCTCTAGTGACAAATGAATCGAACAGCTTCGCTGCGAAAAATCCAGGTACTAAAAACAGAAGTATTTGAAGAGCTTGAAACGTGAACATAATTTCCCCACACGCACAAATTGAAGGGTGTAATTAGATTTTGTGTAACGGCCGTGCTCTGTGAGGAAAAATCCACCGATGGTCTTGCCACGGCTGCCTCTTTTGTGAACGCCTAGGTATCCTATCCGCCAGCTTCTCTAAATTCTCAACATCTGCTTCAGTAACAAGCTGAGATTGCGGAGCTTCTGCCTTCTCCAGCAGACGGTGCGCCTGTTTTGTAGCCAGAAAATGAGCCTGAATCGCTTGCCAAGAAGCACGCCAGCACTTGTTACAGATTGCCATGCGCAAGGCAAGCATCGGATTGAGGTTTTCATCCGCCCAGCGCATCCCAGCCTGTTTCATCCGTCGTTGCATCACCACCTTATGCCCAGACTCTACTATCCCAGATCCAATGGGAATTCCGTTTTTTCTGAAATGTGGATAATCTATCATCGTTTGACGTCGCTCAAGATAACGAATCGCTGCTTCTATTTCATCCGCTGCTGGGTGGGCTTGGTTTTGTGTCCATAGGAAACGCAATTCATTCAGCGTTCGTTGGGGTGCTTTTGTGCCTAACTGTTTAGACATCTGGGGATACCATTGTTGGAAACGGTCACTTTCTGCCCCATACAGGGCTTTGCCAATCGTGGCGATATACCCTTGGGCATGGGCAAAATCAATCACGCGTGTCGCTGTGGGGCAATGATAGTCGATGAAGCCCTGTATCCAGACAGCACCATCATTAACCGCGACAACTTTTTCAGCATTCTCCCCACCCCGTCGCTGCCACTCGACAATTGCCTTGTCGCTAAACAACTCTGCCTTATCTGCACTTGAGAAGTAGCTTATCTTGCCTGTTTTGGTCACGACTTCTTGTTTTTTAGCATCCCAGATAGTCTCAAATTCACCGAAGGCAACCGTTTTTACTTCGCGCCATTCGCCATTTCTTAGCTGTACCATTGCCCCATCTGCACTTACAATGAGTTGCTTTGGTTTGGCTATTGCTTTGGGGGCTGTCTTTTCCAGATGTTCTTTTTCTATTTCAATTAGCTCATCTGCTAGACGGCCGTTTCGCAGCGTGATTTCTCGTACGGTTGCTACGGAGATGTCGAGGCCCCACATCATTTCTAACTCTTCTTGGGCTTCTGCATAGGGTAGCCGGCTACCTAATCGGGTTACGGCCTCTTGCACTTGCGGCGTATACGCGCCTCTCAGCAACCTGAGTTTTTCATCCAGGGGGAAAAAGTGTCATCCCACATTCATGACACCTCATTTGCTCCCTTTCAATTGTGACTTTGTCGCCGTTTTTGGTTCGTAACGTTCGCGTTTTCTTCCCGTTTTTCATCATTGGCTGGTCGCAGTTTGGACAGTCCACCCTAGCCGCCTTCCCTTCTCTGGCCATTTGTGCGAGCAATTGCTGCCTAATTCCAGCTAACTCAGCATCAATCGCTTCTTCCATTTGTGTCAAATTGGCATCTTTGTTCTCTGCTTCCCACTGGTTCAATCTGTTGAGCATTTCATCGAGTTCTTTTTTCATCCCCCCATTTTCTGCTTCTTGCTTCCATTACACAACTTTTCATTACACCCCAAATTGAATAACCGCTAGCTTTTATTGTATCAGCGAAGGTAGAATTGTTGAAGTCCACTCATCGGAAAATTGTTATTTAACCTAAGCTCGACTTTGTACGTTTAAGTCGAATAACAAACAGTATCAACCAGACGGTCAAAAAGAGACCGTGGTATTTTTACAACATCTGGTTCAACAGGGGACATTGAAAAAATAGTTGCCGGAAACCAGAGTTGTTGGCGCACTGCACCCAGTGCATCAGAAAAAGTAGGACGCTCTTTAACATACCAGGCAGCTTGCTGCACGGATAATTGAGCCTGCTCAACTAGCAAATGAGCCGCCAGAGTGATCCAGGAAAACAAGCCTAACAAGATAGGCGTGGTGCGCTCAATGGCTTTATCTGACCACTGGCGTTGGGTTTCAACACCCAGATGAGCCCGCACTTCCTCAAAGGTCACTTCAACTTGCCAGCGTTGGACAAACCAGTTGAGGATTTGAAGTGAACCAAGCTCTGGTGAAGTCGAGAGCAACGCAATGGTTTCGTATTCGCCTCGTGGGTCACGAATCAATACCCAGCGAATGGGCACGGGGGGAAGACCACTATGATACCAAACGGCCGTTTGCGAAAAGATTTCCATCAATTGCGTTTGGCCATCATACCAGCGCACCTTAACAGATTGCCATTTTGTCTGCGGGTCATCGAGCATTGCTTGAAGCGTAGCTAATCGTTTCCCTTTCTTGGGCGGTCGACCAACTTTGCCGGTAGGCGGTGGTGCCGGTTGATAAAGGGCTGCATCCAGGCGTAAGCGCGTGATGACCGTTACCGGGTTGACCATGGTTTGACAAGCATGAAGAAATTCCAGAGCGGCATAGCTGTAATCAGCCACGGCCACCAGCGCGCGATGAGGCAGCCAGCGACGTAACTGGAAAATCATCTGCCTGGCCCAGTCTGTTATCTTTTTGCTAGCTACATATCACTTTCAAAAATAGGGGACAAAATGGATGGGAACAGGGAGATCCAAGCGTAAACAACGCTCAATCCAGTCCCAGCCCAAACGAAAATAACTTTTGTCCCGACGACTCTTATGGTCAAGCAAATGACGAAACCCGCGTTTCACAACCCAACTGCCCAAAGTGATGACCCAAACAAAGGTCAAACAAACGGCCAAAACCAAGCGAGAAATGCGGTCGCAATCATTAAGATGAGTCGCTTCCAAATCAAACCCATGACCTTTCATGTCACCATACATTTCTTCAATCCACATCCGCATTTTGTAATAACGAATCAGTTGGCCGACAGAAGGGTGGTTGCTAAGAAGATACCAAGAGTCTTCTTCGCCTTGCTCCCAGTGCAAAACCAAGAAATACCAGCCTACATCATAGCTGGCGGTGACGCGCACCCAGCCAATAGCGCGGGTTTCGCCTTCTTCTATTGGCAATTGACTCAACTTCACCCATGGCTGTCCTTGCCAACGCACTTGGGTACGGCCGTTTTGTCGAATGACAAACGACCAACCTTGACGACGCAACCAGCTAGCCAGGTGAATCGATTCAAAGCCAGCATCTCCCATGACCCACACCTGCGCTCTGGCTGGCAGCAGCGTTTGGACATACTTGAACAACTTCAACTGCTCCTCAAGACCAACATGCCCTTTTCGGCCTTTGTGGATACTCCAAACCAGGGGCAGTGTTCGTTTTTTGTAGGCCATGCCAATCATCATCATCCGAAAATGAAAGCCAACTTTCGTGCAATCAATCACCAAGCGAATGTCTCGTCCAGCAAAGGAGCGTACCAACTGTTGCGCCAATGGATGATACCAATCTCGAACATGGAGATGCTTATTATTCAAAAAGCGGCGCAAGCGGTTGGTCAGGCTTGGTATTTTTCCCGGCAACGGCCATTTCCGCACCACCAAAGGCAGGTTGACTGCCCCACTCAACTGCAAGCCCAACATCAGCAACGCCATATTTCGCAATCGCGTTATCCGTTCTTTTGGCAACCATTGGCAAAGTTGGGTCAACGTTTTATGATAGGTTTGAAGGTTGTTTGGCATCATTTACTCCTTGATATGTTTGTTCGTCAAAACAATTTTATCGGAGTTGATGCCCAACCTTCTTTTTTTAATGTTCAAAGTGATATGTAGCTAGATCTTTTTGTGTTGGCGACCTGCTTGCTCATGATATCGTTCTGACGGAGCTAACACGGTGAAAAAAGGCAAAGCCCAAATTCGTTCTGCCCACCGTATTTCCGTCAACCACATCAAACTGACCCAGCGTAAACCACTGGTCTTGACGAAATGGCTTTTGCTTGAACGCACCCCATCGCGATATATGCCTCGTTTCTTTATCTTTGGCCCCCAGCGTCTTTCGATGGTTTCGTCAATACCAAAGACGAGTGGTTTGGTTTCATCACTGTCCAGAACCTTCATGAGCAAGGCCAATAGCATTTCGCTCAGTCGCCGTGGCGACCAAACGGCGCGATTGAGAACTTGATGATAGTTGGCGAAATGTGGATCGTCACCTAATCCCATCACACGCAGGGCAGCTGTGACGGTTCGTTTCCCGGTGGCCAAGATAGCCCCAATAAAGAGAATTTGCGCTTTGAGCCAGGTTGGTTGCCGGAAAAGTGGCTGAAATGGTATTAACAATGTCATAATTGGTTCAGGTAGGATAAGCATTTGTGACCTCTCGTGATGGTTTGGTCACAACTTATTCTACCTTTACTATTTTGTCTACTTTTGTACAAAGTCGAGCTAAGTTGCTACCTTAAAAACATGATTGAAGCTCATTGCCAAAATAAACAGGCTGACCTTCAGTTCAAAACCAACGCTTGTGACAGCATGAATACTTTTAGGCAATAACCGCTCAATTAAGCTACCTGCCGTTTCGACCATCTTGCGATGCAGGTGAATCCAATATCGTTCCCATAGTTGCCATTGGCGCTTGAGATTTTTCTTGCGCAGCGGTTTGAATAGGATGCCAGCTTCAATCAAGATGTCCTCCAAGACATAGTTGGCGTAAATCCGGTCAGCATACACTTCTGAACCAGGTGGTAAATCGAAGTCGAACAAGTCGAGGCATTCAACATCACTGTCAGCACCAGGTGTCAGAAAGAATTCTATGGGTTGCCCGTCTTTCGTCACGACCAGATGGATTTTCAATCCATAGAAGTATCGCTTTTTGCTGGCGATGAAGCCACGATATGCTTCATCCTGGTACAGGCGACACCGCCGAATGCGATAGTTATCACAAGCGGCCACCGGGAAAGTATCGATGGCATAGAGCGAATCGGTATTGAGCTCTTTCCAATGTTCGCCCAGCAGGGAAAACAGGCTGAGAAACTTAGATTTCACTCTGTGCAAGCGGCGATTGAACCGACTTTTACTGAGCATCGTTGGGCAGTACCGTGGGTCGGCTAGCAAACTGCGGGCTTTTTCATAGTTTCCAGCAAAAAACAGAGCAGCCACAATGGCAGTGGTCATCACTTCTGCATCACTCATTTGGCATTGTGGATCTTCGTAATGATGAATAGCCATGAGAAAGTCGCTCACAATGGTATAGATTGCTACTATTCTATCGTCCATGGGGTCTCCTCTTAGTTGTAGGTTAGGTTCCAACAACTTTAGAGGGATTCCCATGGACATCAAGCGACTTCTTTAGGTAGCAACTTGGGTTATTTATGCAAGGCACGGTTCCAACTTATACAACTAATTTACATGATCTTAATTTTGATCAGCTAACGGCCGTTTGCCAAACCTGGGGCTACTCCGCGTATCACGCCGAGCAAATCTGGCTGGGTCTGTACCAAAACGATTCCACAGAGATAGCTCAGCTTACCCACCTGCGCGATGACCTCCAGCAAAAGCTGGCCGAACAGGCCACACTGACCACGCTGCGGCAGCAAATCGCCATTGACAGCAGCGACGGCCTGACCCGCAAATTCCTGCTAGCCCTGCCTGACGGGCAAACGATTGAGACAGTGCTCATGCAGTTCAAGGGACGATGGACGGCATGTGTTAGCACCCAGGTGGGCTGCGCGATGGGCTGCGTTTTTTGTGCCACCGGGCAGATGGGCTTTACGCGCCACCTCACCCCCGGCGAAATAGTCGGGCAAATTTTGTTTGTAAACCGTCAGCTTGCCAAAACAAACGAATCCCTCCGAAACATTGTGTTTATGGGCATGGGCGAACCGCTGCACAATTACGACCACACCATGACTGCCATCGACATTTTGACTGACCATAAAGGGTTAGCAATTGCTCCAAAGCATATTACAGTGAGTACGGTAGGGGTGGTTCCCAGCATTTTGAGAGTGGCAGATGAGAAACGGCCGTTCCGCCTGGCCGTTAGTTTGCATGGAGCCACCGACGAAGACCGCCAAAAGTTGGTGCCGCCTGCCCGCCGCTGGCCACTGGCTGAACTCATCACCGCCTGCCGCACCTACACGCAAGCACTCAATCGACACATCTTTTTTGAATGGACACTCATCGAGGATGAAAATGACACGCCTGAACAGGCTCACACGCTGGGCAAGCTGCTGCAAGATGTACCCAGCCACGTGAATCTAATTCCGTTGAATCCGACTGTGGGGTATAACGGCCGTCCCACCCAACGCCCCCAGGTAAAGCAATTCCAGGCCATCCTTGCTGAGTACAGCATCCCCAGTACCGTCCGCCAGCGACGCGGCATTGATATTGCGGCGGGCTGTGGCCAGCTAAAAGCAGCCCAATAACGTAGGGGCGAGGCAATCGGCCGTAATCGTAACCAAGCAAACCACCTTCTCCCCGATTGCCTCGCCCTGCTTACTTACGCAATTCAGGGAGAGGCGCTGGCGAAACCAGATGATTTGTCATATCATCTCTCATTCGCCACCGCCTCTCCCCTACCACACCAATTATCGTTTATGCGTCTGCCACCTGAAGACCGATTAGTTCAACATCCAATCGTCTTGCGCCCGGTTTACCATACCCGTTGGTAGCCCGGGTTGTCCCATACACCTCAAAGGCAAAGGCGCAGAACGGCTTATCTGCTGGCAGCCAGGCACCGGAATCCGGCTGTAGTTCGGCCACAACATAATTGCCGCCGTCAGGTGCCACGCCATTGAACGTACCGAAAAACAGTGCGCCATGTGTTCCCGCATTGTAATCTACATCCAATGGCTGCGCGGGTGGCGTTAGGTCACTAACCGCCACGGGCGTGCCAGAACCTCGAAAAACTGCAACCCGGTAATTTTGGGTAAACCCACCCGGATGATCAGCCCGGAAGCGAAGGGTAAGCGGGGCATCTGGCGACGTTAGCTCGAACAAAGCGCATTCACCCGGCGTGCTGCCACCCATCGCAACGGAGGCGATATCACCTTCAACCAGCCGATTGTCGATGTAGAGGGTGATTTGGTCGTCTGCCCCAGCTACTTTCACTAATTCACCGCTTACTTTTCTGTAGCCATCGATTCTGAAAATGACTGGTCCAGGATTGCTGTTGGGGGCGTAGGTGCTGCTATTGAGCTTGGCTTTCCGCAAACGATGCGTAGCTATCCACTGACTATCACTCTCGATGTTTTTGTATGCAGGCACAGATTCACCGCCGCTTAAGGTTTCATCGAACGGCCCAACTTTGTGCTGCGGCGAAGTGGAATTGCCAATTTGGGGAATGTAGATGTGGGTCAGCTCGTCTCGGACGAAGTTCCAGCCAGTGTCAGGCCGACGATAACGCAAAACATAGTGCGTCACTTCTGGGTGGGCCAGGAAGCAGGCAAACATTTCTAGCGTACCGCGCCAGGCACCGTTGGTAATTTGAGGGCCATTGATGTTGGTGGCGGTGATACGGCCGTCCGTATCAAACGTATTACCAACCCCAGAAATCGTCCAGATGTTGCCAATCGACTGGATGGCACGCCCACCCTGGCAAGCTGGGCCAGGATTTAGCAGATGGTCTGGAATGCACAGGTTAATTCGGCGCAAATTAGGGATGTTGGCGTGCAAACCAGTCTCAAAAAGTATGTCAGATTCGCCTGCGCCGCCCATCACCTGCACCAACAGATCGGGCTGAAGTTGCGTGGTTAAGTCTGGTCCGCCAATCACCTGGTCATCCAGCTCATCTACCACATCAGCCAAATCACGGCTAAAGCGGAAAACGTAGTTGCCTACTTCATCCGTAGCCGTGAGCCCGAGCATTTCCCGGTCGCCTTCGCCCGTGTAGGGGCCACCAGCCAGCTCTGCGTCGGTGCGGTCATATTCTTGAAAGCGCAGCAGCAGGCCAGCCTGATCTTTGACAGAACAGTATAGCTTCAGGCGGTCGCGCAGTTTGCCTAAATCCAGGTACAGTTCTGGCTTGATGTTGGCGGCAGCCACGCTAGCGATTTCTCGCTTGGCAACGAAGCTGAGGTTTTGGTTGAAAGAGGCGGCTTGAGGAACGGCCGTTGGCAACATCATCGGCGTAAACGGCCCTAACTCTTCAACGGGCAAGTGACGGTACTTTTCCAACTTGCGCAAACGATCTGGGTACAGCGCACCAATCGCCTCTTTTACAGATTGATAGTTCAGCAATGCCTTTAGCTGCGGCCAGGTGTCAATCACATACCAGGGGAAGCAGGGATTGAAGCCACACAAGCCTCGGTAGCTACGCACCTTGCCATACACCACGTATTCACTGGCAGTTTCCGCCATGCCGCAGGTTAGTACTAGATCGTTGTAATCGGAATCGCCGCCGCTGTCGTTAGAAAAGACGTCGAGCAAAATTTGGCCGCCGCTACGGGAAGGCGTTCCCAGGCGCATAGCGGACGGTTGCCACGCTTGGCCACGTCCGCTGGGCTTGTGCTGAATCTGGATCGTCCATTGGGCACCATCTACCTGCACAGGTGCGGTGCTGGTGACGCCATCGTAGATACCATCTTTGCCGTTGCTGCTGCCTTGAATAATAAACCGCTGCTTAAAAGCGGCCGCTTTGCTTTTTACCTGTACTGTCCAGTTGCCTTGCATTGTAATTGCCATGATTGTGTCTCCTATGTTTTGATACAGCTCATTTTTGTGAGTCTTTGGGATTTCATGGGGAAATCGGCACTTCTGGGTAGGGGCGGTTCGCGAACCGCCCTTACATTTGGTGTCGATCCCGCGAGTTCCGAAAGAACCGTTTTTATTTTCCAATACGGTTTGTAGAGATTGAGTAATTGGGTAATTACCCAATTACTCAATTACAGTTTGCTCTTAGTCGTCCGAATCATCACCGTCATGCTCATGATCGCAGCAGCGATAATCTTTGTACTGCTCCAGCAGCTCAATTTCGCGGCGCAGCTTGACGTTTTCCAGCTTCATCCGCTCTAGTTCCAGTTCATGCTGGGCCACAACGAACGGTTCGCACAGTGCACAGTCGCCTAATTCGCTTTCTACATACAGGGCTTCGGTGGGGATGATGGATACGCGCTCGAACGGCTCGAAGCCGGGTAGATCAGCGACCAGCGCATCTGCTTTGGCAACAGCGGCGGCACGCGCCTGAGCTGCCTGGTCGAATACGGCCGTTGAAATTCGGCCAAACTCTTGCATCGTTAACTGATCGCGGGTGAGGGCAATGCCGGGCTGAATCGCAGCCAAAGTGTTGAAAACGGGGCCATCACTGGTGCCAACTTTGGGTTCGGTGGGGATAAATTGGTTGGCCGCCAGGGAGAGGGCGAGGGGTTTCATGATAACGGCCGTATCCGCCTGATCATTCACCGCCCGGCACGTCCGCTCAATCAGCTCAATTTTTACCCGCTGCCGCTTGGCAATCTGGTAAAAATAGTGCGTCATGGTGTGGCATTTGTTGATGTTTTTGAAGCGACGCGTGCTGACCTTTAGCTCATCATCCCGCTCAGAGGTGATTTCACGATGGCTGTTGACTTCCGTCAGGCTCACCGATGAGGAATCGCGGGAGACCTGATTGGTTTGATGGAAGCTAGAGCGCAAATGGCTTTGCAGCTCGCTCACAAATTCCCGGCTGGAGTTGGCATCGAAACTGCCCTTGGTGTAAGAGCCAGAAGCCCCAATCTTGGCAAAGCCAATGTTGATACCGCCACCACCGCCAACGCTGCCTTCTGAAAATTCAGAGTGGGTGCTGGTGTTTAGCTTGGAACTTGTGCTTTGGTCAAAATCAGTTGCCAAATCCTTAAACGTTTCCATCCAGATACGGTCGGAGGAGCGGGAGACTTGCGAAGCAGAATACGATTTATCTTCGGTGAAGCGGGAAGCGGAGTGGCGGCTGCGTACAGACATGTACACTTCTTCGCCGGGGAACAGCGTGGTGGAGTGCAGTAAGTCGCTCAGCACGTAATCTTCTGTGCAGCGTTCTACGCGGTATCGGGAAACACACTCCACGGGAATGTCCCCCACACGCAAGGTGAATCGGTAAGTGAGGATGGAAACATCACAAATATTGTCACGTTCCCATTGGCGAGGTGGGCAAACGGCCGTCTCGCTATGAACTGCCAACGCTTTCTTTTTTTCAGACATGATTTTCTCCTATACAAGCTATCTTTGGTTCCAATACAAATTCGGTCAAAATTTGAAGCATCAGGTCTTAAGGTCACCAGTCAGATCAATGTTTCACCATATTAGTTAGCCTCCTATTGAGTCGGTTCGTGCGGCAATGCTGTCAACGGTTGAATTAAAATCATTCATGGAGGTAAACGGAGGTGGTTGTTTTTTTCCGGCAAGTGAAGCAACCATAATACCATTTTCAGCAACTTCAAAACTGGGTATACTTGCCATAAACAGGCAGATTTCGTGGGAAACGGCCGTTTCATACACCAGTTCCCATCCAGCAACCAAAACTATGAGCGATACGCTAAGCGGCAAAAAAATTGGTAAATACGTGCTCAAAGAACGCCTTGGCCGAGGAGGGATGGCTGAGGTATACAAAGGGTATCAAGAGAGCCTCGACCGTTTTGTCGCCATCAAATTAATGCACGCTTTCCTGGTCTCGGATCAGGACTTCCTCAACCGCTTTCAGCGGGAGGCGCGGGCCATGGCTGCCCTCAACCACCCCAACATCGTCGGTGTCTATGATTTTGATGTGTATGGCGAGAACAGCTACTACTTGGTGATGGAATATATCCAAGGCGGTACGCTCAAAGAGCGACTGGGGGCGTTAGCTCGTGAGGGTAAGCGGATGCCCCTGGAAAATGTCGTCAAGATGATTGCCGAAATCGCCGACGCACTGGCCTACGCCCATCGCCGCGACATGGTGCATCGGGACATCAAACCAGCCAACATCATGCTCAATAATGACACTGGGCGAGCCGTGCTCACCGATTTTGGTATCGTGAAGCTGCTGGGCAACCAGTCGATGGCCTATACCGCCACCGGGGCACTCATTGGCACCCCCGCGTACATGTCGCCAGAGCAGGCTTTAGGGCAATCGGGCGATCATCGCGTGGATATTTATTCGCTGGGCGTGATGCTGTTCCAAATGGTAACGGGCACGCTGCCCTTTGATGCCGACACGCCACTGGCGGTGGTGATGCAACATGTCAACACCCCCACACCACAGCCGAATAGCATCATCCCGGACATTCCCTGGGGCTTGCAGGAAGTGATTTTGAAGGCAATGGCCAAATCTGCTGATGAACGATACCAGTCGGCGGGAGAGTTTGCCGCTGCGCTGCGGGCTGTCGATTTAACCGCAACTGGCAGTCGTCCGGCGACGGCCGTTCCGCCACCAAAGCCCCCAGCAGACTACCCCACCCCCGCCCAAACAGAAGTAATGATGCCGGAACCGGAAACGGCCGTTGTCTCCCCCACCCCAGAGCCAACCACAGAATCTAAAAAACGCCCCGCCTGGCTCTTCCCCGTCATTGGCGTGGTCGTTTTGGCCATCGTTGGTAGCATTTTGGCAGCCAGTGGCGTCTTTTCACCCGATTCAGAACCGACGCCAACTACTCCGGCCGTGGCCGAAGTGGAAGACACTGCGACGCCAACCGTCACCAACACCGCGACGCCATCCAATACGCCCGCGCCAGACATTGCCGCCACCAACTTTGCCCAGCTTGTTATTGACCTCACCAGGGAAGCACGGTCTACAGAAACGCCTACACCCTCAAAAACACCAACAGCAACCGCCACCAGCAGCCCAACGGTAAACGCCACGGCTCTCTTTTTGGCCGACTGTGAGCCGGGAGTTGAGCTAGTCACCGTCTCACGAAGTGGTTTTCTCAGCAACGCCATCACCACCCAGTTCAGCTTTACGGCCGCTTGGGTGCTGCGCAACAGCGGCACCTGCCCCTGGCCCGCAGATTTAGAATGGGAATACTTGGAAGGGGAACTGTTCGACTACGATGATGAGCCTGTCCCTCTTGAGGAAGTGGTGCCACCAGATGAAGAAATCACCCTCACGGCTCCCCTCCGTGCGCCAAATGCTCCTGGAACGTATGAAAGCACCTGGCAATTGGTCGATAAAAATGGCGAGCCGTTTGGCGAACCGGTCACATTCGAATTTCGTGCCTTTTTGCCGCCCACTAGCACGCCAATGGCCACGGCAACCACAGTCGCCTCACCGACTAGCCAATCTACTGGCGCAGACGGGCAAGTGGCCTGGACGCCGGGCATTATTGATAATTGTGAATATATTGGGGCTGATTGGCGCTGCCGCTTAACAATTCAACCCTATATTGATGGCACTGATTTGGTAGGTGACTACACAGTCTTTGTGTTCGATTTACCGGGTGGGCAAGCCACAACTTACCGTGGACAAGGCCCTTTCTTCCACTTTGTGATTGCCCGCCGTTGTGCCGCTTACAACCAATCCATTCGGATCATCGACGATTTAACTGGCACAGAACTCAATGCAACCGTCTATGTTGATCCTGAAAACTATTTCCCCGGCGGCTGCACCGAACCATAATTTTCGGCCACTGATTTTTAGCCACAGAGACCACAGAGGATTTAGAGATAGGGAAACCTCTCTTAATATCTTTATGTCCTCTGTGGTTATTTTTTACCGCAAGACGGTTTCAGTCCACGCTTCAATCCATTGTTCACGGTTAGCGTCGATGATTTCCGGAGCGAGCACGGCCGTTTCCTCCGGCACCTGCGTCCAAGCCACAAACTCAGCAGGCAGCTCTGCATTTTCATTGGCAGGGTACACAAACATATTTAGCGGCATATCTTCCTGAAATGTTTGCCCCAGCATGAAATCTACCAACTTCTCCGCCAACTCTCGCTTTTCGGTTCCCGCCAAAATGCCCACGAACTCTACCTGACGGTAACACATGCCAGACGCTACCAGACTGGCACTCGGTGCCTCTTCTACTGGCGGATCGGCAAAAATCACTTCGGCGGGGGGGCTGCTGGCGTAGGAAACGACTAACGGCCGTTCCCCATCACTCGCCACCGTAAAGCTGCCGTAATACGCCTCTTCCCAGCCGTTTGTCACCAGCACGTCATTGGCCCGCAAATCTGCCCAAAAACCAAGGTAGCCATCTTCGCCAAATTCTGCAATCGTAGCCAGTAAAAAGGCCAATCCAGGGCTGGATGTAGCTGGATTTTGCACCACTAACAGCCCCTCGTAAGCGGGATTGGTCAAATCAGCCAATGTTTGCGGCAGTGGCAGATTGTTTTCAGCAAACCACGCTTTGTCATAGTTCAGGCAAACATCGCCATAATCCACTGGCAAGAGCCGATTTTCATTGTCCAGTTCCAGTTCATCTGGAATCTCGGCCAGCAGCGGCGAGGCATACGGTTCAAAAATATCGCCTACCAAGGCCCGCCCCATGAAGGTGTTGTCTACGCCAAAAAAGAGATCTGCCAGCGGTGCATCCTTGGCCAAAATGGCCTGATTCAGTGCCGCACCCGTGTCGCCTGATGGCAGCAATTCAACAGTGACGCCATTTTCTTCTTCAAAAATGGACAGGGTTTCTTCGCTAATGGCAAAGCTGTCGTGCGACATCAGGGTAATGACGTCTGGTTCCTCTGGACCGCAAGCGGATACGACCGTAACCATCAACAAAATCATGACAAGATAAATTAAGCGTTTCATCAAATTCTCCTTTTTAGTGGCTTATTGTTAGTTGTTGGTGGTTTGTACTAGCCACCAACAACTACCCCCTATTCGCTTGAATACACAGCAGCAGTCCGTTTTGCACTGCCACAGTTGCCTTTTCGGCCGTGAGATGGTTGCTCACGCCGCGTGCCTGACCAACAAAGAGCGTTTCTTCATGCAGTGGCCATTGCAAGCCAGAAGTCGTGACGCCTTGCACATCTCCGACAAGCGGGATCAGAGACACCAAATCACCTGCCTGCCCTACAATTTCGGTCCGCTGGCGTACCAACCAGGCGCGCTCGGTGGGGGTGATGAGCTGCACTTTTTTGCCTGCGAGCACTGGGTTTGTGAGCAAGAAAATATTGGCCAACATCTGGTCTAAACGGCCGCCTAACAAGCCAAACAACAAAATGTCTTTTTCAGGCTGTGCCGCCGCCATGAGTAACGCCAGTTCCAGGTCAGTCTCATCTTTGGCCGGGGGATGCTGATCAAACGGCACATGGTTGCTCGTGAGCCACGCTAGCACTGCTGGCTCCAGTGAATCCGCATCGCCAATGACGCGATCCGGCGGGTGATTGAGCCGATATAGGTGTTTGCTGCCACCATTTGCGGCCCAAACGGCCGTTGCTTGCGCGAGATACGGCCGTATCCACTCCACCTCATCCAATACCCCATTGGCAAAAATCACAAGTGCCATACCAGCCTCCAAAACAAAAAAGCCATCCTGATTCGGATGGCTTTCAAACGCAAAATTGCAATTCCTCCGCCGGCATTACCCGGATCAGGTCCGCAGGTCGGTGACAAGCGGTCACCCTCTCAGCCAGGCATTCCCAGCTCCCTGTACAGTCTAAAATTGTTAACAAAGTTGACTCTACTGCATAAATGATAAATTGTCCAATCAAGTACGCCCGGAGAGATTCGAACTCCCAACCGCTTGGTTCGAAGCCAAGTGCTCTATCCATTGAGCTACGGGCGCATAATTCTAAACAAAACCTCCCGCAGGTTCTTGAAAACATCGAAATTCAAAAACAAACCTGCGGGAGGCTAATCAGGGGCGAGTGGTGGGAATTGAACCCACGATCTTCTGGGCCACAACCAGACGCGTTAACCACTACGCTACACCCGCCATAAGCGGAGCAAATGCTATCATAATTGGCTGTGAATGACAACTGTTGCACACAAAAGGCAACCCCCTTAAACTACCGGTATGAGCGAAGAAAAAGTGGTGTTGAACGGCCGTTACGAACTCATCGAACGCATTGGCAGCGGCGGCATGTCTGTCGTCTACAAAGCCAAGGATCGCGCTCTGGGACGCATCGTGGCTGTGAAAATGATGCACGAGAGCTTTACCAGCGACGATGGCTTCCTCAAGCGGTTCCAGCAAGAAGCCTACTCGGCCGCCAATTTGGCACACCCCAACATTGTCACTGTTCACGACATTGGCCAGGATGGCTTCAAGCATTTCATCGTGATGGAGTTTGTAGAAGGACAGACGCTTAAGGAAATCATTCGCAGCTATGAAGGCGAACCAACCCCTATAAATCGCGCCCTCGACCTTATCATCCAGGTGTGTAACGGCATCGGCTACGCCCACCGCGCCAATCTGGTGCATTGCGACGTAAAGCCGCAAAACGTCATCGTGACGGTGGATGAGCGGGTTAAAGTCGCCGATTTTGGCATTGCCCGCGCCATCAGCACCAGTACCCAGCAGCAAGTGAGCCAAATTTGGGGAACGCCCCAATATTTCTCGCCAGAGCAAGCGGCTGGCGATGCACCCACCCCCGCCTCCGACGTGTATGCCATTGGCGTTATTTTGTTTGAGATGCTAACTGGGCAGCTACCCTTCGCCGCCGAATCCCACACGGCAATGGCCCTTAAGCATTTGCACACGCCGCCGCCTTTGGTTACAGAATTGAATCCCTCCATCCCGTCCCAACTAGCCCAAATTATCAACAAGCTGCTGGCCAAAGAGCCAGCCGGACGGTATCGCACAGCCGGGCAGCTAGGGCGCATTCTCACTGCTTACCGACAACGCAGCCTGGAAGAAACGGGAGCAATGCAAACGTCCCAAGTGACGGCCGCTCAACCCACACAAATCATCCCCGTTGCAGAGCAAAAAACGGAGATTTTCCAACGTCCAGACCCGGCTGAGATGGAAGAAATCACCCGTCCACCCATGCGCCCTCTGCCGCCACCGCCTGCTCCATCTTCCGCCACAAAAGAGCCGGAAGCAGCAACCGTTATGGATTGGACGGCCGTTTCTCTGGGCATCTTTGCATTGGTTGCCCTGCTGGGCCTCATTCCCCTCTGGTACCTTGTCTTTCGCGCCTGGGTAGGCTAATCGTCCCGCACCCCCCTCTCGCCATGCTTTTTTCTTTCTGTTATACTGGCATTTCAGAGAATGATGACCGTTTTTAGCCCTATAGACGGCCGTAAAACAAAGGTCTCATCCCGCAAGGCAACTCGCTCCTGTTGGAGGCTATCGCATGAATTCAACCAAATTGACCCGGTGGTTTGTCTCGTTGCTCATAGGTGTTGCCATCCTGGCAATTGTTTGGAGTTACAGCAATAGCAATACCCCAACCAGCCAAATCTCCATCAGTCAGTTGGCACAGCAAATTGAGAATAATGAAGTTGCGGAAATTGTTGTGGAGGGAGACGGCCGTTCCATTCTCATCACTTACGACGACAGCGAAAACCAACCCGCTACCGCCCAAATCAGCAGCGTTACCTCGCTAGAAGAACTGCTTACCTCCTATGGCATCACCCAGGAAGATTATCGAGACGGCCGTCCCACCATTACCTACGAGCGCCCCAGCAGTTGGGGCAATTGGCTCAACGTCATTGGCATCTTCCTGCCTGCCCTGTTGATTATCGCATTCATCTTCCTGGTATTCCGACAAGCGCAGGGCAACAACAACCAGGCACTCTCCTTTGGTAAAAGCCGTGCCCGCATGTTTACGGGCGACCATCCTACCATCACCTTCGATGATGTGGCCGGGGCTGAAGAAGCCAAAGAAGAGCTGGAAGAAGTTGTCGATTTCCTGAAGGAGCCGGAAAAGTTCGTGAGCTTTGGGGCACGCATTCCCAAAGGGGTCCTCATGATTGGCAGCCCCGGCACGGGCAAAACGCTGCTGGCCAAAGCTGTCTCCGGCGAGGCAGGCGTGCCCTTCTTCTCCATTGCTGGTTCCGAATTTGTAGAGATGTTTGTGGGCGTCGGGGCTAGCCGCGTCCGCGACCTGTTTGAGCAGGCCAAAAACAACAGCCCTTGCATCATCTTCATAGATGAAATTGATGCCGTCGGGCGGCAGCGGGGCGCAGGGCTGGGCGGCTCCCACGATGAGCGGGAGCAAACGCTCAACCAAATTTTGGTGGAAATGGACGGCTTCGGCACGGACACCCACGTCATCATCCTGGCCGCCACCAATCGGCCAGACATCTTAGACCCAGCCCTGATGCGCCCCGGCCGCTTTGACCGGCGTGTGGTGATTGATCGGCCCGATTACAAGGGGCGAGAGGCCATCTTCAAGGTTCATATTCGCGGTAAGCCCATTGCTTCCAATGTGAACGTGGCGGTTTTGGCCCGCGCTACCCCCGGTTTTGTGGGGGCAGATATTGAAAATACGGTGAACGAAGCGGCACTGCTGGCTGCCCGTCGCGATAAAAAAAGCATTGGCATGGCCGAGTTCCACGAAGCGATTGAGCGCGTACAGCTTGGGCCAGAGCGGAAAAGCCGGGTCATTACCCCGGAAGAGAGAGAAATCATTGCTTACCACGAGGCGGGTCATGCGCTGGTGAGCCACTTTTTGCCTGCGGCCATGCCGCTGCGCAAGGTGACCATTGTGCCGCGCGGCATGGGGCTGGGGCTAACCTGGTATCTGGAAGACGATACTATCTTGCCCAACAAAACCCATTTGCAGGCGCAAATCGCCAGCCTGCTGGGTGGTCGTGTGTCCGAAGAGATTGTTTATAATGAGATTACCTCTGGGGCCAGCAACGACTTGCAGCGCGTGACCCAACTGGCCCGTTCCATGGTGACACAGCTGGGCATGAGTGATGACCTGGGGCCGCGTGTGTACGGCCAAAAGCAAGAGATGGTCTTTTTAGGCCGCGAAATTTCAGAGCAGCGCGATTATTCAGACGCCATTGCCGAAAAAATCGACGCCGAGGTGCGTGAAATTATTGATGTTCAGTACAGTAAAGCAAAAGAAATTTTAACAACTCACCGTGACAAGCTAGACTTGGTCGCGATGGAATTGCTGGAGCGGGAAACGCTCGACGCAGATGAGTTTGTGGCACTCATTGAGGGGGAAAGCCTGCCATCTTCACCAAACCAAACAACCCCACCGTCTGCCCAAAATTCAGTAGAGAGTGAAAGCAAATCGGAATCGGACTGGAAAAAACCGCCATCGTTAGACTTGCCGCCATCACCAACACCTGCATGAGAAACGGCCGTAATCACTAAATCTACACTTTTTCGTGACGACACTATTTTTTGTATGTTTGATCAACTCCCTGACTTGTTAGCCCTGCTAAACGATATTTTAGAAGCGGTCATTGTTATCTTTGGCTCGGCTGTAGTGCTGTACAACCTGGGGCGTAGCCTGCGTGACCCGGTGGTGCGTGCCTTCTGTGCGCTCATCGTTTTTGTGGTGGTAGCTTACCTGGCAGAGCTTTTGGTAAGTCGTACCATTGTTTCTGATTCGGTAGAAGGCTTTTTGCGCTTTCAGTGGCTGGGCATAGCCCTCGTGCCTGCGGCTCAGTTCCATCTTTCCAGCACGCTGCTCTCAACCACTGGCGCCTTGCCGAATCGACGGCGGTTCCTGGTGCCGCTGGGGTATGTGCTGGGGCTTGTCTTCCTGGGGCTGGCACTGTTTACCGAATTGGTGGTGACGGATCCGATTGCCAATCCGTTGCCGCGAATTCCTCATCTGGAAGCAGGACCGCTGTTTTCGGTTTTTGCCGTCTACTTTTGGCTGGTGACGGCATTCAGCATTTATAACGTTTGGCGAGCGCGGCAGCGGTGCATTACGCGCACCACCCGCCAGCGGATGACGTCTACCCTACTCACTTACCTGGCAGCACCGCTGGGGGTTTTCCCATATCTACTTGTGATTAGCAATGACGGGCAAGCAATTGTACCGCTTTGGCTGTGGCCCATCATCATTTTGGGCAACCTGGTGGTGGGGCTGATGTTTGGCGTGTTGACGGCACATCTGGCGTATTTTGGCACGGCGTCACCTGACCGCGTGGTGCGGGTGCGGCTGTTCAAGTTTATGGCGCGGGTGCCGCTGGCGGGCAGCATTGTGTTGCTGGTATATGTGCTGGTTAGCCGCAGCAGCCCCGTTTTGGGATTGCCTGCCGAGACGGCCCTTGGTTTTACCTTGGTGGCCACGGTGATGCTGGTGGAATGGGCGATTCATGCATACAAACGGCCGCTCGAACGCCTCTTCCAGCTCAACAACGACCCAGACGTGCGCACCATTCAGCGACTCAGCGAGCGGCTGCTGACCACCCGCGATTTGCAGCAATTTTTGGAGAGTATTTTAGCCGCTACCTGTGAGGCATTGCGCACGCCAACTTCGTTTGTGGCCGCTATCACGCCCGAAGGCCCGCAAGTAGAAGCAGTTGTGGGACCATTGGACGAACCGGGAGAGATTTTGCAGGATGCAGATTGGCGGCAGCTGGCGCAAACGGCTGAATCGAACAATGGAGATTCGGGCGACGCGCTGGAAGCAGTGGGGGAATTCTTCGTGTGGCGGAATTACTGGATACGGCCGTTACGCAGTCGCCAGCATAAATTGGTTTTAGGCATCCTGGGTATTCGCGCCCGCAGTGATGAGCCAGATTTAAGTGAAGAGGAAGACGAGATTTTCGGCCGTTTGCTGAATCAGGCGGCTCAGGCGTTGGAAGACCGCATTTTGCAGCAAGAGGTGTTTGCCACTGTCGAGGGATTGCTGCCACAAATTATCGCCATTCAACAGCGGCGCAGCGAAGCAGCGTTTGGCGGTTTACCGGTGTTGGCACAAGAGTCACCAGCCGGTAGCCCGGTTGTCCACGACCCGGAATTTAACTCGATGGTGCGTGATGCCCTGACGCATTATTGGGGTGGCCCTAAGCTAACTACCAGCCCGCTCATGCGGCTGCAAATTGTGCAGGAGGCGATGGCGGAGCATGAAAATAATCCCACTAAAGCCCTTCGCGCCATCTTGAACAACGCCATTGAGCTACAAAAGCCGGAGGGTGAGCGCAATATGACTACGGCTGAATGGATTTTGTACAATATTTTGGAGCTAAAGTTTGTGCAGGGTCAGCGGGTGCGGGACGTGGCGCGGCGGCTGGCGATGAGTGAGTCTGATTTGTACCGCAAGCAGCGGGTGGCTATTGAAAACGTGGCTCGCGCTATCGGCACGATGGAATTAGCGAGCCAGGACGGTGCGTCGGAAGACCAGTAATCGGTGATCAGTCACTCTTCACCCCAGTCACAGGTCGTTCAGGATCATTGCTCCACTCGCTCCAGGAACCGACATAGAGACGGCCGTTGCCTAACCCCACATGCGCCATTGCCAATAAATTAACGCAGGCAGTCACCCCGGAACCACAGTAAAAGGTAACAGCATCCGGCCTCATTTTGCCGAGAACGGCCGTTATTTGGGCTTTCATCTCCTCGGCAGGGCGGAAACGGCCGTTAGCATCTAGCTGGTTCTCAAAGGGCAGATTGACCGCGCCGGGAATGTGCCCAGGCTGCGGGTCGATTGGCTCAATTTCGCCACGATACCGGGCTGGGCCGCGTGAATCAACGAGCAGCGGCTGACTTTCTACTTCATCCAGCGTGACCAACCATTTTGGTTGCGGCCGTCCGCTAAATTGGGCAGGTTCGTTCCGCTCAACGCCGGATTTTGTGGGCAAACCAGCAGTTTGCCACGCCTGCCAACCGCCATCCAGCACCGCCACCGCCTCGTGCCGCATGTAGCGCAGCATCCACCACAGCCGCGCCGCAATCATGCCGCCCGCATCGTCGTAGGCCACCACTTGGCTCATCTCATCAATCCCCAAGAAGCTAAATAGCTGCGCCAACCGCTGCGGCGTGGGCAGTGGGTGCCGCCCATGGTCGGTGGCGGGCGGGCCGCTAAGATCATCGTCCAAATGGGCATACACTGCGCCGGGGATGTGGGCTTGTTGGTAATTTTGGTAGCCTGCGGCCGTATCTGCCAGGCTAAAGCGACAATCCACAATCACCCAATTAGGATTCCCGATATTTTCGGCCAGTGTTTGAGCATCAATGAGCGTTTTGTGCATTCGGTTTCCTCTAGAATTTATGAGTTTTTACTCACGACTATCCATTCGGCGTAGCGGTGATGAGCGGCGGGGGCGAGGTAGGCGTAGGTGGACGCGGGGTGCCTTGGGGCGGTACGGCCGTCGGCGTGGCGGTTGGTTCGGGGGATGATGTGGGGGAAACGGCCGTTGGGGACGGTGTCGGCGTGGGGGCATCGGGATCGAGGGTGAAGATGATGGAACGCACGTCGCTTTCTACCAGCGTGCTGCCATTTTCTAGGCAAAGCTGCCAACTATAGTTGCCGGGATTCACCATCAAGCGGGCATTGCCGCTGGTGAGGTCGTTGGCGGCAAGCTGCACCGAATAGCGCGTCCCCAACGTCGGCTGGGTGACGGTGGCGACAGGGAAATCGCCGCGATTGGTTTGCAGGTAAAGCACAAACTGTTCGCCAGCGGCCAGCGGCGCAGGCCAGTTCCAGCTAAAGTTCACAAAACTCGTCACCATCGCTTCAAACTGCGGCGCAGGTTCCTGTACGCGCAGCGTAGGCAATTCTGGCGCGGCGAACTGATTGCCAAATTCGGCCGTCCAGTACCAGACGCTGGGCGAGTTAATATCAATGGCGTAGCCCACGCCCACATCGGTGGCGTTGGCGTTCAAAATAATGCGGCGATGGGCAGGGCTGTTCACCCAAAACTCCACAGCCTGATGCGGATATTCAAAGCCCCAGGCCGTCGCTTCGCCCGCGTAACCCGCGCCATAGCCAAACTGAATGAGCCGTTCGGCAGGCGTGGAGCCATCGGCCCCAGTGTGGCCCGTGTAAGCAAATCGAGCCATGTCAAAGGTGTGTTCTTGAGCAGCGGCACTCAATTGTGGCACCAAATTGAGCGGGGCCAAATCAAACTGGCGGCGGGCTTCGTTGATGTAAAGCAGAAGCTGCTCGCTGGGGCTGCTGCCGGGTGGCACGGCCATCGGGCGCAAAATGAAGAGTTCCTCCAAAGCTACATCAGGCAAATCTAGATCGACTACCTCTGCTGGCGCGGGTTCTGTACTTTGCCCTAGCAAATTCAAAATGAGCGGCAGGTAGAGGCGCAGCGTGCCGGGGTCTACGGTGAGCCAACGGCCGACTTGGGTACTGCCAAACTCATTGCTGGCGACCAGCGTCACGTACATCTCGCCCGTGCGATTGTAGCTGTGTTCCACCAGCGGCCCTTGCAGCGATTTACCATCCCCCATGCTCCACTCAAAACGGGTAATCGAAGCGTCGCCAACGCCCTGCACCTGGAACGGCTCGCCCGCCTTCACCCGCTCTGGAACGATGAGATCGGCCGTGGGCGGCAAGCCAACGGTGACGGGCCAATACGCTTCTGATTGGCCAAAGCTGTTTTGCACGGTGAGGTGCACCTGATAGGTGCCAGGAGCAATGTAGGTGTGGTTGGGCGTGGCTTCGGCGGAGGTCGCGCCGTCACCAAAATTCCAAGCATAGGTTAATGGCCCTGCACCACCGGACTGGTTGATGAAGGTGATGGGTTGCCCCACACCAGCGGTGGCGTCACTGACGCCAAACTGCGCGGCGGGATGGGGAACGACGGAAATGGTCTGCCGCTGCACGGCCGTTCCCACCAAATTGCTCACTTCTACTTCAATGTCATAGATACCCGCCGCCGAGAACAACACCACGGGATCGGTCGTTTCGACGCGACGGCCGTCGCCCAAATGCCACACCTGGCTGAACGGGCCAGAGCCAGCGGCCACGGCGCGCAGCTGGAACGGTTGCCCCACAGCTACCTGCGGCGGACTGATCACGCTGCCCACCTGCGGCGGCACCCCAATCCAGATGTTGGCAACGGCCGTTTCTTCCAGGTCGCCATGCCGCAGCGTAACGCGGATTTCCTGGCTGGGTTGGGTGATATCGGCCGTTTCCAGGCGGAGCGGCAGCGTAAATGTGTTGGAGCCACCGTTAGCCAAGGTGACGGGCAGCCAATCAAGCGTCCCCGCCTGCAAATTGAGGGAAAGTCCCGCCGGGAACAGCATCGTCGCCGGGCGCACGCCGGGCGGCAGCTGTAAATCAATGGTCGGAGAGACGGTTGCTTGCGAATGGTTGGTGAGGGTGACAGTGAGGTCTACGGTGTCGCCGGGCTGGCCAGCGGGGGTGGAAAGCAGAAGATCGAGCTGGAGATTGCCGTAAATGTGGGCTTCCCCTTCGCCGGAGACAGTTTGGCTGTGAACGGCCGTTGGCCACCCCGCACCAAACAAGGCCAACAACAACACACCCACCAGCAGGTAAAAGAGCCATCGCCACCGTCTCATCATGATGGTTGGCAGTGTATCAAACTTGCCATAACTGAACAAATACCAAGTAGCTTTTTCCGCTTCTCTAACACATGCGTCCCTTGAAGAAAGCCAGGATTGAAATTCGGCTACAAGTTTTCGTTAGCTTGTACGCCGTTCTTGAAAAGGCTACTTAATGAAAAAAGGTGTACCCGCTAACTCATTGGACGTGCAACAATATAGGCAAAATCACTCTCGAACTCACCGCATTCCAGAAACGTATCTTCAATGTTAATTAGCATTTTCAAAAATGCTCTTGAATGTTGATCTTCGCTAGAAAAGTTACCGGCTATATCTGCTAACAAAGAATGAAGTATATTACCACCCCAATCTTTTTTCTCAATAATCTCAAAATCTTGCTGAAGAACATCAACAATTTCTTCAGACCGAATTGCCTCGGAAGGATCAACAGCTATTACATCAAGAGCTGACGGGAAATTAACAACTCGTTTCTCCGGTATTTGACCACTTATTTTGGATCTATATTCGAACAAGCGACGTTGAAAAATTCGCAGCAAATCGCCATCTTTTATCTTATCTACTAATCTGGACATAAACCATATCATTCCTTTACCAACCGGGAAGCTCGACTCTCGATTTGTAGCGTGTTGCACTTTCAAACGATAGCGGGAAGGTAATAAGGATAAACACAGATTTGCTACTTCTTTTTGTCGTTCTGGAAATTGAAATCTATTTGGTCCAATATACTCTTCTAATATTAAGAGACCTTCAGGCTTAAGAGAATTTTTTATTTGCTTACAAACATGTTCTAATTCCTGAAAATGATGCATGGCCATCGATATCCAAACCGCATCATATGTATCAGATGACAATGAAATCGTGTTGATATCAGCAACGTGATATGAAATATTATTAATACCTTTAGTAGATGCTAATTCTCTTGCTTGCTGGACTGCTCCCTCGGCTACATCATAAGCATCACAATGTTGAAATGTGCCAAGCTCCGCCAATTGCCGCTCTAATCGCCCTCCCCCACACCCAAGTGAAAGACATCTAGTAAGAGGCAACTTTTCATCAAAGTACTTTTTTAAAGTATATTCTGTCCAGTTAATGGAAGGGTCTCCTGATATTTTAGTATTCCTGTAATCATAAATTTCTGGTCCAGCATCCCACCAAAACTGTCCAGTATTTTTGCCCGAAAAAGAATTAATGCGCTTACTCCAATATTCGCCGACTGCATCCGAATCAATTGTCATTATGAGACCTCAATATGCGCGAATCGTCGGGTGCAATCGCGCCGCTGCACGGCCTACTGAGTGATTGCACCCGACCCACACGGGGGGGGGGGGGGGTGATTCACGTATTAACCCGTACCTATGCTGGACAAACCACCAAAATGCGTCTTATCCGGCGGTTCTAGACTGTAAATCCTGGTTCTAATAGGGCAAAATCCAGAATCACTTTCTGGCTACAAGTAAAGACAGTATACTTGGCAAATCAGCAAAGTTCAACAAGCAAATTAGGCGGATAATCTTGTTTCGAGAACGGCCGTTTCCACCCCACCACCTCAAACTTTAAATTTCCGACCTGCAATCGTTTCTCTTTCTTCCCACTTTTGTTGTTCATTAGGCTTAAACTGTTGAAAAAGCTCGATTTGGCCTAGGACATTAAAGCCAAGCTCATGGAAAAACTGGATGGCTTGCTCATTTCGGACAACAGGCAGCACTTTCAATTCACTCAATCCCCGCTTTTGGGCTTGCTCAATCACGGTATTCACAAGTTGCCGCCCCACCCCTAGCCCACGATACTCCTCCAGCACCACAACAGGCTCCACCTCTCCCGATTTTCCTTCAATTATCAAACCAGCTAAGCCAATGATCTTTCCGCTGGCCTCAGCAACCCAGATATTCTCTGGCCCTACTTGCGCAAGATGTTCGTCAAAGATAAGGCCAGGATTGTCACCGCCAATGCCCGGACTATCATAGATTTGCCTGTGCCATTCTGTAAGGACATGCCACAGTTGCCTACACTCTGTTAGGTCACGAGGCTCATAGTTGCGAATGGTATTAGTTGTTTCAATCATATTAGTTCATCCCGTTTACCAATTTACAGCTTGGACACTCCAGCAGGGTGCCGCCAAGCTAGCAAAACAACCGCGACAGCAATGAACGGTAAGGCAGGTGCGGTTCCCTGCCAAATTCCATAAATAAGTGCGGCAACCAGCCCAAGTGAAATTGTGCCAATCACAACAACGGGCTTGAGCCCAAGCTTAATCAGGGCAATGATTGTCGAACCTCCAATGAACAGATCGCTAATGCCTACGATTGGCACGATACGGCCGTCAATTGGCACAACGAGCGTCAGGTAAAGGAGCAAGTCATTGTTTCCTTGCTGATACCCGTCAATAATGACGCGCGATAGCCTACCCGACACAGAGACAAGATCAACTACTGCGGCCGTTACGATGAAGGCAGCGACAGCGCCGACACTGCCAAGACTACCCCCAAGAAGAACCGCACCGCCAATCGCACCCGCAAGCACCGCCAGATTGATAACTGACCAGGCAGACGGCCGCAGGATGAGCACTGCTGCATACAAAAGGAGCAGGAGTCCCGCCAACAGCCTGGCTCTCCAGAGAGGAAGACGGAGAATTTGCTGCGTAGCCAACACCACAACCACAAGACCACCGATTGTTACGATTGTTGCCAGCACCAAGAGTTGTGAATTGGACATAAGCCTTTAGGTTAGTTGGAAAGCTCTGACTCTGATTTGAGAACCGTTATTATTTTTTGCCGCGTCCCTTCTTTTATATCGGCCGTTTTTACCACCGTCAGCAATTCAGCTAATTCCACATGGGGCTTCTCACCCGCCCAAACCCGGTGCGCCAGCGGTAGCCAAACGCTGAGGAAGGCTCCCCGGTCGGTGCGGTAAATTTCGCTCAGATCAGCTTTTCGCAGAAAGTGTAAATCGGGGGCGAGGATGGAACGGCCGTAAACCGCTAAATTCCCCGCAAAGCCTGCCTCAATGTCCGTCTGGGGCGTGTACGGCCGTTCTGGTTCCGCTAAGTTGACGTGGGTGATGTGGCAACGGCCGTCTCGCAGCACAAACAGCAGTGCCACCGTCTGGATCGTCTGCTGCTGGTATGGGTTTCCAGAGGCAATGGCTCCCGCATTCACGGCCACAATCCCGTCATGCTCAAAAACCAGCGGCAAATGCCAATGCCCAAAATGGATCAGCCGCGCCCCAGCCGACTTGGCGCGGGCGATGTTGCGTAGCAGCCCTTCACGCAAATCGCCGCCACGCCGGGCGTGCATTTCATCCACCCGGTTGGCATAATGACTGTGCCAGATGAGCAGTCGCTGCCCCGCCACCGTCACAAGCTGCTGATACGGCAGTTCCCGCGTGGCGTCCTCCGTCTCATCATTGCCATGCACGGCCACCACCGGGGCGATGCGGCTCAGTTCGTCCAGCACCCACAGTTCACCCACGTCCCCCGCGTGGAAAATCATCTGCACGTCAGCAAAAATTTGGGAAACGGCCGTTGGCAACCGGGGCCAACGCTGCGGCATGTGCGTATCAGAAATAAGGCCAATCGTGGTCACAACATCTTGGGGATCAATCGTGTCGGGTAAATAATTCATGGCGCAATTTTAGGGAAATTTACAAATTACCCAAATGGGGTGTCGATCTGGCTTTTTTCTGTTCGTCGTTTGATTAGAACGGCGCAGTTTTGCGTCAACATCACATTCAAAAGGAGAACGATCATGACACAGTTTGTACTACTTTATACCGGTGGCAGCATGCCAGAAAGTGAAGAAGAAAGTGCCAAGGTAATGCAGGAGTGGGGTGCCTGGATGGGCAGCTTGGGCGAGGCGTTGGTGAGCGGTGGTAATCCATTCACGCCACAGGTGAAGAATATCGACAACAGCGGCAACGTCGCCGACGGCCCAGCGGGAACGCAAGCAACGGGTTATTCCATTATTGAGGCAGATTCGTTGGATACGGCCGTTGAGCTAGCCAAAGGGTGCCCGCACTGGCGGCACGGCGGAGACATCTCGGTTTACGAAACAATCCGCATGTAAAAACAAGGAGATTAGAGACTGGAAATTGCTTGTTTCTAATCTCCAATCTCCACGCCCCAATCTCCCTTATTTAACCAAACTTAAGACTTCTGAATGCAAATGCCCGTTGGTGGCAATGCACTCTTTATGGTGAATCGTCGCTTCCCCCAGCCAGTCGGTAAGTACGCCGCCCGCTTCTTCCATAATGACTTGCAGCGGCGCAATGTCCCACAGGGCCATGATGGGATCGAGCATCACGTCGGCGCGGCCCGTGGCTACCAACGAGTAGCCATAGGCATCACCCCAAGTGCGCTGCACATAGCTGGCATCCACCAACTTTTGCCACGCTTCCTGACGGCCGTACCGTTCCTGATTCTCCAATTCACTGCGCAACACTACCGCATCGGCCAAATTTTTAGTAGCTGAGACGTGGGCAGGACGGCCGTTCCAAAAGCAGCCCCCACCCTTTACCGCATACACCATCTCGTTCAGCGCAGGCAGATTGATGACCCCCACAATCGGCTCATTTTCATACAGCAAGGCCACCAAATTGGCATACAGCGGCACGCCGCACATAAAGGATTTGGTCCCGTCAATAGGATCACACACCCAGGTGTAGGGGGAGTTGTTTTGCGTATTCCCATACTCTTCCCCCACAATGTTGTGATCCGGCCAATATTGCTCGATAAGCTGCCGCAGCTTCTGCTCCGCCTGCTGGTCGGCAATGGTGAGCGGCGTATTGTCGGCCTTGCGTCGCACAGAGACGCCCGTCTGGAAGTGGCCCAGCGTCACGCGCCCGGCTTGCCAGGCAGCGTCGAGGGCGAAGTTGAGGAAATCAGCATGGTTCATCATAAACAAGTTTCGTGGATTTGGGCGGCTCCCCGTGGCCGCCCAAATCATGGCAGACACGGGGGTCTGCCCCTACCAATTATTCGTATCTAAAACGCCAGATGCCAACAAACATAAACACGGCAGCAAAGGCGAGCAACACACCAACCTCTGGCAAAACGGCCGTTACGCCCAAGCCACGGGTGATAATATCCTGAAACCCATCCATTGCCCACGACATCGGCGAAAGACGACCCACTGATTGCATCCAGCCCGGCACGATGTCCAGGGGCCACCACGCCCCGCCCAATGCGGAGATGGAAAGCACAATCACCGTGCCCAGCGCATTGGCCTGCGCCAACGTTTTGGTCAGTGCTGCCATCATCATGCTCAGGCTGGTGATTGCCAGGGCAAAGGTGAGAATCATTAGCACCAGCGCACCGGGACTGTTGCCCCACGGCACATCAAACACCAGCGTTGAGACCACAATGAGCAGACTCATTTGCAACACCCCGGCCAGCATAATGCCCAACAGCTTACCTACCAAAATGCTCGCTTTGGTAATTGGCATCACCAGCAACCGGCGCAGCGTGCCGCTCTGCCGCTCCTGAATGAGCACAGCCGCCCCGCCAATCATGCCAAAAGTGGCAAACATGGCCATCATGCCCGGTGAGGATTGGTTCAACCCTTGCGGAATGATGTTATTGTTGTCCACAACAATTTCATCCTCGTTCACCTGGATGGTTACAGGGGGAGCTTCCCACTTGCTCTGGGCATCGGCTACGGCCGTTGCAAAATAATCCGCCTCGTCCACCCCGAGTTCAAACAACCCCAGCTCCGCCGCCACGTCGCGGGAAATAACTGCCGAACTAACGGAGCCCGTAAGCTGACTCATCCCCCCTAGCACCGCTTGCTCCACCGGCTGCACAAACTGCACATTGTCCGGGTCGCTGTAAAAATCGAGCGTTAGGCTGTTGCCCGTCTGCAACTCGTCACTAAAGTTGGCAGGAATCAGCAGGCCTGCTTCCGCCTCTTCATTTTCCACAGTTGCGGCCATGTCATCGGCAGATACGGCCATGATTTCCAGCGTAGGGTCTGCGGCTAGCGTGTCCACCAACGCCGCCCCCAAATCACCAGCGTCCTCGTTGGCTACTGCCAGCGTCCAGGTGACGTTTGTGCTGCTGCTGCCGCCGGGACCAAATCCACCAATCGCCTGCCCAATCAAGAAGATAAATACCAGCGGCATGATTAGCTGAAAAATCAGCACCCCGCGCTCGTTGTAGGTTGTTTTTAAGTATAGTTTGGTAATGTCTAGTGCATTTTTAAACATGATAATCTCCGAAAACAATTTGCAAGTTTGCAAGTACGCAAGTAATTATTCAAGCGATCACACTTGCATACTTGCCCACACTTAGCGTGCCATGCGCCGCTGGAACTGCCACAGGGCCAGGCCAACCAGCACCACGCTTAGGCCAAGCAACACACCAATTTCCAGCAGCACGTCATTCAGTCCCAGGCGAAACAGCGTCAGGTCAGAAAAGCCATCTAGTGCCCAGCGATTGATGCTGATTTTGCTCAACTGCTCCAAAAAGGGCGGGAAGTTTTGTGCCGGAACAAAGTTACCACCCAACGCGGCAAACGCCAGCGTCACCACAGAGCCGATGATGTTGGCTTGGTTCGCATCGCGGGCAAAGGCAGCAATAAATGTACCCAGGCTGGTGAATGAAAGCACCACAGCCAAAACCATCAGCGCCAGCCCAACCGGGGAACTCCCCCAGCTCAGGCTAAACAGCAGCGATGAAGCGATAACAAAAACGATGAATTGCAGAGCACCAGTCAAAAAGACGCCGCCAATTTTGCCTAGCAAAATTTCCAGGGTGCTGGTGGGTGTGCTCACCAAACGATCCAGCGTGCCACCCTTCTGCTCATCTAGAATAGAGCGCGTGCCATCGACCATGGAAAACATGAGGAAGAGAATGCCCATGCTGGGGGCAAAGAAGGCAAAGGGGCTAATGTCGCTAATAGCTTCTTCCTCGTCGCCTACAGAAACGTCGTTCAGGCTCAGACTAAGTTGGTTTGGGCCGATTTGGCTGTCTAGCTCATTGTTGAGCGCGATGCCCAGGTTGGCCATGGCCGGACCGAGTGTTTGCGCCTGTTCGGTAAGCTGGTTCACGGTAACATCTACGGAGATTGCGGCCGTATTAAACCCATTCACAATTTGCGTCACCACTCCCCGCACAATATTGGGTGTGAGGGTAGCACCAGGGTCGGCGTAAAACTCAAATTGGGAAACGGCCGTATCTACGTCTGCTCCCCCCACAACCGAAGCCGAAAAGGTTTCAGGAATCAAAATCGCAGCACGGGCGTCGCCCAGCTGCACCTGCTCACGCGCCGCAGCCAAATCATCCATTTCGGTGACGGTCAGCAGGTCAGCCAAACCGTCACTTGTCAAAATCTCTAAAAACTGATCCCCTTGCTGGCCATCGTCCTGGTTCACCACCAATACGGCAATGGCATCAAACGGCGCAGGGGTGCTGCCACGAATAAAGCCGCCAAAGGCAGACCCAATGATGGCGGATAGCACCAGCGGGGCCAGGATCATCAAAATCAGCGCGTTGCGATCCCGAAAGCGGATCAGGGTGTCTTTCCAGGCAATTGTCCAAATTTTCATGATATTTCTCTCTAGCCACGGATTTCGCGGATTATTAAACCCAAAAAATCCATAGAAATCCGTGTAATCTGTGGCTAAACTAATCTCTTAGCGCACGGCCCGTCAGGTGCAAAAAGACCGCTTCCAGGTTTGGTTCTTGAATTTCCAGGCGACGGATGGAACGGCCGTGTTCATTCACCGTTTGCAAAATGCGGGGCAGGACGTGATTGGCGTCCTCCGCCTGCACAACCACATGCTCATCTTCGCCGTCGGCTTGATGAACGCCAGCTAGCGCGGCCAAATCGGTTACCAGCGTGCCGTTAGCTTCAGCAGATTCGCCCACGTCTAGCTGTACGGTGTCGTACTGGCCGATGGTGGCGGTTAGCTCATCCTGGGTGCCAACAGCAATCAGCTTGCCGTGATCGATGATGCCGATCCGGTCGCTCAGCTCTTCAGCTTCTTCCATGTAATGGGTGGTGTACAGAACGGTCAGCCCTTGCGCGTTCAGCTCTTTGACCGTGTCTAGAATGCGGCGGCGGCTTTGGGGGTCAATGCCTACCGTTGGTTCATCCATGTACAGCACTTTGGGATTGTGCAGCAGCCCTACGGCGATGTTAATACGCCGCTTCATACCGCCGGAGAAGGTTTCTACTTTGTCATCGGCGCGGTCGGTGAGGCCAGCAATCTCCAGAACGGCCGTTACCCGCTCCTTCAAATGATCCCCAGACAAGCCATACATCTTGCCCCAAAAATCGAGGTTTTCGCGGGCACTGATGGTGTCATACAGGGCAATTTCCTGCGGCACCACACCAATCAGTTGCTTCACTTGCTTTGGTTGCTGGCGAATGGAGCGGCCGTCGATGGCTGCATCACCATTGGTTGGGGCCAAAAGGCAGCTCAACATCGAGATAGTGGTACTTTTGCCCGCCCCATTTGGCCCCAGCAGGCTAAAAATCTCCCCCTGCTTAATGGCAAAAGAGACGCCCTGAACGGCCGTAACGCCATCGGGCGGGTTGTACTGTTTGTGTAAATCATTTACTTCCACAATAGGTGACATCGTTAACTCCTTCATTAAATGGGACGCTGTACGCGAAGCAGTCGCCCCGCGACATTAACGCGGATTAAAGTCTGCGAAATCTTTTTAATCTTTGATCTTTCATCATCGGCTGATTACAGCGTTGTTTTCCGAATATGATGCGAGTGTACCGGGAAACGGCCGTTGCCGAATGTGCCGGAAGTCATGCCGAAGGTCATAAATGACCATGACCTATTTTTCATTTTAGTCACAAAATGGGGAAAACCATCAACCGATCAGTTGATAAACCACCACCAACTGACCACTTTTTAAGCGAGTTTGACTGTTTGAATCAAATTATTTAACATATCCGAAGGCACTTACAAAACTAAATTAATTATTGTCGGCGATCCGCTCGACAGCTCTTAGGATGTTCTAGTTAACTGGCTCCTATTTACTCGATAATTTACTGTATCAATGCCAGATACTACGGCCGCGCCGTTGCCAGTGCTTCAGGTCAAATTTTTTGTAGGTGCCTTTCTCTCAAACCCAATCAAAAAATATGGATTCATTACTTTCAAAAAATCCCGAAGAATTGCGGGAACAGTTTCTTAAACTCAAAACGACAGAGGAAGTTGGCACCTTACTTGAGGTCAACCACAATCAGTTAATGTTCAATGTTTATATCAGGCCAAAAGAGGAAAGATATAAGCAGTTTGATATAAGCAAAAGAAATGGTGATAGTCGTACTATCCTCGCTCCCAATAATTCTCTCAAGTTTATTCAAAGAAAACTAAATGAAGTTTTGAGGTGTGTCTACAAACCAAAAGCAAGCACTCATGGATTCGTTCTAGACAAGAATATTAGAACTAATGCTACGATGCATTGTAGAAAAAAGTACGTACTGAATTTGGATCTGAAAAACTTTTTTCCTTCTATAACCTTCAAAAGAGTCCGCGGCTTATTTATGGCAATTCCATATGAACTACCAGAGGAAGTAGCCGTCTTGCTAGCAAATATTTGTTGCCATGACAGAAAGTTGCCTCAAGGAGCACCAACTTCCCCAATAATCTCAAACCTTATATGCTCTAGATTAGATACTCAACTTAGACAATTAGCAGTTAGATATAGATGCGTTTATACGAGGTATGCTGACGATATAACGTTTTCTACAAGACAGAAGAATTTCCCTCAAGATTTAGCACAAATTACCACCGTAGAAAATAAAAGGACGGTTGTAATTGGAGAGCCTCTAAAAATGCTCATAGGATCAAATGGGTTCCAGATAAACCAAAATAAAGTTCGCCTTCAAACATACGACAAAAGGCAAGAAGTAACAGGCCTTACAGTGAATAAATTTCCAAATGTAAATAAAAAATTTGTGAGCCAAATTCGAGCAATGCTTCACGCATGGGAAGTATATGGACCGGAAGAGGCAGAAAGGGAATTTATAGAAAAATGGGATAAAAAGAACCGTAATCCCTATTCCTCTTCACCATCATTTAAATACGTTGTAAAAGGAAAAATTGAGTTCCTTGGAATGGTTAGGGGAAAGGATAATCCAAAATATCTTCTCTTTCTTTCACAACTTGCCAGTTTAGACTCTGATCTCGTAAAAGAAACGAAAGATAGCATTGAGTACAATCGTAAACATTTAATTGCCATTCGACAGGCGTTAGCAAAGCATTTTAGTGGATCAGAATTACGGGTGCTGTGTTTTGATTTAGGTATAAATCCTGAAAATATCGAGCGTAGAGGCGCTAATCTTGATGACACAATTCTCGAGCTCGTTTCTCATGCATTCAGGAACGACCAAATTGAAGAGTTAGTGAATGCAATGAGAAATAACAAACCAAACCTCTCGTTCCAATCACTTTCAAAGGAAAGTTTGTCGTAACGAATAATTCACTTGCAAATACAACAGGATGCGGATGAAAAGGGAGATCACCCTCATCAACGTTAATCTTCTTTAAAACAAAAGCGTCCGGTCGAGAGTTCAAACAAGTTTTGGAAAAGGATACACTAACAACAAATTCTCTAAAACGAGGCGCGTGTTGGCGTTGCGTTCTAGCTGCCAGAGTGCCAGGTTGGTTTGGTTGAGACTGGCGGTGATTTGCTGCTCGCTCCAGGCGGTGGCCAATGGCTCCAGCCGCTCAATCTCATCCATATTGGTGAGCATCAGGCTAATGGACTGGCCCTGCCGCTGGTTGAGCAACGTGAGGTCACGCCACCAGCTAAGCCATGTTTTCAGCAGATTGGGCAATGTGTCTGGCTGGCGAGCCAGCTTGTCTGCCAGGGCAAAGCGTTGGACGCGGCGGCCAGCCAGGGCATCATGCAGGTGTGTAATCTGCTCGGTGCGGGTTTGCAGAATGGTTTCATCTTCTGCTGCCTGAATTGCCCAGCCCAAACGGCCGTCTGCCAAATGGGCCAGCAGCATTGCTTTTTCTGCCGGCACTTGCCAGCGGGTTGCCAAACTTTGTTCGATGAGATCAGTGGGCAACGGCCGTAAATTTAGCGTGCGGCAACGGGAAGCAATGGTGGGCAGCAGCATGTCTGCGTCCGTGGCGGTGAGCAGCAGCACCACCTTGCCTGGCGGCTCTTCCAATGTCTTTAAAAAGGCGTTGGCGGCGCCAACGGTAGCCGCATCAAACCGTTCCAAAATCGCCACCTTGTAGCGCGCCTCGTAGGCCGAAAGGTTCAAATCTTGCTGCAACTGGCGAATCGTCTCAATTTTAAGCGTCAGCTTGCCTCGGCCGCTCAGTTCCGGCGTAATCAGCTTCACGTCGGGGTGTCTGTCTATGGCTATGAGTTTGCAGGGGCGGCAGTGGCCACACGGCCGCTCCGGTTCTGAGGCCTCGCAATTTAACGCCTGGGCAAAGGTGCGCGCCAGGGTCGTCTTACCCACCTGCTCTGGCCCTGTAATTAGGTAAGCATGACCCAGCCGGTCATTCACCAGACCATTAGCCAACATTTCAACCGCCCACTGATGTCCTACAATATGTGTCCAATTGCTCATGCGCTAATTTTATGGCGGAAACGGCCGTTTTACCAACGCCACCTACTTACTTACGAAAACCATCTCGTCGGCTATAATTGGCAACCAATTAGCACAAGTCAAACTTTTACGGAGAAACTTAAATGAACGATGTTGTCATTATTGATGCAGTAAGAACCCCAATTGGCCGCCATGCAGGGGCGCTAGCGGCCGTTCGACCAGATGATATGGCCGGCTTGATCATCAAGGCGTTGGTTGAGCGGACGGGTATTGATCCGCACGAAGTTGAGGAAGTTTATTTTGGCTGCGCCAATCAGGCGGGGGAAGATAACCGAAATGTGGCGCGGATGGCCACGCTGCTGGCCGGACTGCCCGAATCGGTGGCGGCCGTCACCTTCAATCGACTGTGTGCCAGCGGGCTAAACGCAGTGAACCAGGCGGCGCGAGCCATTAAATGTGGCGAGGGCGATGTGTTTATTGCTGGGGGTGTAGAGAGCATGAGCCGGGCACCGTACTCATTCCCCAAAAATTCACGGGCCTGGGGTCCATCTGGCAACATAACTGGCTACGACACCACGCTGGGCTGGCGTTACCCCAACCCAAAGATGGAGGCACTCTTTCCGCTGGAAGCAATGGGGCAAACGGCCGAAAACATCTTCGAGATGAGCTGCGCCGGGCAAATTGAAGGTGGCGAAATTAGCCGCGAGGCGCAGGATGCCTTTGCCTTTGAGAGTCAGCGGCGGGCGCGGGAGGCTATTGTGAACGGCCGTTTCCAAGCCGAAATTGTTCCCGTCACCATCCCACAGCGAAAGGGAGACCCCATTGTGGTAGACACTGACGAACACCCCCGTATCAACAAAACCAGCGACGGCTACGAACTGGCAACCAGCATGGAAACTTTGGCCAAGCTGCGCCCTGCGTTTCGCAAGGGAGGCACCGTCACGGCTGGCAACGCCAGCGGGTTGAATGACGGGGCCTGCGCCGTGCTGCTCATGTCTGCCAGCAAGGCCAAAGAGTTAGGCTTGCAACCAATGGCGCGTTGGGTAGCCTCTGGGGCGGCTGGCGTGGACCCCCGCGTGATGGGACTTGGCCCTATTCACGCCACGCGCAAAGCGTTGCAGCGCGCCAATATTTCTTTGGATGCGATTGATTTGGCCGAGCTAAATGAAGCCTTTGCCGTACAGGCGTTGGCCGTCCTGAACGAGCTTGGGTTGAGCCAGGAAATTACCAATGTTAATGGGGGGGCCATTGCTTTGGGACATCCGCTGGGCTGCTCCGGGGCGCGCATACTTACCACCTTACTGCATGAGATGAGACGGCGAGCTGAGGCTGGCGAAGCGATGCGCTACGGGCTGGCAACGCTCTGTGTCGGTGTGGGGCAAGGGGAAGCCACCATCATCGAAATGCTGCCTTAATTTACATGCTAACGCAATGTGCAACTTTTACATCCCATCCAGAGGAGGGAGCATTCTCAAATGCGACCGTTGGCATTTGAGGATGCCAACTCCTCTCTGGAAAAAAAGAAAGTTGCACATTAGGTATGCTAGACTTCAAAAGTCATAGTCACTGGGGTAATTACAAAATGCCCAGAAGGCTTTTGAAGTCTGCCCCTAAAGGTTATTGACTTACATTCAGGTATCCCTTAAAGTTCAGCAATCTTTTTGAGTAGAGCATCATAGGAATAATCATGTCACGAATGAATCTCAACATACAGGTTGAACGGCCGTTAGTGCTAGCTTGGGGCGTTCATCTCTTCACCGCAACGGGGGCATTATGGGGATTGCTAGCTATTATGGCGACTGTGCAGCACCAATGGCAAGCGGCCTTCTTTTGGCTAGGCCTTGCTGCCTTGGTAGACAGCCTGGATGGCACGCTGGCTCGCCGCTTTAGGGTAAAAGGGCTGCTACCTGGTTTTGATGGCGCGCTGCTGGACAATATTATTGATTACCAAACCTATGTGATTGTGCCTGCTATTTTTCTATACGAAGCCAATTTGCTACCTGCCAGCACCACCATTGCCGGGATTGCTATGGTCGTTTTAGCTTCAGCCTTTCAGTTTTGCCAAGCAGATGCCAAAACAGACGACCATACCTTCAAAGGGTTCCCATCTTATTGGAATGTGGTGGTTTTTTATCTCTTCATATTCGATGCCAATCCGTGGATCAATTTTTGGGTCATTGCCACGCTCACCGTTCTGGTTTTTGTCCCAATCAAATATGTATACCCATCTCGTATGGTGCGCTTCCAAAAATTGACAGTGTCTCTAACATTTATCTGGGGCATTTTGTGCTTGATGGTTTGGCTACAGTACCCTGTGTTTCAGCCCTGGATGCTCTGGGCTTCGCTTCTTTACGTTGTATATTACGTTGGCCTCAGCCTGTACATGATGGTGCGGTAACAAGGTTTTGTTGTACATACAAACAATCGGCCCAACAGAAACGTTGGGCTTTTTGTTTCCCCAAGGTTACCCAAAAAGTAAAACAAACCAGAAAATCATTGCGGAACATGCGCAGTTATGATAAAAAATGAGAGAAGAAAAGAGAGTTATGTAAAAGCAGGAAAATCCTGGAAATTTGGAAAGTTGGTGCCCCTGCTTTTGCATGAGTAAGCTAGAGATTTGCAAGATTGTCATTTTCAACCTTTTTCTGGTTTACTTGACCCCAAAACTTATTGTGCAAATTTATATACTGACTAAGTCCCAACATCTCAGCAATGTGCCCCTGCACAAGACATCATATTTGTATGATGAATTTGGGTCTACAAGCGGTCAGTGAATGTCTTAAAGAGGAGGCATTTGATGACAGACACGATTCTCCACAGGCTGCATGAAAACGGCCGTAAACGCCCCAACGCGCCCGCATATTACGAAAAGATTGGCAATGCATGGGTACCGACCTCTTGGAAGGAGTACACCAACCAGGTGCGCCAAGCTGCCCGTGCGCTGGTTGCCCTCGGGGTAGAAGCAGGCCAAAACGTTACCATTCTGGGGTTCAATCGCCCAGAATGGGTAATTTTTGATCTTGCCTCTATGATGGTGGGTGGTGCGCCCGCTGGCATCTACACAACCAACTCTCCGGAAGAGTGTAAATATATCGTCGAGAACTCAGAATCGAGCGTGATTTTAGTAGAAAATCAAGGGCAATGGGACAAGATCGCCTCGGTGCGGGATGATATTGCTTGCCTCAAGCACATTGTTCTCATGCGTGGCACCGAAGTTGATGATGATATGACCCACACCTGGGAAGGCTTTATGGCCAAAGGTGATGAGGTTGATGAGAGTGTTGTGGACGCCCGCATGGAAGCCTTGGAATTAGAGCAGCTTGCCACCCTTATTTACACCTCTGGAACCACTGGCCCACCAAAAGGTGTCATGCTTTCCCATAAAAATTTGGCTGCCACCGCCCAAAACGCACAAAACTTGATCCATTTGGTGCCATCAGACCGCACCATTTCCTACCTGCCACTTTCGCATATCGCCGAGCAAATGTTTAGCATTCATGCGGCAATTACCGCAGCATACCAGGTTTACTTCGCCCAATATCACCCCCAAGATCATCTCAACGACAATCTAAAAGAGGTTAAGCCAACCGTCTTCTTTGGCGTCCCCCGCATTTTTGAGCGGTTCCAGGCAGGTATAGCGGCAACGCTGTCCCAATCCACCGGTGTCCGCGCCAAAATTGCAGAGTGGGCACAAGATGTTGGCGACAGGGTAGCTAACGTCCGTAACCGAGGGCAACAACCAGGTGGCTTGCTCTCATTTCAGCACAATCTAGCTAGCAAATTGGTCTTTTCGAAAGTTAAAGAAGGTCTTGGCCTAACAGAGGCACGTATTCTCATAACCGCGGCTGCTCCAATTGCCCCAGAAATTTTGCGCTACCTTAGCAGTCTGGATTTACCAATTGTAGAACTTTATGGTCAATCTGAAGGGAGCGGCCCAACATCAACCAATTTGCCTGGTGCCAACAAAGTGGGAACCGTCGGCCAAGCATGGCCTGGATCAGACGTCAAGTTAGGGCCAGATGGAGAAATTTTGATGAAGGGGCCGAATGTGTTTCTGGGCTATTACAAGAATGAAGCGGCGACAGCCTCAGATTTGATAGATGGTTGGCTGCATTCCGGTGACCTGGGTGAATTTGATGAGGATAGCTACTTGAAAATTATCGGTCGCAAGAAAGAAATCATCATCACCTCTGGTGGTAAAAACATTGCACCAAAGAACATTGAGGCCGCTTTGAAGAATCTGGATTTGGTGTCGCAAGCCGTGGTTATTGGTGAACGCCGCCGCTTTTTAACGGCCTTGCTGACACTTGACCCCGATGCAGCCACACAATTTGCCCAAGCGAATAATTTGGAAGGGCAGACGCTGCATGAACATCCAAAGTTGATAGATCATTTGCAGAAAGAGATTGACGAGAAGGTGAACAAGCTATTTGCTCGGGTGGAGCATGTACGGAATTTCCGCGTGCTACCGCGTGACTTTACCATTGAAGATGGTGAGTTGACACCGACGATGAAAATTAAGCGTCGCATCATTAACGAAAATTTTGCCAACGAAATTGAGGCAATGTATAAAGGATAAAAGAAAAGGTTTGCCCTGTGAACGGTACCGGCCACATGGATATCTGCACCTGAGCCATCACAGCAATCAACCAGCTACCGACTAGCATCAAGATGATGGTTTGTTTCAGGCTTTTTTCTGGCCAAAAAATGTTTGTAGGCGGCGTTAGGGTTGGGTTAAACTGACTGTTTTCTAACCATCTTAGTTTGATAACGGCCGTTTCGGTTGATATAGTTCTGGCATGGCTAGAAAAACAATCGTTGTGGTTCTATTTTGCCTGTTCTTGCTGGTGGGGGAAGCAACGGCCGTACAAGCACAAACCGCCTCCGCTATTTTTCAGGAAGTGAACCAGTTTCGTAATAACAATGGGCTTGTCCCATTTCAATATAGCAATGCTCTGGCAGCGGCCGCACAAGATCAAGCAAACTTCATGGCGGCCAACAACATCTTTACCAGTCACACTGGCTTTGGTGGTTCCACTCCCCAAAGCCGTGCCGCCGCTGTTGGGTATGTTGGGCGCGTTAGTGAAAACATTGTAGGTGGCACAGGCATGACAGCCGCACGCGGACTCAATTGGTGGATTAACAGCCCTGTGCATTACAATACCCTCATCACCAGCCGCTACCAGGATGCTGGCACTGGCTTTGCCACCAACGGCAACGAGAATTTCTACGTGCTGGTTGTTGGCCAACCTTCCGATGCCCCGCCCCCACCAGCCGCAGACACAAGCCCTGCGCCCCTGTTTATTACCCCCATTACCCTGGCACAACCAAAAGAGGATGGCTCAATTGTCCATGTGGTGCAGGAGGGGCAAGCACTGTGGTCGCTGGCTGCTCATTATGACATTCGTCTTTCTGATTTGTTGCTGTTTAATAGCCTGCCGCCTGACGCTATTGTAAATCCAGGCGACCAAATAACGATTCGGCTGGCAGACGGTCAGGCACCGCCGCCCACGCCAACACCCCCAACCATGCACACGGTGCTAGAGGGGCAGTCGCTTTGGTCCATCGCCGTGCAGTACAGCGTGAAGCTGGGAGATATTTTGTGGCTAAACGGCTTGCCAGAGGATGCGGTCTTGCAGCCGGGAGAGCAAATTCGGGTGCGCCTGGCCCCCAACGAGGTACCGCCACCTACACCTACGCCCATCTTGTACCATTCGGTGCGCAGGGGGCAAACGCTGTGGGAAATTGCTTTCAGTTACGGCCTAACATTGGACGAACTGCTCACATTCAACAATATTGACCAAAACGCTATCTTGCAACCAGGCGATCAGCTTTTGGTGCGGCAGCTGCCGACAACACCGCTACCCACTATGCCACCCACAGCCACGCCACAGTCAGCAACCCCAACTGCCCCAAGCCCTACCCACACGGCTACGCCACTGGCAACGGCCGTTTCTACCCAACTGAGCCTTTCTTCAGCAACGGCCGTTCCAGGAACAAGTGGAGAAACAGTAGTGGAAACCCCCAATACAACCAATGCGAGTGCGGATGATGGTATGGGATACGGCCGTGTCATCGTCTGGGTAGCTGTGGGCTTGTTGGCTGTTGGTCTAGGCACAATCATCGTGTTGCGCAGCGAACTTATCTAATGTTTAAGTCCGCAACCAATCCAGCCAAATAGCGTATGGTGGAGAAATAAGCCCGATACGGCCGTGCAGCGACACATTGTCTAGAAATAGCATCATGTAAGGAATCCCATGCAAGAAACAGGAACCCAGACCGACCTGTGGCAACAGCTCAAAACCCCGCTTTCCATTGTTGGCGGCTTTGTCCTAATGCTGTGGCTCATTGAAGGCATTGATCAACTTGTCTTTGGCGGATCGCTCGATGGTTTTGGCGTTCGCCCGCGCAGTCTGGATGGGCTTTTGGGAATATTGTGGGCACCATTCTTGCACGGCGGTTTTCGCCATCTCATTGCCAATACAGGCCCGCTGCTCATCTTGGGCAGCATCGTAATGCTCTCCCGCCGCCTACGCGACTTCTTCCTGATAACATTTATCGTCACGCTAATTGGCGGTTTGGGAGCCTGGCTGATCGGGCCTCGGCTCTCTGTACATCTAGGGGCTAGCGGCCTTATTTTTGGTTACTTTGGCTTCTTGCTGCTGGCTGCTTACTTTGAACGTAGCTGCCGAGCCACCCTCATCGCCCTGGTTGTTTTACTGCTTTATAGCGGCATTATTTGGGGGGTGCTGCCACAAGGGGGCGGTATTTCCTGGCAGACACATTTGTTTGGGTTTATCGGCGGGGGCGTTGCTGCCTACGTACTAAGTCAGCGGCAAAATGGACTCAATATTAACGTACACGATCCAATTTCCTCATAAATTCACTGAACAGCTACTCAATTGCTACTGATCGTTCAAATTGTCTTTGCCCTACCACGGCCAAACCAATGCTGAGCACGTAAAGTATCAGCAAGGGTGCCATCGTTAACAGCATAGTTACGGGATCAATTGAAGGAGTAATGATGGCCGCCAAAACAGCAATCCCCACCACGGCAAAACGCCACTGTTCACGTAATGCTTTGGCTGTAACGACCCCTACACGGGCAACAAAGTAGATAATCACCGGCATTTCAAAGGCAATGCCAATCCAAAATAACATACGCAGCACAAACCCAATGTATCCAGTCGGCGTCCATTCCGGTTTAAAGATAGTGCTCAAAAAACCCGCTAAAAAGAAGATGGCCGCTGGAATAAGCACAAACCAGGCAAACAAAATTCCTAGTGCAAATAAAATGAGGGCACTGGGCAAAAAGATAAAAACGTACCGCTTTTCGTTGCGCGTGAGTCCCGGAACAATAAATTGCCAAAACTGGTACAAAATCACGGGCATGGAAAATATTGCTCCAGAGAGCAAAGAGATTCTGAAAAACGTTTCAATCCCTTCGGTTGGCTCTAATGTTTGTAACTCTACAATCCCTTCAATGCTCTGCGCGTATGGCCCCAACAAAAATTGCAGCACGGGTTCCGCAAAAGCAAAACTGAATGCAGTGGTAACCAGCAACGCCACAGCAACATACGTTAACCGAATCCGCAGCTCATTTAAGTGACCAAGCAGCGTCAGGCTGCCAGCCTCTAGTCCTTCATCGATCAGGGTATCTGAGGGGGAGTTTGCTTTGGCCATTATTCAGGATCGTCCGGCACATCGAGAAGGGAGGGTAGGTGGGGTACGGCCGTTTCTTGCTCATCATCTACCACGGTTTCATTTTGCTCCGGAGTAGATGTGGGCTTGCCATTGGAAACGCCCTTAACTGTCGGGGAGGGCATCAAATTTGGCAGTTGAATGCTGTTATTAATATCCGCAAATGCCTGTTTTCCGGCCTGAGTTGTTTCAGAAGTGGCCTGAGTGATTTCACCGCGCAAATCTGTTAGCTCCTTACGAAGCTGTTGCAGCTCTTGCATTGTTTCTCGTAAGGCTTCCCCGTCCCCAGAATTATCTAACTCATGGTTGAGCTGGCGCATAAACCCGCGCGAAATTTTTTGCATTTGAGCAGTGGTACGGCCCAGCCAACGCGCAGCCTGCCCAATGCGCTCCGGCCCCATGACGATGCCCGCAACAATTAGAATGAGAATTAGTTCCGGAAAGCCAATACCAAAAAAGCTGTCCATAAAACGTCAACTCGCCGACAACTTATGCCTCAATTTCCGAGGTGTCTTTCTCGTCATCTTCTTGGCTGCCTTCACGCACGCCCTCGCGAAAGGCACTAATACCTTTGCCTAGTTCGGAACCAATACGGCTAATGCGGCCGACACCAAAAACAAGCAGCACAACTGCCAAAATAATCAGAAGTTCGGGAACACCTAAACCTGCCATGAATGAAAATCTCCTTTCTATGAAAACCATAGAAATTATCTTGAAAACCAAAGGGCGATTTCTTTTCGGTTTGCTCAAGTAAAAGCCAAATGAAGGGTCGCACTCATTCAAAATATCTAGCTTTTACACATTACTACCTGACAAAAGCCCAAAAGTTGCAATAGAGTCAAGATTAATAAGGCTTTTATCTATCATTTGCATTTGCCAATGCAATTGTTTAGCAGCAGCAAAATTATAACAGAGAATAAGCAAAACGCAGTAGCTCTACGCATCTGTTCATTAAATTTTGTTATTGGTCGAAAAGCCATTTCTCTGTTTTAATTGTGTACGGGGAACCTGAACAAAGTACCTACAAATGTCGTTAATGAAACCAAAGGGGAAATCTACATGCAAATGCAAGATGTGCTTGGTCTAATTTTGGGCGGCGGCGCAGGAACTCGCTTGTACCCATTAACAAAAGAGCGTGCCAAACCCGCTGTGCCGCTCGCAGGCAAATATCGCCTTATTGACATTCCCATGAGCAACTGCCTTCATGCTGGCATCGAAAAAATTGCAATTCTCACCCAGTTCAACTCCGTATCACTTCATAGGCATATTCACCGCACCTACAATCGAGATGTTTTTTCGCCCGGTTGGGTTCAAATCCTGGCTGCAGAACAAAAGCCAACCAGTGTAGATTGGTACCAGGGCACGGCCGATGCCGTCCGCAAGCAAGCCATCGAAATTAAGCAGGCAGGAGCCAAATATACGCTCATACTGGCTGGCGATCATTTGTATCGCATGGATTACCGCAAGTTTGTTGAGCAACACGTTGAAACAAACGCAGATGTCACGGTAGCAGTACAGCCTGTTGGCCGCGATGCGGCTCCAGGCCTGGGTATCTTGAAGCTGGATGGCGAGAAAAACGTAGTTGAGTTTAAGGAGAAGCCCAAGACAGACGCAGAGCTGGATGTGATGGCAAGCTGGCCCGGTGCGGAACGGTCGTTCATGGCCTCGATGGGCATTTACGTGTTCAATACCGATATGCTGTTTGAACTACTTGATGGCGATGGAAACGATTTTGGTCGGGATGTCTTGCCGCAAGCAATGGAGTCCTGTCATTTGAAAGGATTCATTTTTGAAGGGTACTGGGAAGATATTGGAACCATTCAAC